>CAIPVR010000091.1 GCA_903868545.1 uncultured Actinomycetes bacterium
CACCACTAATCTTAACACTCTTTCCCTACACGACGCTCTCCGATCTGGGGTGTGGACAGAGCCGGGGCGTGGAGGGAGTGACTGCCTACGACGGCGTCAGACGCTCTGGGCGAGGTCGCTGTCGGAGGCCCGCTGGCGGGCCGTCCGCAGGTCGATGACCCGGGCCTCGTCGTCCTCCACCCGGGTGGAGCGGAACGGGTCCATGCCGGCGATCTCCGCCGGCGTGGCCGGCGGCACGTCCACCCGGTGGATCATCGGGTGCTCCGACACCGTCGACGCCTCGTCGGGGGCGAACAGCACCTCGTGCATCTTCTCGCCCGGACGGAGGCCGGTGTACACGATCTCGACCGGGCGGTCGGCCTCGGCGACCAGGCGCTTCGCGAGGTCGGCGATGCGCACCGGCTCGCCCATGTCGAGCACCATGACCTCACCGTCGGCACCGAGGGCGCCGGCCTGGATCACCAGTTCGCACGCCTCGGGGATCGTCATGAAGAACCGGGTGACCTCGGGGTCGGTGACCGTGACCGGCCCGCCCTCCTCGATCTGGCGACGGAACAGCGGCAGCACCGAACCACGGCTGCCGAGCACGTTGCCGAACCGCACGCTCAGGTAGGTGCCGGAGAACCGGCGGCCGGCGTCGGAGGTCAGCCGCTCGGCGAGGCGCTTGGTGAGGCCCAGCACCGAGCTGGGGTCGGCGGCCTTGTCCGTGGAGATGTTGACGAACTTCTCCACGCCGAAGCGGCCCGACAGCTCGAGCAGGTTGTGGGTGCCCCACACGTTGGACTTCCAGCCCTCCTCCGGATGGAGCTCGAGGAGCGGGAGGTGCTTGAGCGCCGCGGCGTGGAAGACGACCTCGGGCCGGTGCTCCTCGAACACCTCGGTGAGCCGGTCCACGTCGCGGATGCAGCACACCACCAGGTCACGGCTGTCGAGCAGCCCGCGACCCTCGATCGAGACCTGCACGGCCTGCAGCGCCGACTCGTCGCGGTCGAGCATGACCAGCGACTCGGGGGCGAAACGGTGGATCTGGCGGCACAGCTCGGAACCGATCGAGCCGCCGGCACCCGTGACGAGCACCCGCTTGCCGGTGACGTACCCGGCCACGGCGTCGATGTCGAGGGTGATCTCACGACGGCCCAGCAGGTCGGCCTCGGTGAGGGGCCGGACGTCGCCGACGCCCACGTCGTGACCGAGCAGTTCGTCGACCGCCGGGAGGATGAGCGGCGTGACCCCGGCCGCGTCGGCGCAGGCAGCCAGCTCACGGACCAGTTCGGAGTCGGCCGACGGGATCGCGATGACCATCGTGTCGGCGCCGGTGGACTCCGCCACCCGCTCGAGCGAGGTGCGGTCGCCGCGCACCGGCACGCCCTTGACCTGCAGGTTGCGCAGGTCGGGGTTGTCGTCGAGGACGGCCACCGGGTGGTAGGGCCCGGTGCGCAGCATCGAGGTGATGAGGTGCAGGCCGGCGTCGCCGGCACCGAAGACGATCACCGGGGTGCGGTCGTCGTCGCCGAGGCGGGTCCACTTCTCGAGCAGCACCCGCCAGGCGAACCGGCCGAGCGTCATCACGAACAGGGTGAGCGCGCCGCCGAGGATGGTGACGGTGAACGGGACCGGGCGGTCGAGTGCCGGGATCAGGTCGGCCACCGCCACGATCACCGTGGTGATCGCCACTGACCGGACCGCTGCGGTGACCTCGTCGAAGGTGCCGTAGCGCCACCGGTGGACGTACAGGCCCACCGCGCGCCCCACGAGCGCCTGGGCCGCCATCGCGATGACGGCGATGACCGCCACCCCGGACCACGGGACCTTCGTCACGTGGAGGTCGTACCGCAGGATCGCCGCCAACGCGAGGCCCACGGCCCACGCCATTGCGTCGAAACCCGCCTGCAAAGCGAATCGGTACCTCGGGAAGTGATTCGTCACTTGTATCTGCCCCTTGCCCCTGTTCGGTCCACTTCGGTGTGGACCCGCCCCGTCTGGTCATCAGGCGCCTGCAGCCGCCGCCCTTCCCCCCAGAAGCAGCCTGACGACGCCCACACTGAATCACCGAATGAACTTCACATCAAGCGGGGAATACGACCCAATTCCGGGATCCGGCCCGTAGCATTGACGGTGCGGGGTGGCACCACCACACTGCGTACCGGATCTGACGGAACGGCGCCGTGAGGCGGCCGGGGCCGACGATCCACCACTCTCACCACAGCAACTCACGATTCTCGACAAGGGGCGACAGATCCACCATGGGGCGTATCAAGGACCGGACAGTGGTCGTGGGGCAGGGCTACGTGGGCCTGCCGGTGGCGGTGCGGGCCGCAGAGGTCGGCTTCGACGTCGTGGGCTTCGAGGTGGAACCACGGAAGGTGAAGCTGCTCAACGCCGGGCAGTCGTACGTGGAGGACATCTCCGACGAGCGGCTGCGTGCCGTGGTGGACGCCGGCAGCTACCGGGCGTCGGCCGACCCGGCCGATCTGGCCGACTTCGACGTGGCCGTGATCTCCGTGCCCACGCCGATGGGCGAGGGGGTCCCCGACCTCTCCTACATCGAGTCCGCCTGCGCGACGCTCGCCCCGTACGTGACCCCGGGCTGCACGGTCATCCTGGAGAGCACCACCTACCCGGGCACCACCGAGGAGCTCTCGCTCCCCATCCTCGAGTCGGGCTCCGGCCTCCGGGCCGGCGACGACTTCCACCTCGGGTACAGCCCGGAGCGCATCGACCCGGGCAACGCCACCTACCGGCTGGAGAACACGCCGAAGGTGGTCTCGGGCATGGACCCGGCGTCGCTGCACGCGGTGCAGGCGTTCTTCGACCGGCTCGTGGAGCGCACCGTGCCGGTGTCGGGCACCCGCGAGGCGGAGATGACCAAGCTGCTGGAGAACACGTTCCGGCACGTCAACATCGCGCTGGTCAACGAGCTGGCCATGTTCGCCAACGACCTGGGCATCGACGTGTGGGAGTCGATCGACGCGGCGTCGACCAAGCCCTTCGGGTACATGCGCTTCACCCCCGGGCCCGGCGTGGGCGGGCACTGCCTGCCGATCGACCCGTCGTACCTGTCGTGGCAGGTGGAGCGGTCGCTCGGACGCAGCTTCCGGTTCGTCGAGCTGGCCAACGACGTGAACGAGCACATGCCGGACTACGTGGTGCGCCGGATCCAGGACCTGCTCAACGACCAGTCCCGCTCGGTGCGGGGCTCCAAGGTGCTGGTGTACGGGCTCGCCTACAAGGCGAACACCGGTGACGCCCGCGAGACGCCGGCCCGGCCGCTCGTCGAGCAACTCCAGGCGCTCGGTGCCGAGGTGTGGCTCGCCGACCCGCACGTCGCCGAGCACCAGTTCCCCGAGGGCGCGCACCGGGTGGAGGGCACCGAGCGCGACCTCGCCCAGGTGGATGTGGTGGCCTACCTCGTGGACCACGACGAGTTCGACGGTGAGATGGTGGGCTCGGCGGAGATCCCGGTGCTGGACTGCCGCCATGCCCTCAAGGGCACCAACGTCCGGTATCTCTGAGCCGGTGGGCTCCCTCCGGACCGCCGCCGTGCCGCTGGCCCGGGGTGCGGTGAAGTGGACCGCGGCGGGCGTCGACCTGCTGCGGCGACCGGCACCCGGGATCGTGGTCCTCATCTACCACCGGGTCGGGTCCGGCTCCGGCGGCCAGATGGACCTCGACGCCGCAGCCTTCGACCGCCAGCTCGCCTGGCTCTGCGAACACCACCGGGTGCTCACCCTCGACGCCGCCGCCGACGAGCTGTCGGCCGGGTCCACGCCCGCGTCCGCCGGGGTGGTGCTCACCTTCGACGACGGCACCGCCGACTGGGTGGACACGGTGCTGCCCTCCCTGGAGCGCCACCGGGTGCCCGCCACCTTCTACGTCGCGACCGACTTCGTGGAGCGCGGCGTCGAGTTCCCCGCCGGGGGGCGGCCGGCCACCTGGGACGGGCTGCGCGAGCTCGCCTCCTCGTCGCTGGTGACCATCGGCCACCACACCCACACCCACGCGCTCCTCGACCGGCTCGAGCCCGCTGCGGTGGACGGCGAGCTGGACCGGGCGACGGAACTGCTCGGCGAACGGCTCGGCGTCGCTCCCTCCCACTTCGCCTACCCCAAGGCCGTCGCCGGTTCCGCCGTGGCGGAGGCCGCGGTGCGGCGCCGGTTCCGCACCGCGGTGCTGGCGGGCACGCGGGCGAACCATCCCGGCGCCGACCTCCACCGCATCTCCCGGTCACCGGTGCAGCCGGCCGACGGCGACCGGTGGTTCCGTGCGAAGGCCCGCGGCGGCCTCGGCTTCGAGGACGGGCTCCGGCGCACCGCGAACCGGGTGCGCTACCGCGGGGCCACGTCGTGAGCACGGCCGGCCGGCCCCGGCTCGTCCACGTCACCACCACCGACATCAGCCTCGAACTGCTGCTCGGCCCCCAGCTCAGCGCCTTCGTGGACGCCGGCTACGAGGTGTTCGGGCTCAGCGCGCCGGGTCCGTTCGTGGAGCGCATCGAGGCCCGGGGCGTCACGCACGTGCCGCTGGCCAACGCGACGCGGGCGATGGCACCGCACCGCGACCTCCTCGCACTCGGGGAACTCCGGACCGCGTTCCGGCGTCTGCGACCCACCATCGTGCACACCCACAACCCGAAGCCGGGCGTGTACGGCCGTCTCGCCGCCCGGGCCGCGCGGGTACCGGTGGTGGTGAACACCGTCCACGGGCTGTACGCGCTCCCCGACGACCGGTTCCGGAAGCGGGCGGTGGTCTACGGCCTGGAGCGACTGGCGGCCACCTGTTCCGACGCGGAGCTGGTGCAGAACCCCGAGGACCTCGACACGCTCCGCCACGTCCTGCGGATCCCCGCCTCACGGCTCGTGCTGCTCGGCAACGGGATCGACCTCACCCGCTTCGGCACCTCCCCCGACGACGCGGCCCGGCGTGCCGCGGCCCGGGCGGAACTCGGGGTCGGCGACGACGCCGTGGTGGTGGGGGCGGTCGGACGGCTCGTGGCGGAGAAGGGCTACCCGGAACTGTTCGAGGCGTGGCGAACGGTGCGGGCGCAGTACCCGACCGCCGAACTGGTGGTGGCCGGCCCCGACGACGCGGACAAGGCCGACGCGCTGGACCGCGCCACCGTGGCCGCGGCCACCGCGGACGGGGTCCGCTTCCTGGGCATGCGCGACGACGTGGAGGAGCTGTACCGGGCGTTCGACCTCTACGTGCTCGCCTCGCACCGCGAAGGCTTCCCCCGCTCGGCGATGGAGGCCGCCGCCGCCGGCCTGCCGATCGTGGCCACCGACATCCGGGGCTGCCGTCAGGTGGTGGACGACGGCGTGACCGGGAACCTCGTGCCGGCACGGTCGGCGACGGACCTGGCCCGGGCCCTCGGCACCCTGGTGGGCCACGACGACCTGCGACGGTCGATGTCGCTGGCGGCCGCGGCCCGGGCGGTGCAGGAGTTCGACCAGGATCGGGTGATCGCCACCACGCTGGGCACCTACGACCGTTTGCGCCGGGCTGCCGGAGTGGGGTGAGGGACGTGCCGGCACCCGTCCGACTGCTGGTGGTGTGCACCGCGAACCAGTGCCGCTCGCCGCTCGGGGAGGTCATCGCCAGGGCGGATCTCGAGCGACGAGGTGTCCCCGCCGTGGTGGCATCGGCCGGGTTCCTGGCGGGAGGCGCCCCGGCCGCCGAGGGATCCGTGTTGGCCGCGTCGCGCCGGGGCCTCGACCTCCGCGGACACGTCTCGCGGCGCCTCGAGCCGGGAATGGTGGAGGAGGCCGACGTGGTGCTGACGATGGAGGGGGCGCACGTCATGCGCCTGGTGGGCGACTGGCCCGACCGCACCGACCACGTGCTCACCGTCGAGGGCGCAGCGGCCGCGGCCCGTCTCGGGGTACCGGATGCCCCGCTGGACGGGCCGGCACTGCGGGCCTGGGCCGTGGCCGCCCAGCCGCGGGTGCTGGGGCGGGTGCTCGACACCGCCGACGACGTCGCCGACCCCATGCGCGGACCGGCACGCGCCTACCGGCGCACCGCGGACGTGCTGGCCGAGCGCTTCACGGTGCTGTTCGACGCGTGGTTCGGTCGGCCCACCTGACGCACAGGGCGGCCATCACCACCTCCACCAGCAGGGTCACCGCAGCGATCAGCACCACACGCCCGGCGGGCTGCCGGACCGCGAGGCGTGCGGCCGGGACCGCGACCACCTGGGTGGCCACCATCACCGCGAGCGGTCCGCCACGCAACGGCGAGGGCCGGAACCCGGCGACCAGGGGTGCCACGAGGACCATGCCCACGGTGGCCGCGGCGGCCACGACCACCGCACGCGAGTTCGCGCCCAACGCGGCGACCGCCACCACCAGCACCACCAGCACGCCGGTGCCGATCCGCCCGACGGTGCGTCGGTCGACCGCCCGAACGAGCGCGAGGGGCGCGAGGGCCGACCCGGTGGCGAGCGCCGGTTCCACGTCGGGCACCGACGCCCACACCCCGACCATGCTCGCCACCGCGAGCGGGAGCGCCCACGGCCCGAGCGGGTGGACGGGGCCGTCCTCGTCGTCGCCGGGCAGCACGAGGAGCAGGGCGACGAGTGCCCCGGCGAGGGGCCGGACCGACCCGTAGCGCACGCCGAGCAGCACGGCCACGGCACCCACGAGGCCGACGGCCCGCACGCGGAACACCAGGGGCCCTCGGCGGTCGACGAGGGCGATCACCACCCCGAGCATGCCGGCGGTGACCGCCAGTCCGAGCTGCTGGCGGACCACCAGGCTCACCGGTCGACGACCCCTCGACCCGGGAGCCGGCGCGGGTTCACCGGGCGGTCACCCGGACGGTGTGCCAGCCCCGGGCGCCGTCCGGGGCCACGTCGGTGACCTCGCCCGTCTGGGCGGTCCCGGTGCCGTCGGTGGCCCGCACCTTCAGCGTGTGGGCACCTGGGGTGGGGACCCAGTCGAGGACCCACTGGCGCCACGTGGTGGCCGCGTACTCCTCGCCGAGGCGGGCGGGCCGCCACGGCTCGTCGTCGACCTGTACCTCCACGCCCGTGATCCCCCGGACGGGGGCCCACGCCACGCCGGCCACGGCCACGGGCCGCCCGGCGGTCACGGTGGCCCCCCGCCGGGGCGTGTCGATGCGGGACTGGGTGAGCACCGGCCCCTCCCGCGACCAGCCCCGGGGGATCCAGTAGCCCTCGAACTCGTCGAAGCGCGTGAGACGGATCTCGCTCAGCCACTTCGTCGCCGACACGTAGCCGTACACGCCCGGCACCACGAGCCGTGCCGGGTAGCCGTGCGGCTCGGGCAGGGGTTCGCCGTTCATCCCCACCACCACGAGGGCGTCGCGACCGTCGAGCACCGCAGTGGGGAATCCCGCGGTGAAGCCGTCCACCGACACGCCGACGACCTGATCGGCCCGTGCCTGCACACCGGCCTCGGCCAGCAGGTCGTCGAGCCGGCAGCCGAGCCACCGGGCGGTCCCCACCAGGTCACCGCCGACCTCGTTGGAGACGCACGCGATCGTCGCCACCGTCTCCTGCATCCGCCGGGCCAGCAACTGCTCGTAGGTCAACGTGAGCGGGCGGTCCACGTAGCCGGTCACCCGGAGCGTCCAGTCGTCGGTCGACACCCGGGGAACCACCAGCGCGGTGTCGATGCGGTAGAAGTCGTCGTTCGGCGTGATGAACGGCGTGACGCCCTGCACGCCGAGCTCTGCCCCGGCGGGCACCGGCGGGGCGGGAACCGCCGGCCGGGGCAGCACCACCTTGAGGCGCTCCACCGCCACCGCGCCCTGCTGCTGCAGCCACCGGCCCGCCGCGCCGACGGCCAGCGCCCCGGCACCCACCGCTGCCGCGAGCCCGATGAAGCCGCGTCGGCTGCTCGCGTGCGCCGCCCGCATCGACACCACGCGGTCGTCCTCCACCGCCGCACCGCCACCGCCGGCGCCACCGCCAGCGATGGCGGCGAGGGCGCGCCGGGCGAGCAACGCCAGCACGCACGCGGCCACGGCCCCCGCCACCAGCGCCGGCACCACGCCGCCGGCGCCACCTCGACCCAGCGCGGCGAACACCCCCACGAGCGTGAACACCCCCACGCCCACCAGCCCGGCACGCAGCGAGCGCCGGACCGCCACCACCCCCACGGCCGCAGCCGCCAGGGCGAGGAGGATCAGCGTGCCACCCACCAGGACGGCCTTGTCGGAGGTTCCGAAGGTGCGGATCGCCCAGTCCTTCACCGGCGCCGGGACCGCGTCGACCACCCGGTCCCCCACCACGGTGACGGGGGACCGGAAGCGGTCGACCAGCCCGGCGAGGAGCTCGGCGGCCGCGAGCCCGCCCAGCATCGCGAGCAGGCCGCAGGCCACACCGTCCCCGATGGGGACGGTGGCGTCGGGGCCGTGCGGCGTTCCGGCGGATGTGCTCACCCCGCAAGGATGCCGCGGCGGCCGCCGCGATGGCGGACGCGCACCCGGGCGGATGGCGGTGCCGGGCACCCCGCAGGACCACCGGTGGCGCCCCGGCACGGGCCGGTAACCGGCCCGGCGCGCACCAAGTCCTCCCGCGCTCGTTACCCTCGGGAACGGCAACGAATCGGGGCACAGCGGCCGCACGGCCGTCGACGACAGGGGTGCGGTGGAGAACGTGGGGTCCGGAACGGCGTCGAGCGGGGACCGGCGGAGCGGGGTCCCGGAGGAGCCCGCTCCGGGCGACGCGGTGGTCCTGGCGCGACGGCACGGGTGGGACGCCCTCACCGAGATCCGTGACGAGGTGGAGGACCTCGCCCGGGCGAGCGAGGTGGGGCCGTTCTGCCGACCGGCCTGGTGGGAGGTGTGGCACCGTTACCTCGAGCCGGAGGCACCCCTCGTGCTCCTGACCGTGCGCTCCGCCGGGGGAACCCTGCTGGGGGTGCTGCCACTCACACGGCTGCGGCGTCACCTCCACAGCCGGGTTCCCGTGACGGTCCCCTACGTCGGTGTGGCCGGCGCCGGAACCGGGTCCGCCGATCACGTGGGCCCCGTGACCGGGTCCCGCCCCGTCGCCGCGGCGCTCTTCGAGGCGGCCGACCGCGAAGCGGGACGGTCCACGCTGTACCTCGAGAACCTCGACCCGCGCTGGACCGACCTGGCGGTGCGACTGCCCGGAGCCCGGATCACCCGCCGGACCGGCTGCCCTGCCGTCACCAGGGCGCCCGACGGGGCGTTCGCCGACTCGTGGACCAAGAAGATGGCCAAGAACGTCCGGCGACGGCACCGCCAGGTGACGGAGGAGGGCATCACCGCACGGTGGGTGCCGGCCGGGGAGGGCTTCGACGAGGCGCTCCGCGCACTGCGCACCGTGCACGAGGGCCGGTGGGCGGCCCAGGGTGGCCCCGGCAATCTCGGCGACGCCCGGATGCGCCTCCTCGGCGAACTGGCCGACGCGAGCACCGCCCCCGACACGCCGTGGATCCTCCTGCTGGAACAGGGCGACCGGGTGGCCGCGGCGATGCTGGGCTTCCGTTCCGGCGACTCGTTCTGCGTGTACAAGACCGGCTGGGATCCCGAGTACGCCCGGCTGAGCCTCGGGATCGTGATGGGGACGATCGCGATGGAATGGGCCGAGGAACAGGGCCTCCACACCTTCGATTACCTGCGCGGCGACCGGGGCCACAAGAAGGACCTCGGCTGCGAGGCCGTCGAGGACACCTGCGTGCTCGTGCCCCGCGGCGTCGCCGGCCGTCTGCTCGAGCAGCGCGAGCGCCTGGCCTCCGACGGGATCCGCCCCGGCTGGTACGGACCGGCCCGGGGCGCAGCAGCACGCGTGCGACAGGCGCTGCCGGGCGGCTGATCAGCCGTCGCGGCCCCGCGTGGCGGCCCATCGGTAGACCTCGGCGAGGCGCTCCGCGGAGCGCTCCACGGTGAACCGCTCGCGGAACGTCTCGAGACCGCCCGCCACCAGTCGGGCCGACAGCTCCGGGTCCGCCAGCAGCCCCGTGATCGCCGCACCGAGCTCACCGGCCGGCCGGACCACGGCGTTCCGCCCGTCGACGAACACTCCCTCGAGACCGTCCAGCGGCACGATGGCGACCGGACACGACGAGGCCCAGGCCTCGACCATGGCGATCGCGCCCCCTTCGCGGTGGGAGGTGCAGACGGCCACATCGGACACCTGGAGCAACGCCGGCACATCGGTGCGGTGCCCCAGCAGGCGGATGCGTTCGGGATGACGGATCCCGGCGATCCTCCGCTGCAGCGCCCCGGTGGCCGTGCCCTCGCGGCCGGCCACGAGGACGAGGACTCCGGGATCCTCCTCGACCATGGGGTCGACCATGTCGACGAGCCGCTCGAGGCCCTTCGCCGGCTCCTGACGTGACAGCGCGAGCACCACCCGGTCGGACGGCTCCAGCCCGAGCTCGGCCCGTGTCCGTTCGAGCTCCGACGCAGGGAGCGGCTGGTAGCGGCCGGGGTCACGGCCCCGCTCCGCCACCCGTACCCGTTCCGCCGGCAC
>CAIPVR010000092.1 GCA_903868545.1 uncultured Actinomycetes bacterium
GAGGAGTGGAAGGTCGTCACCGACCGCCTCGGCGACATGATGAGCTGGTCGCGGCCGGCGATCCCCAAGACCGGGGACCCGGTGGCCTTCGCCGGCAGCCCCGCCGAGGGCTGACCGGGATCCGTCCTGCGGCCGGCCGGCCTCAGTCGGCGGCCACACCCTCCCGCCGCAGCTCGGGGAGTTCGGCCACGGGCACCGGCCGGCCCAACAGGTACCCCTGCCCGGTGTCGCACCCCCACGACCGCAGCAGGTCCAGTTGGGCCGACGTTTCGATCCCCTCTGCGACCACCCGAAGGCCGAGCTGGCCCCCGAGATCGACCAGCGCCCTCACGATGGTGGCGTCGTCGCCGTGTCGGTCGATGCCGTCGACGAACCTGCGATCGATCTTGATCGCCTCCACGGGGAAGCTCCGGAGATAGGTGAGTGAGGAATAGCCGGTGCCGAAGTCGTCGAGCGCCGGGTGCACGCCGAGCGCCCGTAGACCGTCCAGGGACCGGGTGGCGGCCCGCATGTCGGCCATGAGCGCGGACTCGGTGATCTCGAGCCAGAGGCGGTCGGCCGGGAGACCGGTGTCGACCAGGACCCCGGCCACGACATCGACGAAGCCGGGGGCGGCGAGCTGCTGGGCGTCGATGTTGACGGCCACGAACGGCGCCCGGTCGTCACCGGGCGGGACGTCCCACATGGCGGCCTCCGCGCAGGCACGATGGAGCACCACCTCGCCGAGCTCCACCATCAGGCCGGCGGAAGCCGCCGCCCCGAGGAAGGCGGCTGGGGGCAGGAGACCGCGCCCCGGGTGGGGCCAGCGGACGAGGGCCTCGGTGCCGACGGTGCGGCCGGAGGTGAGGTCGACCACCCGCTGGTGGTGTACCTCAAGCTCCGCCGCCCGGACCGCCCGGTGCAGGTCGGCGACGAGCCGCCGGGCCTGCACGACCGAGGTCGTGTCCGCCGACCGGAACCACTCGATCCGGTTCCGGCCCCGCTCCTTGGCGCGGTACATGGCAGCATCGGCTTCGGCGAACAGCCGGCCGACATCGGCACCGGGCGGGGCGAGGGTGACACCGATCGAAGCGGTCGGGTACACCGTCTCGGAGCCCATCTCGACCGGCAGCCGGAGGTTCGACACCAGTCGGTCCAGCACCACCTCGTGGTCGTCGACGTGGGCTGCGGGAAGGAGGACGCAGAACTCGTCCCCCCCGAACCGGGCCACCGTGCCCCGGGCGCCCACGACCGACACCATCTTCTCGGCGCACGATCGCAGCAGCCGGTCGCCCGCCGCGTGACCGAGGGAGTCGTTCACCACCTTGAACTGGTCGAGGTCGACGAAGGCCACGGCGTGTCGACGGCGCAGGTCGTCGGGGGCCGACCCCAGCGCGTCGGCGACCGCCTCCTCGAACGCCGCCCGGTTGGGCAGACCGGTCAGGCGGTCGTGGCGGGCGAGGTAGGCGAGCTCCTCGCGGGCCCGCGTCTGTTCGGTGGTCTCGCGCAGCAGGCACAGCGTGCCCGGGGACGAACCGATGTCGAGGCGCACCACCTGCAGGCGGAAGTGTCGACGCCCCTCTCCTTCACCCACGTCGAGGTCCTGCAGGAACGAGTCACGCGCACCGGTGAGGACCTCACGGCGGAGCCGGTGGTGCTCCTCCGCGTGTGCAGGACCGGCGAACGCCTCGAAGCACTGGTCCACCGTCGCGCCCGGGGACGACTCGGACATGCCCGCCATCGCCGCGTTGACCCGGAGGATCCGTCCGTCACCATCGGCGACGACGATGCCGATGGGTGACGAGTCGAACACCGCCCTGAGCAGTACGTCGCCCTCCTCGACCGCCCGGTGGGCACGGGCGGCTTCGCTCTTGGCCACGACGACGTTCACCGCCAGGGCCACCCCGACCAGCACCGCGAGTCGGGCGTCGGTCCGGTCGAACCCGTCCGAGACCAGGAGGTCCTCGGCCCCGATCACCAGGGCTGCGGCGACCGGCACGTACAGCAGGCCCCGCTGTGGCGAGTGGACCGCGGAGACCTCGGGTCCGTCGTCGACCGACAGCACGAATCCGAGCACCAGCGCCGGCACCACGAGGACCGGGATCCGCAACAGTCCCCCGTGAGCGTCCGGCGGTTCACCGAGCACCTCCCGGTGGAGCGCCGACAGGTCCGCGAGCAACGCGAGAGCGATCGCCGCGGCGAGCCACCAGAGGTGCCGGCGCCGGGGCTGGTAGACCACGGCCGTCAGCACCACCGATGCGAGCGCGGTCTCCACGACCAGCGCCACCGACTCCCAGTGCGGTGCAGAGGCGATCCCGTCCGTGCCGGTGCCCGCCCGGAAGGCGATCCAGATGACGAAGGCCCCGCTCGTGGCCACCATGGCGGCGTCGGCGAGCACGCGCCACCGGGTCGACCGATCGAGGGGACCGAAGGCCTGTCGCCAGATCCCGACAAGACCGGCCGGAAGTCCCACCAGCCACAGGAGCGCCTTGACCGGCGAGCCATCCCCCGGCAGCGGTGTGACCTCGAACAGGACCGTCACGACGCGGTCGCCGAGCCAGACCGCGGCGAGGACGGCGATCGCCGCCCACCCGGCATCGGGTTCGGACCTCCGCCGGCGCCAGGCGATGATCGCCGCAGCGGCGGCGAAGGCCGCATGCTCAATGTTCAGCACCACCAAGACCTGTCGGGTCGACCCCCTCTCCAGGAGGAACGCGACGACGAGGATCGCCGACACGGCCGCGACCGTCACGGCGCGGACCGCACGGGTCGGGTCGGAGGGGGGAACGACGACCGTCGGCGACCTCACGTCGGCAGTCTGACTGATCCGCACTTGCCGTGCCACCACTCTCACGGAGAGTGGTGGCTCGGGTGGATGCTCAGCGGGCGAGCCAGCCTCCGTCCACCGCGAGCACGTGCCCGGTGACGTAGGTGGAGGCGTCGCCGGCCAGGAACAGGAGGGCACCGTCGAGCTCGTCGAGCTCCCCGCCGCGGCCCATGGGCGTGTTGCGGGTGATGAAGGCGAGGCCCGCCTCGTCGTCGAACATCTCCTCCCGGGTCATCTCCGAGGGGAACCAGCCCGGGGCGATGGCGTTCACCCTGACGCCCTTGCGGCCCCACTCGCAGCCGAGTTGGCGCGTGAGGTTCACCACCGCCCCCTTGCTCGCGCAGTAGGCGGCCTCCTTGATCGGCGCGGCGGCCACGAGACCGAGCACCGACGCGATGTTCACGATGCTGCCCCGGCCCGCCGGCAGCATCTCCCGGGCTGCGAGCTGGGCGAGGTGGTAGACGGCGGTGACGTTGATGTCCATCGTCCGTTCGAAGTGCTCCACGGGCTCGGACTCCGCGGCCGCGGGCACGCCGTAGCCGGCGTTGTTCACCAGCACGTCGAGCCGGCCGCCCACCTCCACGGCGCGGGCCACCACCCGCTCGCGGTCCTCCGACACGGTGAGGTCCGCGGTCACCGGCACCAGGCGCTCGCCCAGCGCGCCGGCCAGCGCGTCGAGCCGTTCGGCCCGCCGCGCCGCGGCCACCACGGTGGCACCCGCCGCGTGCAGGACCCGGGCGAACCGGTCGCCGAGACCGGACGAGGCGCCGGTCACCACGGCGACGCGCCCGTCGAGCCGGAACAGGTCGGTCGGGTCGGCAGGGGTGCCGCCCGTGCGGGTGCTGTCGCTGGGGGTGCTGTCGGCGGGGTCAGGACCGGTGGCGTTCACGGGCGGCGACGCTACCGGGAGGGGACGCCGCGGTTCCCGTCGGCACCGGACGGCGGCGCCGCCGTGTCAGGCTGGTCGCCATGACGGTCGGCGAGGGGCCCGCAGGGGACGGGGCAGCGGACGGGTCGACGGACCCGGCGCCGGACGGACCGGCACCGTCCGGGGCGCGGATCGACCTGGGGTTCACGCACGTGGCGCTGCAGGTGGCCGACCTCGACCGGGCGCTCGACTTCTACGCACGGTTCGCGGCCATGACACCGGTGCACCGGCGCACCGGCTCCGACGGCGTGCGGGTGGCCTGGATCACCGACCACACCCGGCCGTTCGTGGTGGTGCTCCTCGAGACCGCGGTGAGCCACCCGCTCGGCGGATGGGCGCACCTCGGGGTGGGGATGGCGTCCCGCGACGAGGTGGACCGGGCCGTGGCCGCGGCCCGCACCGAGGGCGTGGTGGTGCACGGGCCCTTCGACTCCGGCCCACCGGTCGGCTACTACGCCGTGCTGGTCGACCCCGACGGGCACCAGCTCGAGCTGGCCTTCGGTCAGGAGGTGGCCTTCACCGTGCACCACGAGGACCACGACCCCGCGCACCCCACCGGGTGAGCCGCTGCAGGTGACCCGTCGACGGACGCCCGGCCGACCCGGCCGGGTCGGCCGCGATCGGGTCAGCGCGGCGCGGGGCGGAAGCGCCGGAGGCGCAACGAGTTCGTCACCACGAACAGGCTGCTCGCGGCCATGGCGGCACCGGCGAGCATCGGGTTGAGCCAGCCGAGTGCCGCGACGGGGATGGCCGCCACGTTGTAGGCGAAGGCCCAGAAGAGGTTGCCCTTGATCGTGCCGAGCGTGCGCCGGGAGAGGCGGATGGCGTCGGGCGCCACCCGAAGGTCGCCGGAGGTGAGCGTGAGGTCCGACGCCTCGATGGCCGCGTCGGTGCCGGTGCCCATGGCGATGCCGAGGTCGGCGGTGGCGAGGGCCGCGGCGTCGTTGACCCCGTCGCCGACCATGGCGACCACACGGCCCTCGCGCTGGAGCCGGGTGACGGCGTCCACCTTGTCCTCCGGCAGGACCTCGGCGATCACGTCACCGGCGTCCACGCCCACGGCCTCGGCCACCGCCAGGGCGGGAGCCTCGGCGTCGCCGGTCAGCAGCACGGGTCGGAGCCCGAGCGCCCGCAGGGAGGCCACTGCGTCGGCGGCGCCTTCCTTGGGGGTGTCGGCCACGGCCACGAGCAGCCGCACCCGGCCCTCCCAACCGGCCGCCACCACGGTGCGGCCCCGGGCCGAACCGTCGGCCAGGGCGGCGGCCAGCCCGTCCGGGAGCTCGAGGCCCGCCCCGGCGAGGAACGACGGGCGGCCGGCGGTGACCTCCACGCCCTCGACCGTTCCGGTGACGCCGCGTCCGGCCACGTTGGCGAAGTCGTGCACCGCCGGCAGGGAGCCGGTCCGGGCCGCACCCTCGGCGGCGACGGCCCGGGCGATCGGGTGCTCGGAGGCCGCCTCGACGGCGGCCACCCGCCGCAGGGCCGCGGTCGGGTCCTCGCCCTCGGCGGCCACCACGTCCACCACGGCCATCACGCCCGTGGTGACCGTGCCGGTCTTGTCGAGCACGACCGTGTCGACCGCCCGCGTGGACTCGAGCACCTCCGGACCCTTGATGAGGATGCCCAGCTGGGCACCCCGGCCGGTGCCCACGAGCAGGGCCACCGGCGTGGCGAGGCCGAGGGCACAGGGGCAGGCGATGATCAGCACCGCCACCGCGGCGCTGAAGCCCCGTCCCGGGTCGCCGAGGACCCACCACACCGCGAGGGTGAGGAGGGAGAGCACGATGACCACCGGCACGAACACCGCGGCCACGCGGTCGGCGAGCCGCTGCACCTGCGCCTTGCCGGTCTGGGCGTCCTCCACGAGTTTCGCCATCCGGGCCAGCTGCGTGTCGGCCCCCACACGGGTGGCCCGCACCACCAGGCGGCCCGAGGTGTTGACGGTGGCACCGGTGACGGCGTCGCCGCGGCCCACGTCCACCGGGACGCTCTCGCCGGTGAGCATGGCGGCGTCGACCGCGGACGCACCCTCCTCCACCACACCGTCGGTGGCGATCCGCTCGCCGGGCCGCACCACGAAGCGGTCGCCGACGGCGAGGGAGCCGATGGGCACCAACTCCTCGGTCCCGTCCGCCCGCAGGCGCGACGCCTCCTTGGCGCCCAGCGTGAGCAGGGCCTCGAGGGCGGCACCTGCACGACGCTTGGCCCGGGCCTCGAGGTAGCGGCCGAGCAGGATGAAGGTGGGAACGGCGGCGGCGACCTCCAGGTAGGTGTGGTCGAGCCCGCCGTCGGGCGCCGCCAGCAGCGAGGTCGACATCGTCATGCCGTTCATGCCGGCGTCACCGAGGAACAGCGCCACCAGCGAGTAGGCGTAGGCGGCCACCACACCGACCGAGATCAGCGTGTCCATCGTGGCGGTGCCGTGCCGGGCGTTGCGCCAGGCGGCCACGTGGAACGGCCAGGCGCCCCACACCGCCACGGGGCTAGCCAGCGTGAGGCACAGCCACTGCCAGTTGTCGAAGTGCAGCGCCGGCACCATCGAGATCACGACCACGGGCACCGCCAGCGCCGCGGAGACCAGCAACCGGTGACGCAGTTCCGACAGCCCGGCGTCGTCGGTGGGCGCGTGCCCGGCGTGGGGGTCGGTGAAGACGTCCGGCCCGGCCGCGTGCGGTCCACCTGCGTGCGGGGCGGCGGTGGGCGCGCCCGGAGCGGGCCGCGGTGCGGCGGCGTAGCCCACCGATTCCACCGCACCCACGAGGTCGTCCACGCCCACCGTCGCCGGGTCGTAGCTCACCCGCGCCCGACCGAGCGCGAAGTTCACGGTGGCGTCCACACCGTCGAGGAGGTTGAGCCCCTTCTCGACGCGGCCGGCGCACGACGCGCAGGTCATGCCGGTGACCTGCAGGTCGAGTTCCGCGAGACCCTCCACGGGGCGGACCACGTCGTGGGTGCTCATGACGTCACCAACCTCCGGATCGCGGCCGACGCCTCGGCCAGCTTCGTGTCGAACTCGTCGCCACCCGACCGCCCGGCGTCGACCACGCAGTGGCGGAGGTGGTCCTCGAGCAGGCCGAGCGCCACGCCCTGCAGGGCGCGGGTGGCCGCGGCGACCTGCGTGAGGACGTCGATGCAGTAGGCGTCCTCCTCGACCATGCGCTGGATGCCGCGCACCTGGCCCTCCACGCGGCGCAGACGGGTGAGGTAGGCGGCCTTGTCGTCGGTGTAGCCGTGCGTGGCGGTTCCCATGGGTGGAGTATGTACCCCCTGGGGGTATCAGGTCAATACACCCCCCGGGGGTATCTGTCTCTCGGGGCGGCGGTCGGGGCGGCGATCGGGGCGGCGGTCGGGGCGGCGGTCGGGGCGCCGTCAGGGCGGCGGGCCGTGGGACCGCAGCCACTCGGCCATGGCGATCCCCGACGCCACCCCGGCGTTCACCGACCGGGTCGACCCGTACATCGGGATGTCGCGCATCTCGGCGCAGGCGGCCACCGCCTCGGCGCTCAGCCCGGTGCCCTCCTGGCCGAACAGCAGCACGCAGCGGACGGGCAATGGGGACCGTCCCAGCGGCACCGCACCGTCCACGTTGTCGATGCCCACCAGCGGGAGGTCCTCGGCCGACGCCCACGCCGCCAGGTCCCCGACGGTGGCGTGGTGGCGCACGTGGACGTAGCGGTCCGTGACCATGGCACCCCGGCGGTTCCACCGTCGCCGCCCCACGATGTGCACCGCGGCGGCCCCGAAGGCGTTCGCGTTGCGCACCACCGTGCCGATGTTCAGGTCGTGGCGCCAGTTCTCGATCGCCACGTGGAAGCCGAACCGGCGTCGGTCGAGGTCGGCGACGATCGCCTCGACCCGCC
>CAIPVR010000093.1 GCA_903868545.1 uncultured Actinomycetes bacterium
CGCACCGCCGGGACCCGCACCGTCATGAGCCGAACCGACCCACGAACCGCACAGGAGGCAGGAACCATGAGCACCACCGAGGACACCGAACGACGGGCCCTGATCGTCGTCGACGTCCAGAACGACTTCTGTGAGGGCGGCAGCCTCGCCGTGGAGGGCGGCGCAGCGGTCGCCGCCGCCATCACCGCCCACGCGGCGGGCAACGCCCACCTCTACGAACAGGTGGTCGCCAGCCGCGACTGGCACATCGACCCCGGTGACCACTTCGCCGAGGGCGAGCCCGACTACCTCGACACCTGGCCGGTCCACTGCGTCGCCGGCACCGACGGCGCGGCGTTCCACCCCGCACTCGGGGTGACCTTCGACGCCGTGGTGTCGAAGGGCCACTGGACCGCCGCCTACTCGGCGCTCGAGGCCACCGAGGACGACACCGGCCTCCTCCTCGGCGACTGGCTCCGGGCCCGGGGCATCACCGAGCTCGACGTCGTCGGCATCGCCACGAGCCACTGCGTGAAGGCGACGGCGCTCGACGCGCTGGAGCAGGGCTTCGGCGTCCGCCTCCTGACGGACCTCGCGGTCGGGGTCACCCCCGAGTTGGCGGCGGCGGCGGTGGAGGCGCTGGTCGAGGCCGGTGCCGAGCTCGCCACCGCCGCGGACGTCCTCCGATGAGCCCTCGGCCCGGGACCGGCGCGGCGCGTCGGGAGCGTGCGGCCGGTCGCGCCGGCGAGGCGGAGTTCCTCGCCGGCTACGACCCGGGCCGCCACCCGCCCGTGGCGGTGACGGTGGACCTGGTGGTGCTGACCATCCGCGACGGGGTGCTGTCGGTCCTGCTGGTGGAGCGGGCCGGGCACCCGTACCGGGGGCACTGGGCCCTCCCGGGCGGGTTCCTCGACGTGGCCCACGACCCCGACCTCCACACCGCTGCGGCCCGCGAGCTGGCCGAGGAGACCGGTATCGACCTCCGTGCCGGCGGGCACCTCGAACAGCTCGGCACCTACGGCGACGCCGGCCGTGACCCGCGGATGCGGGTCGTGTCGGTGGCGTACCTGGCGCTGATCCCGGACCTGCCCGCGCCCACCGCCGGATCCGACGCCCGCGCCAGCAGGTGGTGGCCGGTGGCCGAGGTGGCCGGGGCCCTCGGCCCGCTCGCCTTCGACCACGACCGGATCCTGGCCGATGGTGTGGAACGGGCCCGGTCGAAGCTCGAGTACACGACGCTCGCCACCGCCTTCGTGGAGGAGCCGTTCACCATCACCGACCTCCGACGGGTCTACGAGACGGTCTGGGGGGTGACCCTGCATCCCGACAACTTCGCCCGCAAGGTGCGCGGCACCGACGGCTTCGTCGTGGCCATGGGGTCGCGCCGGACGGGCCGTCGCGGCCCGGCACCCGCGCTCTACCGCAGCGGTCCGGCGGACATGCTGCACCCGCCCATGCTGCGGCCCGCCCGGGACGGTGCGTGATGGCCGCCCGGCACGTCCGCGTCGGCATCGGCCAGCTGGACCCGTGCGTGGGTGACCTCGACCGCAACGTCGGAGGTCTGGTCGCCGCCTACCGGGACGCCACGGCCGCAGGCGCCGACCTCGTGGTGTTCGGCGAGCTCGCCGTGTGCGGCTACGGCATCGACGACCTCGCGGCCGACCGCACCTTCGTCGACGCGGTCGGCGCCGCGGCCACCCGGTTCGCCGCAGCCACCGAAGGACCGCCTGCGTTCGTGGGTCTCCTCGAACCGACCGAGCCGCGGTCCACGATCGACTCGGTCGAGCGGACCGTCGCGAACGCCGTGGGGATCGCGGCCTGGGGCCGACTGTTGGGATCGGTCACCAAGCGGGCTCTTCCTGACTACGGCGTGTTCGACGAGAGCCGGTGGTTCGCCGTCGGGCCGGTGGTGCAGCCGCTCGTGGTGCTGCCCACCACCGACGGACCGGTCTCGGTAGCCGTGCTCGTCTGCGAGGACCTGTGGGACGGGCGCGTGGCCGACGCGGCCGTGGCGGGCGCCGAGCTGGTGGTCGTGTCGAACGCCTCACCGTGGGACACGGCGAAGGCCGAGCGGCGCGAGGGGGTGGTGGGCCACACCGCCGCCCGGCTCGGCGTGCCGGTGGTCTACGTGAACCTCGTCGGCGGCCAGGACGACGTGGTGTTCGACGGGGGGAGCGTGGTGGCGGACGCCACCGGCCGGATCGTCTGGCGCGGCGACCGCTTCCGGGAGCAGGTGGCGCTGGTGGACGTGCCCCTCGGCGGCGTCGCCCCGGGGGCGGCGGGCACCGTGGCGCCGATCGTGGTTCCCGGAGCCGTGACGGCCGCCGTCACCGGGTCGGGTGCCGGCCGCGCCGCCCCGGCACCACCCACGCCGACGGCACCGCCCACCAGCGCGGACGCGGACCTCTACGGCGCGCTCCTGCTCGCCGTGCGCGACTACGTCGACAAGAACCGCTTCGACAAGGTGTGGATCGGCCTCTCGGGCGGGATCGACTCGGCCCTCGTGGCCACCGTGGCGGCCGACGCGCTCGGTCCGGACCG
>CAIPVR010000094.1 GCA_903868545.1 uncultured Actinomycetes bacterium
CCCGCGAGCTCGTCGGCCGCGCGCCGCCAGCCGGCGCCGGTGGTCGGCCGGGGCATCAGCGGTTCCTGAACTCCGGGGGCCGCTTCGCCAGGAACGCGGTCACGGCCTCCCCCATGTCCTCGGTGAACGAGGTGAGGATCTGGGTCCGGTTCTCGAGGTCGATGCCGGCCTGGAGGCTGCCCACCTCCAGTTGCGAGTGCATGACCTCCTTGGTCATCCACACCCCCATCGGGCTGTTGGCGCAGATGAGCCGGGCGGTGTCGAGCGCCGAGTCGAGGAGGTCGTCGTCGGGCACGGTCCGCACCACCAGGCCGATCCGCTCGGCCTCCTCGGCGTGGACCATGCGGCCCGTCAGCATCATCTCCCAGGCCCGCGTGGTGCCGATCGCCCGCGGGAGGAGCCAACTCACCCCGATGTCGCAGCCCGACAGGCCGATGCGCACGAAGGCCACGTTGAACTTGGCCGACGAGGCGGCGAGACGGACGTCGCAGGCCAGGGCCAGGGCCAGCCCACCGCCCGCGGCCGCACCGTTCACCGCGGCGATCACGGGGATGCGCAGGTTCCGCAGGGCCGGCACCAGCGCGGCGATCCGCTGCTGGAGGTCCATCCCGCGCTGGGCGCGGCCCCGCCCGGCACCACCGGGGCCCGACCCGGCCGCCACCTCGATCCCCGTGGGGGGCGCGTCCTGCAGGTCGAGGCCGGCGCAGAACCCCCGGCCCGCCCCGGTGAGCACCACCGCCCGGGCGTCGGCGTCGGCGCGCAGTTCGGCGATCCGCTCGTGCAGGCCATCGATCAACGCCCCGTTCATGGCGTTCAGGCGGTCGGGCCGGTCGAGGGTGAGGAGGCGGATACCCGCGTCGGGCCCCTCCTCCGCAACCCGTTCGAGGCGCACCACCCCGGCGGGGGCCGATCCGTCCTGCGGTGCTGCGTGGTCGCTCATGGGCCCTCCGGTCCGGTCTGGGGGATGCAGCCTGCCATGATCGTCGGGCGATGATCGTCGAGGAGCGGCCACCGTGCCGATCGAACTGAACGTCCCCAGCATCTGCGAGGCGGTCGGTGCAGCGCACCCCGACCGCGACTGCCTCGTGTTCCGCGAGCGCCGGTTCTCCTGGGCGGAGGTGCAGGACCGCACACGCCGCCTCGCACGGGTGTTCCACGATGCCGGTCTCGGCGTCCGGGCCCGCTTCGGCGAGGGCGAGCGCTGGCGCTCGGTTCACGACCACGTGGCCCTCTACCTGCACAACGGCAACGAGTACCTCGAGGGCATGCTGGGCGCCTGGAAGGCCCGCACCGCGCCGTTCAACGTGAACTACCGCTACGTGGCCGAGGAGTTGCGGTACCTCCTCGACGACGCAGGTGCCCGTGCGGTGGTGGTCCACGAGTGCTTCGCTCCCACGCTGGCCGCCGTGCTGCCCACCCTCGCCCGTCCGCCGGAGCTGCTGCTCCAGGTGGCCGACGGATCCGGGCACGACCTCCTGCCGGGCGCCGTGGACTACGAGGCCGCGCTGGCCGCTGCGTCCCCCGACCTGCCGGCCGGGCTGGTCGACGGGTGGTCGGGCGACGACCTGTACCTCTGCTACACGGGCGGCACCACGGGCCTGCCCAAGGGGGCCATGTGGCGCCAGGCGGACTTCCTCGTCGCCGCCCTCGGGGTCCGCCGGAGGGACGGCACGGAATTCGACGACCTCGACGAGGTGGTCGCCGCCGCCCGGGGCACGGTCCGTGCGCTGCCGGCACCCCCGCTGATGCACGGGGCTGCGCACTGGAACGCGTTGAGCTGCTGGGTCGCCGGCGGGACCGTCGTGCTGCAGGACCACCCGGAGCACTTCGACCCGGCGGACGTGCTCGACGCGGCGGCCCGGCACGGGGCCACGTCGATCCTGCTCGTGGGTGACCCCATGGCCCGACCGTTGGTCGACGAGCTGCGCCGCGCACCCCGCGAGCTGCCCACCGTGCGTCACCTGCTGAGCGGCGGCGCCGTGCTCTCCCCCACGCTCAAGTCGGAACTGCTGGAGCTGCTCCCCGACCTCACGATCGTCGACGTCCTCGGTTCCACCGAGTCCGGCCGGCAGGGAGTGAGCAACGTCCGACGGGGTGGCGACACCCGCGGCGGGTTCGTCCCCGCGGCCACGGCGGTGGTGCTCGACGAGGACCGTGCCCGCATCCTCCCGGCCGATGACGACGCCGTCGGCTGGCTGGCCCAGGGTGGGCGCGTCCCCCTCGGATACCTCGGTGATCCGTTGAAGACCGCGGCACTCTTCCCGGAGGTCGCCGGGGTGCGGTACGCCGTGCCCGGCGACCGGGCCCGCTGGCGGGCCGACGGCAGCGTCGAACTCCTCGGCCGCGACTCGGTGTGCATCAACACCGGCGGGGAGAAGGTGTTCGCCGAGGAGGTGGAGACGGCGCTCAAGACCCACCCCGACGTGCTCGACGCCGTGGTGTGCGGGCGGCCGAGCGACCGCTGGGGTGAGGAGGTGGTGGCGCTCGTCCAGCTCCGACCGGGGACGCAGGCCACCGACGACGACCTCCGCGGGGCGGCCGCCGCCCACCTGGCCCGCTACAAGCTCCCCAAGGTGGTGCTCCGGCGGGAGCGCCTGCTCCGGTCGCCGTCCGGCAAGGCCGACTACCGCTGGGCCCGGGAGGAGGCGCGGGTCGCCGGAGGCCCACCGTGAGCACGCCGTCGGCCCGACCCGGCCCGGGCGGGCCCGGGACGGCCCGGACCGGGTCGCAGGAAGTCCTCGGTCCGGCCGTCGAGGCGGTCCTCGACGCATCCGGTGATCTCGATCTGGTCCTGACCTGCCGCCCGCTCACCGCCGGAGGGGGCGATCCGACGTGGCACGTCGGCCCGGGCCGCGTGCTGCGGGCCCAGTGGACCGCGGCCGGACCCGCCACGGTGGAGCTCCGGCACCTCGACCACCGGCTGGTCGTGCGGGCGTGGGGGCCGGGGGCGGCCGCGGCCGTGGCGGGTGCACCGGCGCTCGCAGGCCTGCGGGACCGGGTCGACGGTTTCGTCCCCGAGCTGCACCCCGTCGTGGCCCGCTGCGCCCGGCGGCGTCGGGGCCAGCGGATGGGGTCGACCGGCCGGGCGTGGGACGCCGTGATGCCCACCGTGCTCGGACAACGCGTGACCACCGGCGAGGCCGTTCGGAGCTGGCGGTGGCTGGTCGGCCGCCACGGCACGCCCGCGCCCGGCCCTCCCGACGTGGTCGGCCACCTCCGGCTCGCACCGACGCCGGCCCGGCTGCTCCGCCTCGGTGACGCCGACTGGCACGTCCTGGGCGTGGAACGCCGACGGGCCGACACCATCCGGGGGCTCGCCCGTCGCGCGGAGGCGCTCGAGCGTGCGACCGCGGCCGGGACCGGGCCGTTCACGGAGGTGCTCCTCACCGTGCCCGGGGTGGGTCCGTGGACCGCCACGGGACTCGCCATCACGGTGCTCGGCGACCCCGACGTGGTGCTCCTCGGTGACCTCCACCTCCCGAACGCCGTGTGCCACGCCCTGGCCGGCGAGGTCCGCGGCGACGACGACCGGATGCTGGAGTTGCTCGCACCCTGGGCCGGCCACCGGGGCCGGGTGGTCCGGCTCCTGGGCGCGGCCGGACCGGCACCGAGGCGCGGCCCCCGCTACACGCCCCTCCCGATCGCCGCGCTGTGACGCGTGCCGACGGCGACCACCGACGCCGCCCCTCCCCGAGCCGGGTGAGGGGTCAGTCCTTGGTGGCCACCGCGTTCGGGGTCACGTTCATCTTGGGCTCGTACGCAGCGGCCTCGACGTCGGATCCCTCGGCCGCCTGCTCGGTGCGCAGGACCGCCCGACAGGTGCCGCAGGGCCCGTAGTAGTCCTCGGCCACGGCGGTGCCGCACCGAGGGCAGTCGAACGAGAGCGGCCCCGGACGGTCGGCGACCACGGCGTCGGGAGCGGGCAGCGGCGTCGGTGTGCTCACCCCCCAACTCTCGCGCGGGTGGACGGCCGCGGGGCGCGACGGTCCGCGGGCATCGCCTCGGTGGACGACGGCCCGGGCGCCGATGGAGTGTCCACAGGCCTGTGGAGTACCCCCACTCCCATCCACCGTGGGATCACAGGGTTCGACGTCTATCGATCCACATCGCGGCCACCGTACGGTCCTCACATGACCACCTTCCCCTCCTCCGACCGCCACCAGCCCGCCGGCCGGCCCGAGGCCGGCACCGCCTTCGAGATCACGCTCCGCGACGGCACCGTGGAGCGTCTCTCGGGGGTGGACGCCTACCAGCAGGAGCAGTCGATGACGACGTTCTTCCGCACCGACGGCGGCCGCGGCGTGGACTGCTGGTCGGTGCGGATGGCCAGCTACCGCACCGACGAGATCCTCCGCATCCGGCGCCAGGAGGGCCCGGGCGAACCGGCGCTCCGGGCGGTCTGAACCCGACCCGCGACCGGGCCCGGTTCCCGGACCGACCGGGGTCCGCGACTAGGTTGGTCGGGTGCCGGTGCCCGCCCGTGGCCCCGGACACCACTCCCCATGACCGACCTCCCCCCATCCGACGAGTCCGGGACCGACGACGGCTCCGGACCCCGCACCAGCAGCACCGACACCGGCGTTCCCGAGGGCCAGCGGGTGGTGGTGATCGGTGCCGGTCCCGCAGGGCTCACCGCCGCCTACCAGTTGGCCAAGGCCGGACGGCGCTGCACCGTGCTCGAGGCCGACACCGTCGTGGGCGGCATCAGCCGCACGGCCGAGCGTGACGGCTGGAAGTTCGACATCGGCGGACACCGCTTCTTCACCAAGGTCCGACCGGTGGAGGACCTCTGGCACGAGATCCTCGCCGACGAGGAGTTCCTGCTCCGTCCGCGGATGAGCCGGATCTACTACCAGGGCAAGTACTACGACTATCCGATCAAGCCGGTGAACGCCCTGCGCAACCTCGGGTTCGTGGAGGCGCTCCGTTGTGTCGCCTCCTACCTCTGGGCCAAGGTCCGCCCGCCCAAGGACCAGTCCACGCTGGAGGGCTACGTGGTGGCCGACTACGGCCGGCGCCTCTACGAGCACTTCTTCCGCACCTACAACATCAAGGTGTGGGGGGTCGACCCGTCCCAGCTGTCACGCGACTTCGGCGCCCAGCGGATCAAGGGCATGTCGCTGTGGCACGCCGTCTGGGAACCGATCCGGTCCCGCTTCGTCGGTCGCCGGCAGGACCGGTCCAAGCAGGTCACGAGCCTGATCGAGGAGTTCCAGTACCCGAAGTACGGCCCGGGGATGATGTGGGAGCGCTGCCGCGACCTGGTGGAGGCCGCCGGGTCGGAGGTGGTCATGGAGACCCGTGTCGAGGCGATCCTGCGCGACCCGGAGCACCACCGGGCCACCGCCGTGGTGGCCCGCAACGGTGACGGTGAGCGGGTGATGTACCCGTGTGACCACGTGATCTCCACCATGCCGTTCCCCCACCTCGTGAAGGGCATGCAGCCGGCCGCCCCGGACCGCGTCGTGGCCGCCGCCGACGAACTCGGCTTCCGCGACTTCCTCACCGTGGCGCTCGTGGTGCCCGAGGCCGACGGCTTCCCCGACAACTGGATCTACATCCACTCCCCCGACGTGCAGGTGGGCCGCATCCAGAACTTCGGTTCGTGGTCGCCCTACATGGTGAAGGACGGCCGCACCTGCCTCGGCCTCGAGTACTTCGTGTTCGAGGGGGACGGCCTGTGGTCCGCTCCCGACGACGAGCTCGTGGCCCTCGCCACCAAGGAGCTCTCGGTCCTGGGCCTGGTGGAGCCCGCACAGGTGGAGGCCGGCTACGTCGTTCGGATGCCGAAGGCGTACCCGGTCTACGACGAGGACTACAAGGCCAACGTGGCGGTGCTGCGGGACTGGCTGGCGGAGGACGTGCCGAACGTGCACCCGGTGGGGCGCAACGGCATGCACAAGTACAACAACCAGGACCACTCGATGTTCACCGCCATGCTCACCGTCGAGAACATCCTGGGCACGGGCGACCACGACATCTGGTCGGTCAACGTGGAGGAGGAGTACCACGAGGAGGGCACCGGCTCGCCGGGGTCCACCTCCGGCACCGGGCGCGACGCCCCGGTGGTGCCCCGCTCCACCCCCCGGGCCTCGCTCCGTACCTGACGAGCTGATCAGGCGGGGCCGCCGGACCGGCCGAACCGGACCAGCTGCGGCCCGAACCAACCGCCGATGGTGGTGGCGTAGTCGTCCCTGAAGTGGAGGCCGTCGTCGCGCTTCGCCGGGTCGAACTCACCCCCGGGTTGGGCCGCCAGCCAGCCCTGCAGGTCCACCAGCGTGGCCACGCCCGGCCGCTGGGCCACCACCTCGCGCATGATCGCGTTGAGTCGGTCCACGCGGGCCGGGTCCGACTCCGGGAGGTCGCTGAAGCCCTGGGTCTGGCCGGCCCGGAAGTGCGGGTAGGTGGCCAGCACGACCGTGGCGCCCCGGGAGGCGAGGAGGTCCACCGCCCCCAGCCACTCGCGGAGCAGGTAGCGGTCGACCACCGGGTCGCCCACGGCCCGGAACCGGTCGTCGCCCGGCAGGCGCCGGTCGACCACCTCGGCCAGCCCGGACGTGAGGAGCACCACGTCCGGGTCCTGATCGGCCAGGTAGCCGGGGAACGTCCGGGACCACTCGCAGTTCGGCCCGAACTCCATGATGTCGCGGAGGTACTTGTAGGTGCCGCCCCGGGCGATGGCACAGCCGAGTTGCCCGGCGTTCGCGACCACGGCGTCGCTGCGCCCCCGGGCCCACTGACGGAGCCCGAAGCCGTAGTTGAACGCCACCGAGTCGCCGACCACCAGCACCCTGGCGGCCCGCCCGGCGGAAACGGTTCGTCGCGGGGTGACAGGAGGCGCGACCGGGAGGGGGGCCTCGGCCAGGGCGGCCCCGGGGTCGGCCGGGCCGGCGCCGGCCGCCGGCGTGGCCGCGGCGGCCCGGTGGAGTTGCGGCGCCACCCAGCGGGCGAGGTCGTCGGCACCCCGTGCGGTGAAGCCGACGCCGTCGGGCGACCGGTACCCGGGGTCGAACTCCCCCCCGGGCCAGGCACGGGTCCGTGCCGCCACGTCGATGACGGGGATCCCACGACGCGACGCGGCGGCCGCGAGCAACTCGTTCCAGCGGTCGATCCGCGTCGGGTCGTTCTCCGCGAAGCCCGCCGGCGGGATCCCGCTGCGGATCCTCGCCTCGGAGGCGGCGAGGAG
>CAIPVR010000095.1 GCA_903868545.1 uncultured Actinomycetes bacterium
CAGTAGGCCTTGGCCAGCGAGGCCACCGAGGGCAGCTCGTCGTTCAGCTCCGAGGCGCACCAGCCGGCGTAGTAGGCGGCGGACTTGGCCGACTCGACCTCGAGCAGCATGTCGGCGCACTTGTGCTTGATGGCCTGGAACGAACCGATCGGTCGGCCGAACTGCACGCGGTCCTTCGCGTACTGCACGGCCATCTCCAGCACCTCCTGGCTACCGCCGACCTGCTCGGCGGCGAGGGCCACGGCGGCGAGGTCGAGCACCTGGGAGAGCACGTCCCAGCCGGCGCCGTCGGTGCCGATGAGGGCGGCGGGCACGTCGGAGTACTCGAGACGGGCCTGCTTGCTGGTCTGGTCCATGGTGGACAGCGCCGTGCGGGTCAGGCCCGCGGCGTCGCCGTCCACGGCGAAGAGGCTGATGCCGGCCGGGGTCTTGGCCGCCGTGATGATCAGGTTCGCGGTGTGGCCGTCGAGGACGTACAGCTTGGTGCCGTTGATCGTCCAGCCGTCGCCGTCCTTGGTGGCGGTGGCCGTCACGGCCGACTCGTCCCACTTCCCGTTGGGCTCGGTGTAGGCGAGCGTGGCGATGGTCTCGCCGGAGGCGATGCCGGGGAGGTGCTCCTTCTTGGCACCCTCGTCACCGGAGTGGATCAGGGTCTGGCCCGCGAGCACCACGGTGGAGAAGTACGGGGCGCACAGGAGGCGGCGACCCATCTCCTCGAGCACCACGATGAGCTCCACGAAGCTGTAGCCGGAGCCGCCGTACTCCTCCGGGATGACCAGCCCCTGGAGGCCCATCTGCTCGGCCATCTGCGTCCACACCGCTGCGTCGTAGCCCGACTCGGTGTCCATCAGCTCGCGCACGGTGCCCTCGTCGGACTTCGCGTTGAGGAAGTCCTTGACGACCTTGCGGAGCTCTTCCTGCTCCTCGCTGAAGGCGAAGTTCACTGCAACCCCCTGGGGTGTGGTTGGTGACGGCCGGGCCACCCGGCACGATGCAACGTCGCAGGGTCTAGCGCGCCGGGCCGCACCGATGCACGCCACCGTGTGTACGCGTGTGGACGCGTCCGGGTCGCCGCGCCGCTAGGGTGGGCGGTCGTGGAACGCATCGGGATCCGTCGGCTGCGCTCCGAGGTGGCGGCCCTCGTGCGGCGGGCCGGCGGGGGTGAGCGACTCGTGATCACCGTGGGCGGTCGGCCCGTGGCCCAACTCGGCCCGCTCGAGCCCGACCGCGGCGAACTCACCCTCGACGACCTCGCGGCCCGGGGGCTGCTGCGGCCCGCACGCCGCGACGACCGCCCGGGCCCGTCGATGACCCTCCCCCTCTGGGCCGGCACGCGCATCGACCAGTTGGTGCGCGAGGTCCGCGGCCGGTGAGCCACGTGGCGGGAGTCGACACGGCCCAGTTGGTGCGCGAGGTCCGCGGCCGGTGACCCTGGCACTGGACACGACGGCCCTGCTGTCGCGGTTCCTCGACGGACCCACCCACCCCTTGGTGCTGGAGGCCATGGCCGCCGACGGCGACTGGTGTGCCAGCGCGCTCGCCCTGTCGGAGGCACTGATGCTCGTGGACCGCCTGGGCGACGACCCCACCCGCACCGACGACCTCCGACGTGCGCTGCGCGACGACTGGGAACGCATCCACGTGGTCCCGGTGGACCAGCGCTGCCTCGACCGTGCCGCCGAGCTGGGGCGGCTGCACCCGCTGCGCACCGTCGACGCCGTGCACCTCGCGGCCGCCGACCGCCTGCCCCGCCCGGTCACCTTCGCCACGTTCGACGCCGCCCAGATCCCCGTGGCGCTGGCACTCGGGTTCCGGGTCCTCGGCGGCGACCCCGACGGCGCTGCCGGCGCCGCATGGGCGCACCCCGGCCCTCACGGCGGCGGTGACGCGAGACTGGCGCCATGACGCTGCACCTCGCCGACACCGACCTGGAGATCCACAAGGTGGTGGTCGGCCCGATGGACAACAACGTCTTCGTGCTGCGGTGCCGACACACCGGGGACGCGGTGCTGCTCGACGCCGCCAACGAGCACGAGCGACTCCTCGAGCTCGCGAAGGGTCTCGGGGTGCGGCGGGTGCTCGAGACCCACGGCCACTGGGACCACATCCAGGCCGTCCCCGAACTACGCGACGCCGGGTACTCGGTGGGCGTGACGGCAGAGGACGCGGCGATGCTGCCCTCCTACGACGAGGTGCTCGCCGACGACGACGTCATCGAGGTGGGCCACCTGCGTGTCCGCACCGTGCACACCCCCGGCCACACCCCCGGCTCCATGTGCTTCGTGGTGGAGGGGAAGCCGATCCTGTTCAGCGGCGACACGCTCTTCCCGGGCGGGCCGGGCGCCACGTCCTTCGAGGGTGGGGACTTCCCCACGATCATCCGCTCGCTGGAGGACCGGCTCTTCCGCACCCTGGCGGCCGACACCCTCGTGCTGCCGGGCCACGGCGACGACACCACCATCGGCGCCGAGTCACCCCACCTCCAGGAATGGGTCGACCGTGGCTGGTGACGACGCGGCGGTCGCGTGGGCCGACTTCGTCGCGGAGGAACCGGCCATGGCCGCCGAGGTCCGTCACCTCCTCGAGCGGTATCCGCACCATGTGCTCGCGACGTTGCGCGCCGACGGTTCACCGCGGGTCTCGGGCACCGAGGTGCAGTTCGCCGGCGGCCACCTGTGGGCGGGCGCGATGCCCGGCTCGGCCAAATCCCGCGATCTCGCCCGCGACGGACGCTTCGCGCTCCACACCAACCCGGGCCCGGACGCGTCGATGGCCGGGGGCGACGCGAAGGTGTCCGGGGCGGCCGAGCTCGTCACCGACGACACGGAACGTGCGGTGTGGGTCGCCACCCAACCCGAGCCGCAGGAGGGTCCCTTCGACCTGATCCGGTTCCGCCCCGTCCAGGTGGTGCTCACCGCCGTCCACCCCGACGGGGACCGCATCGTGGTGCGGTCATGGCACCCGGGACGCGGCGTGCAGGTGATCGAGCGGGCCTGAGCCCCCGGGCGCGCCACCGCCCCCGCCGGGGCGAAGGCGGGGGCGGTGTGATCCGGCGGCGGTCCGTGGACCGCCACGGTGGGATCAGGGCTGGAAGGCCCCGACCGTCATCCACCAGTAGGCCCAGGCCGGGGCCCACACGGTGCAGTAGTGCACACCACGGATGGTCTCGGGGAACGCCGCGAAGGCCGGGTCGTTCCAGTTGACGAGGAGCGCATGGGCGCTCAGCCGGAGCTCCGCACCGCTGCGTACCTCGTCCGCGATGGCGGTGAGCCACCCCACGCCCGTCTGCTCCACCACGTCGGGCTGGAGCACCACCTGACGGCCCGAGGCCGCGTAGGCGGCGGCCTGTGCCGGCGAGAGCCTCGCCGCCGCGAGGTCGAGCGACCGCTGGTTGAGCGCGGCACACGAGAGGTCGGCCGACGTGGGCAGCCCGACGGTGGCCAGGTGGTCGGCGCTGCGGGTCTTGCACGAGATGCGGTGCGTGATCGCCACCGTGTCGCCCGCGGCGGTGGTGGCCATGTCGCGCTCCGACCAGGTCTGCACCTGCAGCGGCACGAGCGTCGCCTTCGAGCTGCCGAAGAGCCCCCGCGAGGTGTGGCGCACGTTGTCGATCGACCCGAGGGGCAGGTCACCCTCGTCGAGGCCGGGGAGACGCTGTTGGGCGTCCTGACAGAAGGTCGCCTCCTCGGCGGTCAGGGCGTCGAGGTCGCCGTCGAGACCGGTCGCGTCGCTCGTGGTGATCGACCAGGCCAGCGTCACGCCACCCGAGGACGCGGTCGCCGAGGCGTCGCCGTCGCCGTCGACCGATACCGAGGTGAAGGAGTGCGGCACCGCCACGGAGAGGCCGACGGACGCATCGGCGACCGACACCGACCCGTTGAAGGAGCCGAGTTCCTGGCGCAGGTCGAACGTCGCGCTCGCGGTGCCGCCGGACGCGCCGGCGAAGGTCACCGTGCCCGAGATCGCGTCGACCGCGTTGGAGTTCGTGTACGACACCCGCACGGCGCCGCCCGTGACGGCGACGGTGCGCGCGTACGCCGCGGCGCCCGACACCTGGAGGTCGAGCGTCCTGGTGCCCACACCGGTGACGGTGCCGGCGGTGGTGGCCGGCGGCGACGAGCACGCTGCGGCCAGCAGGCCCAGCCCGACGAGCAGCGCGACCAGCGCCGTCGAGCGGCGGCGCCCCCGGCCGGAGTGGACGGCGCCCGAGCGCCCGGTGGTGAGTGTCCGCATGCCGCGTTCCCCCTGTTCGGCGTTTCGGGGCCTCACGGTACCGCTAGCGGAACAGCGTTTCCATCCGATCCGCATCGAGGCCCCGCCGGCGGGTGGCCCACCGCACGCCGCTCGCCAACGCCGCCCACCCCACGACCGCGAGGACGAACCAGGTCATCACCACCACCGTGCGGCCCCGCTCCCACTGGGTGGCGGCCCACACCGCAGCCGCCACGGGAACGGCCACCCCGATCCTGCGCACGGCGGCCCGCCACGGTGGGTCCACCGGCGGGCCGGCAACGACGCCGCTCCACGCACACAACTCCCGACCGCGGCCGATGAGCAGGAGCTGCCACACGGCGACCGCGGACAACACCACCGACGCCACCAGCTGGGACACCGCGGCAACGCCCGGCGACAGTCCCGGTACCACCCCGACCGCCCACCCGTCGGTGTGCGTGAAGCCGTCGACGAGGATGTGGCTGAACGAGCCGATGAGCACGCAGCCGCAGATCACCCACCAACGGTGGCGGGTACGCGCCACGTGCCGGAGGTCCTGCAGGTGGAACGGGCCGGCATCGGGCAGGTAGGGCGCGAGGCCCGGGAGCACCAGCCGTCGCAGTAGGACGGTGAGCAGCAACCCGACCGGGAGGCACCAGTTGAACTGCTGGGCCACCGTGTGACCGTCCCACCAGAGGGGCTGGCCCAGGAACAGCCGGGGCGTGGCGCGCTGCGTGGCCACCGCGAGGTCCGGGGCCATCGAGCCCGCCACCATCGCCACGCCGTCGAGGCCGGGCCAGCGGCGCTTGAGCGGCAGGACCGGGGCCTGGTGGGCCAGGAAGGTCACGGGCACCCCGGCATGGTGCCAGAGCCGAGCGCCGACGCGCCGTCCCGACGATCGGTTCGGTGGACACTGCGTCGGCGCTTCGGCCTAGCATCAGCGGAACGGCGTTCCGCCAGATGGCGGACGGCGCGGCGCACCGAGCACACCGCGGACCGAGGGGGTTGGCCATGACCGGGGGACGGACGAAGGACGTGGAGGTCGTTCGGCGGACACGACGGAGGCGCCGGACGGCGCTGGCCGGCGTGGCGGCGGCAGCGGCGCTGTCGGCGGCGTGCGCGCCCATGCCGGAGGTGCCGCCCGGACCGGTGACCTTCGTCGAGCACGTGGTCGACGCCTCGCTTCCCGGCGCCGCGTTCGTGGTGCGGGCCCAGGTGAAGGGTGACGCCCGACCGGAGATCGTGGCCTCCTCGTTCGTCAACGCCGTGGGTGGCCCCGGCCGCGTGAGCGTGTACGAGCCCGGGGCCACGCTCGACGACTGGACCCGCTCCGACGTGGTCACCCCCGCCGATGGGATCCGGTTCCCCAATGAGCCGACCGTCGGCGACCTCGACGGCGACGGTGACGCCGACGTGGTGGTGACCGGCGGGTTCTTCCCATGCGAGTTCTCGGGCACGCCGTGCGGCACTCTCGCCTGGTTCGAGCAGACCTCGGGCGGATGGGTCCGCCACGACCTCGTGGGACCCGGCTCCCCCGCCTACCACCGGGCCGTGCTGACCGACGTGGACGGCGACGGCGTGAACGACCTGGTCACGGTGGCCGAGACCGCCACGACGGCCACCACGGAGTGGTTCCGTGGCACCACCTCGGGCAACCGGTTCGAGGCCACGCCCCGGACCATCGGCTCGGGCGGCGGGGCGCTGCCCGTGGTGGCCGACGTGGACGGCGACGGCGACGACGACGTGATCTCCGGGGAGTTCTTCACCGGCGCCCGCAGCTTCGTGTGGTTCGAGCGGCAGGCCGACCCGAGCCCGTCCCAGCCCGCCGGGCAGTGGGCCGACCACACGATCACTGCGGCCCTCGGCGGCGGGTTCCAGGTGACGGGCGTGCCGGACCTGCTCGGCGACGGGGTGCTGCGCTGGGTGGGCACCAACCACGTCAACACCGTGCTCAACGGACCCAACCCACCCTCCGCCGCCTTCCTGCTGACCCCCGGCGTGGACCCGACCCAGCCGTGGGCGACCCAGCCCCTCAGCTCGGGCATCCAGGCCCGTGTCACCGGACCCGGGTCCCTCTCCCCCGGCGGCCTGGCTCCCGGCGACGTGGACGACGACGGACGGACCGACCTGGTCGTGTCGGGCGACGGCGACGACCGGCTGTTCTGGCTGCGCCAGGAGGCGGACGGGTCGTTCACGACCTACGCGTACGACTCGGGCATGGGTCAGGCCGGTCCTCCCGTGGTGGCCGACCTCGACGCCGACGGCCGGGTGGAGATCGTGTCGGGAAGCTTCGAGGCCGGGAAGATCGTGGTGTACGACCCCGCTCCCTGACCCGACCGACCACCGGGCCGCCGTCGTACGGACGGCCGTCGGTTCCGGAAGACTGCGCAGATGAACGACACGCCGCCCGCCCGAGGGCCGCGGGCGCTGCCCGCGGACGAACGACCGGTCGACCCCACTCCGGTGCACACCGCCGACCTGCCACCCACGCCCACCCGCGACCGCAACATCCCGGCCACGGCGTGGATCGAGGCGCCGACGGACCTGCTCCGCTCCGGCGACGACATCGGGGCCACGGTGGTGGCCTACAAGCGACGACTGGGCCCGTGGCTGCTGTGGCGGGCCGGTCCGGCGCGGGGCGCCGACGCCCGGTACACCGCGGTCCACCACGCCGACCTCGGGCACTCCTTCACCTTCCGCCTGTTCCCAGACGGCACCGGCGAGGGCACCGGGCCGAGCGGGGTGACCCACGAGCGGTTCCGGGCGTGGAAGGAGGACCTGCGCGACCATCCTGCCTGAGGCGGACACCCCGACCAGCCGGCCGTTGACATTCGTTCAGCCGCCGTGGAAGCGTGGGCGGCGGCGCGATCGAGGGGCGACGCGTCCGATCGGGGGCGAGCACGATGACGACACGTACGCGGGCAGGACTGGTGACGACGGCGGCCGTCGCCCTGATGGCCATCGGCATGCTGCTGGGGCCGGGCCAGAGCGGCGCGGTCGAGCGGGAGACGATCTGCGACTCCGTGGGGGGCCAGCTCGGATGCATCTGCCCGGACGGGGAGCAGGTCAAGCTCGGCCCGACCTTCGGGGAGGACGGGCCGATCGACTACAGCCCGGCCGAGATCACTGTGGCCTGCGGTGACGGCACCACCACGACGACGACCACCACCACGAGCACGACCACGGCGCCCACCACCACGACGGTCCCGGCGGCCACGACCACGGCGCCTCCGGCCCAGGTGGCGTCCGAGACGGTCACGGCCCTCCCGGCCGTCCGATCGGCACCCGCCCCGACGGCGTCCGCCGGCACGACCACCAACCGGGCACCGGCGTCCACCTCGGCGGCCATCTCCTTCACCGGCTGAGCACAGGGGTGGGCCCGGGGTCACCCCCGGGTGGACGACCCGTCACCACGACCACGTCCGGGCGGCCCGCGGGGCGGCCCGGACTATTTCCACTACGCCCGTAGTGGAAATAGACTTTCGTCATGGCTGAGTCGCCCGCTCCCCTCTTCGAGATCCGCGACCTGCACGTCGCACCCGCCGGCCCCACCGACCAGGAGATCCTGAAGGGCGTCAGCCTCACGGTCGGCACCGGTGAGGTGCACGCGCTCATGGGCCCGAACGGGTCCGGGAAGTCCACGCTCGCCTCCGCCCTGATGGGGTCCCCCGAGTACGAGGTGACGCAGGGCTCGGTCCGCTACCACGGCGACGACATCACCGACTGGGGCCCCGACGTGCGCGGCAAGGCCGGCATCTTCCTCGCCTTCCAGTACCCACAGGAGATCCCCGGCGTCTCCGTCCGGCAGTTCCTCCGACAGGCCCTGTCGGAGCGCAAGGGCTTCGAGATGTCCGTGCTCGAGATCCGCCTCGCGATCATGGAGTGGATGGAGCGCCTCGACATGGACCCGTCGTTCGCTGACCGGTTCCTCAACGAGGGCTTCTCGGGTGGCGAGAAGAAGCG
>CAIPVR010000096.1 GCA_903868545.1 uncultured Actinomycetes bacterium
CGGGCTCGATCGACGACACCGGCACGCCACTCGAGCGCAGCGCGCCGAGGATGGACGCCATACTCGGCCGGGTGTCGGGCCGACCGAACGCGAGGAGCACGGCGGCACCGGCGGTGAACCCCACGAGCAGCACCAGCGCCACATAGGTCGACTCGTCGACCACCACCACCAGGCGCAACAACAGCACCACGGCAACCAGCCACACCCCGGCGCGGCGCCAACGCCAATTGACGAACGGAGCGATGGCCACGAACGCGGCGACCAGCTGCGCGGTGCCGCTCACGTCGGTGCCCAGACCGCGGGCGAGCTCGGCGGCCGAGGTCCCGGTGGCACCCCGGCTCAGGTCGACACCGGTGAGCCATGCGTCGATGCCCGACACCATCACCGCGGCCAACAGGTGGGCGGCCACCACATAGCCGAACAACCGGAAGCGTCTCGTCACCAGTGGCACCACCAGCGTGGCCACTCCCGCCACCACGACCGTGATGATCAACAGACCGTCGATGACGAGCCGGCCCCACTGCCACCGCACGTCGAGCAGTCGGCTCAGGTTCCGCTCGAGCGGTTCCATGCCGTCACCGACGTAGCGGTCCACCGCCACCACCACGAGCGTGGCCACCGCCAGGAGGACCAGCCGGAGCACGTCGCGGGGCGACCGCTCGTAGCCGACCACCTCCTCCGCGGCGTCGAACACCTCGCCCGTCCCACGATCGGGAGGGGTCGCTGCCACCGGAGCGGTTCGATCGGACTCGGGCATGGGACCTCCTGGTGCCGGTCGCCCCCGGCGGCGGAGGGGTCACCTTACCCACGTATCGTCCGCCGCCCGGATGGGTGGTGGGTGGTACGGTCCGCCGCGGTGTCGGGCCCCGCTGACCGCCCCCGCCGGAAGGTGCTGCCCACCGGCGGAGACCCCGTGTCGTCGACGGTTCGTCGAGGGCGGGACGTGCTGCACCCGCTCGTCGGTGCCCTCGTGGTCGGCGTCGCCACGTGGTTCGCTGTCCGCGGTCTGCCGGCGTGGGAGGAGGACCTCTTCGAGGTCCTCAACGGTGGCCCTCGTTGGCTCGAACCCCTCCTGTGGCTCCCCATGCAGCTCGGGTCCCTCGTCGGCCCGCCGGTGGTCGCCGCCGCTGCATGGTGGTGGCGACGCAACTGGCGGCTCTCGGTCGGCGTACTCGCCACCGGGGTCGTCGCCTGGCAGCTCGCGAAGGCCGTCAAGGCCCTCGTCGAGCGCGGTCGGCCTGCCGCGCTGCTCGACGACGTGGCCCGCTACGGCGGGACGCCCACCGACGGACTGGGATTCGTCTCGGGCCACACGTCGGTCGCGTTCGCCATGGCCGCCGTGGCGTCGCCCTACCTGGGCCGACGCGGCCGGGCGCTGGCCTACGCAGCCGCGCTGGTGGTGGGCCTCGCGAGGATCCAGGTCTCCGCCCACCTGCCCCTCGACGTCGTCGGCGGCGCCGCGCTCGGGTACACGGTCGGCTGGTGCTGGACCCTCCTCGTGGGCCGTCCTGCCCCGTCCGAGGTCCCGACGACGCACCCGGCCCCGGACCCGGCTCGCTGAGCTGCTCCGGTCGCAGGGGTCAGCGTCCGGCGGTCTCCCGGCCGATCTCCCGGACCACGTCCAGGGCCGGCAACGGTGTCCCGTCCGGGCGCATCACGCCCAGGTACGGCCCGGGTGCGCCGGTGAAGGTCGGCAGCTTGTTCGTCACCCAGTCGGTCTGGTTCAGGTACAGGTCGATCACGGTCCCGACGTCGCCTGTCTGGTAGGCGCGGCCGAAGGCGTCCAGGTTGCGCTGGTCGACGTCGGTGTAGACGGGCTCCGGGTCGTAGCGGGCGATGCTGGCGAACGGCATGAACCCGTCGACGCCGGCGTCCCGGGCGGCCGCCCACGCCTGTCGGTAGAACTCGGCCTGTCGCTCCGGGGTGAATCCGCGGGCCACCGGAGCCACCGGGTACCCGGTCTCCATGACCAGCACCTGTTGCCCGGGGCAGGCGAGCTCCCGGATGCGGCGAGCGACGCGGCCCACTTCGGCGCCGTCGACCGGTGTGGGCAGGTAGGTGTTCGGGTAGGAGTCGAACCCGATGACATCGGCGAGGTTGCGCCAGGAACGCACCACGTCGTTCCAGCCGGGTCGGCCGAAGATCGTGTCGAAGATGTCCGATGCGTCGCTCGCGACCAGCGGGTTCACGATCGTCACGGCCGAGGGGTCCTCGGTGACCACACCGCGCCGGAGCGAACGGAGCAGGTCGGTCTGGAAGTCGAAGCTCGCCCACGGGGAGTTGAGGAACCCGTCCACGCCGGTGGGGCGACGGTTCCCGCCCAACGCGGTCTGGGCCGCTTGGTTGAGTTCGTTCTCCGTCTGCCAGACACCGATGGTGCTCGTCGCTGCCGGTGCGCCGACCCGTGCCGGGCCGTAGCGGCGGACGACGGCCCGGGCCACCAGCTCCTGGTACGCCAGGTAGGACTCGGTGCCCAGCGACACCGGATCGAGCTCCACCCCGGACACGGAGGGGGCGGAGGACGCGCCGACGAAGCCGATGACCTTGAGTCCCAGCTCGGAGGTCAGCGACAACGTCCGGTCGGGGATCGACCAGTCGACGCGGGACGCGAACTCGTCGACGATCCCCGGCTGGTTGCGCACCTGCTGCCGTGTGAGCGGGGCCGGCGGGGTGGACAGGCTCGGCTGGAGGTGGGACCACCGGATCGGGATGCGCACCCAGCGGTACCCGATCGTCGCCGCCGTTCGGATGTAGGCGGGATCGATGTCCGTGTCCGCGGAACCGAAGATGAACTCGGGGAGGCGCTTCGGGGTGAACCCCTCGCACGGCGCCGGCTGGGCCGGAACGCAGGCGACCGGGAGTCCCAGGGCCGCCACTGCGACCACCAACGCCGCACGGATTCGCCGCCTCGCCCCCAAGCTGCCCACCCTTGCGGCCGGTCCGCGGTGTGCGTGGCGGGCACGACGAACCACAACCGGAACGTTGTCGTGTCGGAGGGGGACTTCCCGCTCCCTTGGACGGGGGAGTTTCGCGACTCCCCCGTAGTGCTGCCGCGGAAGGTACCAGCGCGGCCCCGCAGGATCGACCCGCCGGTACCACCCTCGGGTCTGACCGGTGACTCACGTCGTCGAGCAGCGCCGCCCGTGCGGTGGTGGCCGCCTCAGCGCTGCGGTCGGCGCCGCGACCTGGGCACGATCTCGCCGCCGTGCTGGCCGGGCCGTACGGAGCTCAGGATGCCGCGCTCGCGTGCCTTGACGATCCACCCCACTGCAGTGCGCCGTGACACGCGGTGCTCATCGGCCATGCGCTGGGCGTATCCCCGTCCCCAGGCCAGGTACTCAGTGGCGATGTCCTCGAGGAACTCCTCGCTGAGACGGCCGTCGACGAGGTCGCGCTCACGGGCGACGTGGGGGTACCCGGTGTAGGGGAAGTCCTGGGCGAAGGGATCGAGCCCGTCGGCCAGCATGTTCGGGACGATGCGGCTCACCGCGTCGAGCGGCGTCATCCAGCGGAAGTCACGCTGGAGGCGCAGCGTGTCCAGGCCTGCCGCTCCCTCCACGAGCACGCGGCACAGGGCGGGCTCGCCGTCGACGAGGTCGACGGTTGCCTCCACGCGCCAGGCCTCGACGCCGTCCTCGGGATCGACATGGACCAGATCGAGCACGACAGGCAGCTCGACGATCTGTCCGTTCGCCGCCGGCCATGGCTGCACGACCGCGCCGGGGACCCGATGCAGCCGCGAGGTGGTGCCGGGTGGCCGTCCCTTCTCCTGTCTCGATGCCACGGATCGACCTTACCCAGCACTCAGGACCTTACGTATGCCAGCACGCCGGTTCCGCCCGGCGATGGCTGGGGTCGCAGATCGCCCGCGACCGGAGTTCGACCCAGTGCCAGGAACCATCACGGTGACGCACCCGGCAGCGCACCTTGACGGTCTCGCCCGCATCCAGGCCCCGCCGGCCGGCCGCCACCACGGCGACATCGTCGGGGTGCACCGCCGCGACCAGGTCCGCCCCGGTGACCTCCGTGGCCGGGATGCCCAGGACGTCCTCGATCGCGGGTGACA
>CAIPVR010000097.1 GCA_903868545.1 uncultured Actinomycetes bacterium
CGTGGGACCGCACGCCCCCGCCGCCCTCCGCGCCGCTGCCGCCCCCGGTCACCGACCTGCCGTCGCTCGCCGGGTCGACCGACGCGCCGGCCCCGGCCGCACCGGGCGCCTCCACCTGGGGCCAGGACGACGGCACGCCCAAGCCCTCCACCGCGGAGGCGTGGGCCGAGGTGTCGGCCATGGACAGGCCCGCCCAGCCGAAGCGCTTCCAGAACCGTCCGTCGCGCCGCGGCGGTGGCGGCGGGTTCCTGCGGATCTTCGGCCTCGTGGGCGTGCTCGTGACGATCGTGATCCTCGGGTTCCTCGCGGTGAAGGTGCTCTCCGGCACGGAGACGGCGGCGAAGGGAGCCGGCGGGGGAGCGGCCACCTCGACCCCGGCGTCCCCGGGTTCCACCCCACCAGGGCCGGCCTACGCCGGGCCACCGGCCAGCGCATCCGCCGACGCGTCCCCTGCAGCGTGCGAGACGAACCGCCAGGCCGTCCTGACCGCGGCGGCCGCCTTCGCCGTGCAGAACGGCCGGTCGGCCAAGGACGTGTCCGAGCTCGTGGCTGCCGGACTTCTCACCGAAGCGCCACCGAACATCACCCTCGTGCCCGGGCCGGACGGCCGCTCGGGGCAGGTGGAGGGCACCGGGCCCTGCGCCTGAACCCGCGCGGGGCGGCTGGTACCGTCGCCGAGATAGCTGCACTCCCACTGCAAGAACACCGCCACGCCGCACCACCGAGCGACCCGTAGGAGACCCCGATGCCCGCCGACGACCTCGTCCGCTACCCGCACGGCACCCCGTTCCCCGGGGTGATCGGTCGCACGCTGGAGACGTCCAGCCCGGCATGGCCGCTCGAGCCGGAGGCGCCCCCCGGCGCCCCCAACGTGCTCATCATCGTCCTCGACGACGTGGGCTACGGGCAGCTCGGCGTGTTCGGCGGCCTGTGCGAGACCCCCAACCTCGACCGTCTCGCCGCCAACGGTCTCCGGTACTCCAACTTCCAGACCACTGCGCTGTGCTCGCCCACCCGCGGCTGCCTCCTCACCGGCCGGAACCACCACGCGCTCGGCCTCGCGGGCGTGACCGAACTCGCGCTCGGCTACCCGGCGCTCAACGGGATCATGGAGTTCGAGCACGGCTTCCTCAGCGAGATGCTCGTGGAGCAGGGCTACAACACCTTCGCGGTGGGCAAGTGGCACCTCACCCCCACCTACCAGTGCACCCCCGCCGGACCGTTCAACCGGTGGCCGCTCGGACGGGGCTTCGAGCGCTTCTACGGGTTCCTCGGCGGCGACACCGACCAGTTCCACCCCGACCTGGTGGAGGACAACCACTGGGTGCCCCAGCCCGCCACCCCGGCCGACGGCTACCACCTCAACATCGACCTGGCCGACCGGGCCATCGACCTGATCCGTGACGCCCATGCCGCCTCGCCCGACAAGCCGTTCTTCATGTGGTTCGCCACCGGTGCCGGCCACGCCCCCCACCAGGTGGAGCCCGAGTGGGTGGAGCCCTACCGGGGCCGCTTCGACGCCGGCTGGGACGAGTACCGCCGCGAGGTGTTCGAGAACCAGCTGGCCCTCGGCCTGCTGCCCGCCGGCACCGAGCTGTCGGAGCGTGACCCCGACGTGGAGCCGTGGGACTCGCTGTCCGACGAGGCCCGACGCATGTACGCCCGCCAGATGGAGGTGTACGCCGGGTTCCTCACGCAGACCGACCACCACATCGGGCGGGTGCTCGACGCGCTCGAGGAGATGGGCGAGCTCGACGACACGCTGGTGGTCGCCGTGTCCGACAACGGCGCCTCGGCCGAGGGCGGGGAGCACGGCACCCGCAACGAGACCCTCTTCTTCAACCTGGCTCCGGAGACGCTCGAGGACAACCTCGAGGTGTTCGACCGATGGGGGACCGAGGACACCTTCAACCACTACGCCTGGGGCTGGACCTGGGCCGGCGACACGCCGTTCCGCCGGTGGAAGCGCGAGACCTACCGCGGCGGCATCACCGACCCGTGCGTGGTGTCGTGGCCGAACGGCATCGCGGCCCGGGGCGAGGTGCGCCACCAGTACGCCCATGTGATCGACGTGGTGCCCACCGTGCTCGACGCCGTCGGCCTGCAGGCTCCCGCCACGATCCGCGGCGTGCCCCAGTCGCCGCTCCACGGCGTGAGCCTCCTGCCCACCTTCTCGGACCCCGACGCGCCCGAGGTGCACACCACCCAGTACTCCGAGATGTTCGGGCACCGCTCGATCTACCACGAGGGCTGGAAGGCGGTCTGCCCGTACCCGGGTCCGTCGCTCGCCGAGGGCGCCGAGCGCGGCCACCCGTTCGGCACCGCGCTCACCGAGGCGATCCTCGACCGCCTCGAGGCGGAGGACTGGGAGCTGTACGACCTCCGGTCCGACCCGGCGGAGTGCCGGGACCTCGCCGCGGAGCACCCCGAGCGGCTCGAGGAGCTGAAGGCGCTGTGGTGGGCGGAGGCCGAGCGCCACGGGGTGCTCCCGCTCGCCTCCACCGAGCTGGGCCGCCTCCTCGCCAAGCGGCCCGCCGTGGGCGGCCGACGCGACGTGATGGCGTTCCACGCCGGCGGCGCCCCGCTGTCGTTCGCGGTGTCGCCGCGGGTGATGAACCGCACCCACTCGATCACCGCACGGGTGGAGGTCCCCGACGACGGTGCCGAGGGCGTGCTGCTCACCACGGGGAGCCGTCACGGTGGCTACTCGTTCTTCGTGGTCGACGGACACCTCCACTACGTGCACAACTACCTGGGCCTGCGCCGGTTCACGGTCAGCTCGACCGAGCCGGTGCCGGCCGGCGAGCACGACCTGCGCATGGAGTTCACCGCCCTCGGGGGGCCCGACTTCTCCAAGGGCCACGGCAGCCCGGCACGCGTGCGCCTGCTGGTGGACGGCCGGGAGGTGGGCGTCGGCGACCTCGAGTACACGGTGCCCAACGTCTTCTCCACGGTGGGTCTCAGCTGCGGCTACGCGGCGTTCGACTCGGTGGACCCGTCCCGCTACGAGGCGCCCTTCGAGTTCACCGGGTTCATCGACGAGGTGGTGGTGGACACCAGTGGCGACGCCGTGGCCGAGCCCGACCCGGCGTCGGACATGACGCGGATCATGGCCCAGCAGTGACGCCCGCCCCGCGTTGACCCCCGCCCACCGGCCCGGGTAGACAGTAAGGGTTCCTGACGCTGGGGTCAGGGTGATCACGGCGAGGTCCGGAGGCGATCCCCGAGGGAGCCGGGCCCGCGGGAGGGGGAGTACCGATGTTCCGACGTGTCGTCCTGCTGTTCGTGGGCGCCATGGGCCTGGTGGCCCTCGGGTGCGCGCCCATGCCCGACCCGACCCCGACGTCGACGACCACCACGGTGCCGAGCGGTCTCCCGACCGCGGTGGCCGGCGCGGCCCCCACCGTGGGCGAGGCGCCGCTCGTGGTGGACTTCGAGTCCACCGGGTCGCTGCCCGGGACGGGCACCGGCCTCACCTACAGCTGGGACTTCGGCGACGGCTCGCCGACGGACTCCTCGCCTAACACGTCGCACGTGTACACCAGCGTGGGCACCTTCTCGGCACGCCTGACGATCACGAACTCGCTCGGGTCCTCCGTGTCGCCCCCGATCACCGTCCAGGTGAACGCGGACCCGAGCCCCAAGTTCTACGTCCGCAGCAGCGGGACCACCGGCCCGGCGTGCGGGCCCCGGCTCAACCCCTGCTCCACCATCACCGAGGCCCTCGCCAACGCGGCGGCCAACGGCATCCCCAACGTGCGGGTGGCCGGCGGCACCTACCCCGGGCCGCTCACGCTCGCCTCGAACACCACCCTCAGCGGCGGCTGGAAGCAGGACTTCAGCGACGTCGGCGCCGGTGAGGTCACCACCGTGCTCGGGAGCGCCGCCGCACCGGCGATCACCCTGAACGGGGTGTCGAACACGAAGGTGGTCGGCGTGAGTGCCCTCGGCGTCACCCGCACCGCCGGCAACGCCGTGGGCGTGCTCGTCGGCGGCGGGTCCAGCGGGGTCACCATCGGCGACGCCGACGGCCCCCGCACGGTCGTGGCCGGTGGGACCGGACCCCACGCCACCGGCGTGCTGGTGACCGGTGGGTCGCTCGTCACCGTCGTGAACACCACGGTGAACAGCGGCACGCCCGTGGGGGCGGGCCACAGCGCCTACGGGGTCCGTGCCCTGGGCCTGTCGGTGGTGAACGTGACCCTCTCCGAGGTCACCTCCCAGCCCGGTGTGGCCGGGGCGGCCGGTGGCGGAGCACCCGGTCAGGCCGCGTCCGGTGGGGCCGGCGCCAAGGGTGGCACCGCGGGAGGCCTGGCGTCCGGTGGACCCGGCGGCGGCGGCACCACCTTCGGGGGCGGCAACGGTGGTGGCGGCGGCGTCGGCACGTCGCTCGGCTCCGACGGGGCCAACGGTGCCGGCCCGGCCGGCGGTGCCGGCGGCGCACGCGGCTGCGCCAACGTGTTCGTCTGCAGCTTCGACGGCCAGGGCGGTGGCGGTGGCGGCGCCGGGGCACCGGGCGCGCCGGGTGGACCCGGGTCGAACGCGATCGTCGCCAACGACCTCTACTCGCCCACCGCGGGCACCGCAGGCGGCGACGGCCAGCCGGGCAGCGGGGGCGGCGGTGGTGGCGGCGGCAAGACCACCTCGTTCCAGAACGGCGGCGGCGGCGGTGGCGGCGGCGCCGGCGGCAACGGCGGTGCGGCCGGCACGCAGGGTGGCCGCTCGGGTGGCGGGTCCTTCGGGATCTACGCCTCCGGCGCCACGGTCAACGTCAACGCCTCCGTCGTGACCTCCTCCGCCGGTGGCGCCGGTGGTGCCGGTCAGGCGGGCGGTAGCGGTGGCAACGGCGGCAGTGGCGGCCAGGGTGCCGACAAGTCCGGTGGCAACGCCGGTGCCGGTGCCGGTGGCGGCGGCGGTGGTGTCGGTGGCGGCGGCGGTGGTGCCGGGGGTGGTGCCGGCGGCCTCTCGGTGGCCGTGCTGCACGTGGGCGACGGCTCGCTGATCATCAACGGCAGCACCCTCTTCCGGCCGGCTCTCGCGGCCCCGGGCGGTGCCGGCGGCGCCGGTGGCGCGGCGGCCAGCCCCGGCCAGGGCGGACCACTGGCCAACAACGGTTCCAGCACGGTCGGCTTCACCGGTGGGGGCGGCAACGGCGGCGCCAACGGCACGAACGGCCCGGTCGGCCCGCTGTACCGGGTCTGGGACAACGGCGTCATCACCAACTGATCCGTCACCGACCGGCCCGTCACCGACCGGGCCGGCCCACGGAACGCACGCCCTCGTCGTCGGGCCCGGCCACCCCCGAGGGTGCCGGGCCCGACGGGATGGGGTGGCCGTCGGGCCCGGCGCGGCACCCCGAGGGGCCCCCGGGATGCCGTCAGGTGCCGTCCCGGCGGCGGCGGTCCTCGGCCGGCTTCTCTCCCTCGAAGAAGTCGCCCTTGTCCCACCGCTCACCGCGACGGACCTTCCGGCGCATGTTCGCGGTGGAGTGTGACAGTGACCGGAAGGCCAGCGCCGCGCCCTCGCCGTCGGCGACGAACGACTGCGTCGACCGGGTGTCGTAGCCGAGGCCGCCGGCTTCGCCGTACACGTCGGGCGCGGCGCCGAGGAACACGAACGTCCAACCGTCGGTGCGACGGCGGTCGATCAGGTCGCGCACGTCGCGCAGCGAGGCCTCACGGCTGGCGTTCTCGTGGCCGTCGGTGATCGAGACCACCACCACCTCGTCGGGCGGGAGCCCGGCGTCGGTGCGGGCGGCCTGCTGGGCCGAGGCCCTCGACAGCAGGCGGGTGGTGGCGTCGAGGAGCGGGGTGCCGCCCCGGGGCACGAAGGTGGCCGCGTCGAGCGGGCGCACCTCCGCGATCGGCACGGCGTCGGCCACCACCTCCTCGGGATCCTCGGTGTCGAACTGCACCAGCGTCATCACGGCGTCGTCGCCGTCGGCCCGCTGGTCGGCGAGGAAGCGGTTGAAGCCGCCGATCACGTCGTCGGCCATCATGGCCATCGAGCCGGAGCGGTCCAGCAGCACGTGGATCGCCACGCGGCGGCCGGAGGAGTGGGGCACGTCGGCCGGGGAGGCCGTTACGGGGTCGGGAGTCTGTTCGTCCATGCCCCCTCCGAGCACCGGACCCGAGTGATGTGACACGCGCGGCTGCCGGTGGGGACTGTCACGGGGTTGGGGGAGAATGGCCACCGGCCGGACGCCGGGTCCGGCCGTCGGGAGGGGAGGCAGCACATGGCCCAGGCCGGTGACGGCGAGCCGTTCGTGCACGCGCTCGAGCGGGCGGAGTGGGAGCAGGTCATGCGCCGGGTGCGGCCGTTCGTGCGCGACGACGAGCGCGACCCGCAGGGCCACCTCGTGCTGCTGGTGGGCGGCGGCCGACGGCGCTGGGCCGGCCACGACGCCGACCGGCTCGCGGTGTGGGACGCCGGCCCCGACGACCGCGATCTCACCCTGCTGGTGTCGCCGCGCCTGCTCGACGCCTTCCCGTTCGTGGAGGGCGGCACCGGCGAGGCCCGGCTCGTGCTCGAGCACCGGACGTCGCCGCCGCAGGTGCTGCTGAACGGTCCGGGCGGCGACGTGGCCTTCGACATGGTGCCGCTGGGCGATCCGCCCGCCACCGACATGATCCTCGCCGAGCGCCGCGCCGAGGACACCGCCAACACCACCTGCACGGCGGCGGCCGAGCAGCTCCGGGAACTGGTGCTGCAGGCCCGTCGGGCCCCGGCCGGTCCCTTCCTCGACGAGGACCGTCCGGAGCCGGTGATGTGGCTCACCGCCCGCGAGGGGTCGGTGGGCCTGGTCGTGGGCTGGGGCGAGCTCGGCGACGTGGCCTACGGATTGCGGGTGGAGGGCGGCGGTCCGTGCCGGGTGCCGGTGAGCCCCCTCGGCGCCCTCGTGCTCTTCGACGCACTCGACCCGGGCGAGGCGGAGCTGTCGCTCCCGGCCGACCCGGGCCACGGCATCTGGGTCCGCCAGGACGCCTTCACCGCCGTCCTCATGCCCGACGACCCCCTCGGCCCGCTGCGGGCGCGGGTGGAGGAGGTGCTCGCGGGCGTGTTCGGTCCGGAGGTCGTGCACCGGGACGAGGACGGCGACTACCTGCTCGGCACCGACGGGGTGCCGGTCTGGGCCTCGCTGGTGGAGTCCGACCCGCCACAGCTGCGGGTGTTCGCCCACGTGCTCGACGGGATCGAGGAGGACCCGGAGCTGCTGAGCGAGCTCAACGCGCTCAACACCTCGATCGGCCTGGCGAAGCTGCTGTGGCTCGACGGCGTGGTGATGGCCTTCGGCGGCCTGGTCGCCACCACCGTCGACGAGGCGGAGGTGGCGGCGCTCTACGAGCGGGTGCGCGGGGTGGCCGACGGGCTCGGGCCCACGCTGGCAGCCCGCTTCGGTGGTGAGCCGGGCATCCCCGGCGCGGCGCGCCGCTGGGCGAACTACCTGCGGGCGCGCCTGCGGGCCGAGCTCGTGCCCGGGGTGTGGAGCCCGCTCAACGGGCCCGAGTCGCCGGAGCAGCTGCCGTTCGAGGGGCCGGCCTACCTGATCTCCGCCCACGACCCCTACGGGCGCCGCCGGCCCGACCACGTGAACGAACTCGCCGCGCACCGTCTGGTGGGTGAGCTCCTCTCGGCCCGGGCCGGGTTCGCCCGGGCGATGGTCACCGGCGCCGACGGCGAGTCCGCGGTGCCCGCCTACCTGGCGTGGGGCCTGCACGTCGATGCCGCGCTCGAGATCGCCGCCGCGGTGGGCCAGGAGGTGATCTTCGGCGTCGAGGGCGACGAGGTGGTGGTGATCGGCCTCGGTGGCGACCACACCACGCTGCCCCGCCGGGACGTCACCTGATCGGGCCTGTCACATCTCCGGGGCGGCGCGCTCGGGACAGGTGTCCACCAGCGAAGGAGCCGCCATGTCACCGGAGAACCCCGTCATCGACCCCCTGCCCGCCCTCGAGCACGCGGCCGTGGGCCGCCCCGTCACCCGTGCCGGGGTGAGCCTCGTGCCCGTCTACCTGCACCAGGGCCTCGGCACCAGGGTGCTCACCGGCGCGTCCGCCCCGGTGGTGATCACCGAGGACCAGGCCGAGTCGGTCCCCACCGTGACCGTCGCGAGCGGCGCCCCCGACCCGGTGCTGCTGGTGGAGGGCGAGACCGTCGCCGGCGGCCTGCAGCAGCGCACGCTCGACGTGAGCGTCCTCGTGCCCGCGGGCGCCACGCTGCGCATCCCGGTGTCGTGCGTGGAGATGGGGCGCTGGGGTGGCGGCCGCCGCTTCGACCGCGGCCGCTCGTTCGCCACCCCGCGGGTGCGGCGTTCCAAGCAGGCCTCGGTGGAGGCCTCGCTGCGGCAGCGGTCCCACAAGAAGGCCGACCAGCACGCTGTGTGGGCCTCCGTCGACGAGAGCCTGGACCTCCTCGCCGCCCCGTCGGCCACCCGCAATCTCGCCGATGCCGACCGGGTGCTCGAGGCCGACGACCGTCGGGCGCGCGGTCTCGCCGACCTGCTGGAGCTGGGCCCGCTGCCCGGCCAGTGCGGCGTGGTGGTGTTCCACGGGCGACGGCTGGTGGGTGCCGAGGTGCTCGGGGCACCCCACCTGCTGGCCGGCCACTGGGAGCCGATGGTGCGCTCGCTGCTGCTGGAGGCGCCGAGCGAGGTGGACGGCCGCCCGTCGGTGGGGCGTGCGGTGCGGTTCCTGGCCCGCCTCGGGACCGGCCGGGCCGTGGTGGCCGACGGCGTGGGCCTGGGCCGGGAGCGCCACGTGCGCACCACGCGGCTGGTGGGTCAGGTGCTCACCCTCGACGACGCCGTGGTGCACGCCAGCGCCTTCGCACTGGCGGCGTGACACGGTGGTGACGGCTCCGCGCTGTCACACCCCTGTGGGACCATCGGTTCCTTCGGAGGGAGGAACCGATGGTCCAGTCCGCAGTCCTGTGTCGGGAGCCGGTCCCGGTCCCGGTCCGGGAGCGAGTCCCGGCGGGGGAGCGAGTTGTCGCTCAGGCGCCGCCCTCGTTGGCACCCTCCACGTGCCCGGCGTCCTCGGCCCCCTTGGGGGGCTTGCCCTCGCCGAACTCCACGAGGCCCTTGATCACGTCCTTGGCCACGTCCTTGAGGGACTCGGGTTCGGCCAGGTGCGAGGGCGCGATGTTGGGCTCCCCGTCCTTGGTCTCCTGGAACTCGTGGTGGTCCTTGCTCACGGCGACGCCTCCGGCACTCGGTGTGGGGCCCATTCTGCCCGCTGTGCCCGTCGTCGATGCCATCGGGGGGAGCGTGTGAGCCGCAGCAGTGCCGATCCGGGCCTCCATCCGCTGATCGAGTGGTTCATGGGTGAGGAGGCCCGTACCGTCGCGAGTTCCCTGGCGGCCAAGCGCCGCCTCGAGTACCTCGCCGACGACGCGTTCGGCCTGGCGCAGGCCAACGCCCTCGAGCACGTGGCCGCCCATCCGGAGGTGGAACTGGACAACCCGGCGGCGTACGGCACCACCATCATCCGCAACGCGCTGAAGCACCTCCTCTCGGCCGACCGGCCGCTCCTCCCGGGTGCCGACGGCGACCGTGTCACCTTCGAGCCGATCGACGGGGTCGAACCGGTCGATCCGGTCGATCCGGAGGCCGCGACGCCCGTGTCGGACGACGCCCGGGTCGATGAGATCCGCGCCGTCGCCGAGGCGCTCGGCGGTCACGGCTGGTTGGTCTCCTCGGTCCTCACCTTTCTCACCCTCGGCTTCGACGGGGTGGAACCACCTTCGGGGCTGCCCGTCCCGCAGTCCGGCGCCACCCCGCGTCAGGCCCGGTGCTGGCCGGCGCTCGCGCTCGCCGGTGAGACCGACCTGTTCCCCGACGGCGGCGACGACCCGTCGGCGCGCCGGAAGCGCCGGTCCCGGCGCATCCGCGAGGTCCTCGACCGGGTGGAGGCGGCCTGGGCGCGGGTGATGGGGCAGACCCCGGCCCACCGTCCCGGGGGTGACCACGATGGATGAGGTCTGGTCCAGCGGCATCTACCCCGACATCGACCTCGCCGCGGTCACCGCGGACCCGTCCGTCGGGCTGCTGGAGGTCCTCGGTCCCGAACCGGCCGGACCGGCAGGGGAGATCGTGGTGGATCTCCCCGATGGTTCGGCGTGGGTGGTCGACCACGCGGATCCCGACCAGCTCGTCCGTCTGGAGGTGCCGGGTGACGACCCGGCCGGCTCACCGCTCCTCATCGCGACGGTGGGCGGCGACAACGCACTGCGGATCGCCGACGCGGCGCGCGACGCCGGCGACGGCGTGCCGCTCCGGCCACGCACCACTGCGCCACGCGGCTGGGAGGCGCTCGCGGCCGGCCAGGCGCTGCTGCAGTTCGACCTCACCACCGACGCCGACCTGTCGCCGCTCACCCGGCTCGCAGCGCTCGTGGCCCTGCCCGAGGAGGTGGAGGTGGCGCCCGTCGGCCCCCTGCTCGAGGACGTGGTGCTGCACCGGCTTCGGCTCGCCCCCGAACTGGCGGCCGAGGTCCTCGAGGAGCTCGAGGGCCCGGATGGCCCCGCCACGGTGCTCCCGCCCGGGGTGGCGCAGGAACTGGTCGCGGGGCTCTACCGGCTCGCGGGCCGCCTCCAGCCGCTCGGGGTCGAGCGTGCCGGTGTCCTGGAGGTCAGCGATCTCCTCCAGCGCACGGCCGATTTCATGTGGGGCGGACCCGACCACGACCAGCCGACCCGCCCCCGTCCGGTCACCGACTCGGCGCTCGAGACGGAATTCGAGAAGGAACTGGTCCTCGCCGCCCCGGCGATGCTCGAGGGGCCGACCGTGGAGCTGGGCGAGCCGTGGTTGGAGCTCGTGGGCGTCGGGCACGGCCTGGTGCACGCCCCCGGTGCCCGGACCGGGTCGTGGGTGGCGGTGCTGCGAGCCGGCGGCCTCGCGCCGCTCGCCATGGTGCCGCTCCGACCCGCCGGTCCGGCCGAGCTCATCGCTGCGGTCGTCCTCCCGCCCGATGTCGGTCCGGGCGACGTGGAGCTCCGGCTGCTGTCGGCGGTCCGGGCCCGACGTCCGGCACGGAGCCGCCCTGGGCTCGACGCCGTGCGGCGCGCCGTTCGCGCCGGTCGCCGGGCCGCTCGTACCGCGCGGGTCGTGGGCCCCAAGGGGGCCAGACAGCAGTGGAGGGAGTGCGCCCAGCAGTGGGAGGAGGCCGGTGATCCCTACCGTGCCGCCGCGGCGAGGGCCCGCGTCACCGGCGACCGCGGCTGGTCGGCCCCGCCCGGCCGGGCCCTCCGAGGTCGGGGGAGGCTGGGCACGGGACTGCTCGCCGACGCCGTGGCCGTGTCGCTCGACGACGTGTGAGAGCGTCCCGCCCCGGGTGACCGGCCCGCCCGCTCACACCGGATGCAGGTCGTGGCGCTCCAGCCAGTCGCACGCCGGGCGGAGCGCGGCCTCCAACCGGTCGGCGTCCTGCGGGTGGAACACGTTCGCGGTGTACTCCCGTGCGGCGAGGCACTCGATCGCGGCGCCGGTGCCGCGCACGTCGGCGAACAGCACCTCGGGGTCGGCCTGTTCGAGCAACTCGAACGCGAACCACGCCCGCGCCCTCCGTTCGCGGACCTCCACGAACTCGAGCTCACCCTCGGCGGGCAGCGCCAGCACCACGTCGTGCAGCGCCACGTCCTCGGTGAAGAACGGGACGTTGGCGATCCGGTAGTGGTCGCCGCCCACGGGTTCGGCCCACAGGCACTCGGCCTGCACGGCGGCCCCGTGGAGCGGGACGCGGACGTGGGTGAGTTCGGGGCCGGGGTGATCCGGCGCGTCGGTGGCCACGGGAGCCTCCCTGGGTGGACGGCCCGGTGGGCCGGGGGAGGGGAAGGCCCCGATCCTCGTCCGGTCCTCCCCGCGGCGTCACCGGGGAGCGGGGCCCGGTCGACAGCCCCGCCGTCCTGCCCGTCCGCTGTCCCGCCTGCCCGCCGGCGGGCAGCCTGCCGTCCGTCCCGACGAGGGGTTGCCATCCGCTGGGTGTTAGGTATGCTGAACGACATGGCGATCGCCTGTTCGTGCCACGGGGTCCGGGACCGCACCGTCGAGGACGCCATCACGGCGGGTGCCCGTTCGGTGGAGCAGGTCATGGGCCTGTGCGGTGCCGGCACCAACTGCGGCGGCTGCGTGCCCACCATCGAGGCGCTGCTCGACGCCGCCGGCGTGGCCGACACCGCGGTCTCGCTCACCTCCTCCGCCGCCTGAGGCCGCACCAGCCCGGGGCCGCCGGTCCTCCACCGTCGTGGGTCATGCCTAGGGTGGTGTCTGGCCGGCGCCCCGGACACCTCGCCACGCCGTGGCTCGCCCGGCCCGAACCGTCCGCATCGTCGCTCCGACCACCCCGAAGGACCACCACCGTGCAGGGAAACCCCGAGATCATCGAGCTGCTCAACGAGGTGCTCACCGCCGAACTCACCGCGGTGAACCAGTACTTCATCCACGCCAAGATGTGTGGCAACTGGGGCTACGCCAAGCTCGAGTCGCACGTGCGTGACGAGTCGATCGACGAGATGCGTCACGCCGAGGCCCTCATCGAGCGGATCCTGTTCTTCGACGGCATCCCGAACCTGCAGCGCCTGCTCCCGCTGCGCGTCGGCGAAACCGTGGCCGAGCAGTTCCGCAACGACCTCGACGTGGAGTACGTGGCCGTCGAGCGTCTCAACCGCGGCATCGCCGCGGCGGTGGCCGCGGGCGACAACGGCACCCGTCACCTGCTCGAGGAGATCCTGGTGTCGGAGGAGTCCCACATCGACTGGCTGGAGACCCAGCTCGAGGCGATGCGCCAGGTGGGCGAGGCCGCGTACCTGGCCGAACAACTCGGCTGACCCCACTCCCCGGGGAATAGGGGTCCTCAGGGCGCTGGGAGATGCCCTGATGTCCGAAGAGCCGAGCGGGGCGGGATCGCCGGGCCCGGGGGGCGAGCGGGAACGTTCAACCCGCGACGGCGGCGGGCCGATCAGCTCGCATGGCACGCCCCGCCTCCTCCGCACCGCGCCCCGGCCCGGGCCCCGACGCCGCTGACCCGGCGACCGACGGGGTCGTCCCCGACGACACCCGTCCCGACGAGGGAGGGGGAGCCGGCGCCGAGGGCGTGCATCCCGCACTCACGCCGCGGGCGCCCACCACCGCGGTCGCGGTCGTCGGCCTCGTGCTGGGGGTGGTCGCCCTCCTCATGGGCCTGTCCATGGTGTGGTTCTTCCTCGCCGTCCCGCTGGGCCTCGCGGCGATCGGTTGCGCGCTGGCCGACCGATCCCGCACGGCGCAGCCTCTCGGACGGCGCCAGGGTCTCGTGGCCGTCCTCGGTCTGACCCTCGGGGTGTTGGCCCTCCCGGTCGCCGGCGGCGCGGTGGTGGCCGGTCGCATGGTGCACGCGCAGGTGGTGGACGCCAACGCGCAGGTGGAGGAGCAGCTCACGCTGGTGCGCCGCATGTTCGACCGCAACGTGGAGCAGATCACCACCTCCCTCGACGCCAACGTCGATCAGGTCACCGGTCAGGTGGACGAGTCGGTGGACCAGGTCACCGGGCAGGTGGACCGCTCCGTGGAGAAGGTCTCCGGGCAGGTGGACCGCTCCGTGGAGAAGGTGACCGGTCAGGTGGACGAGTCGGTGGACCAGGTCACCGGCGAACTCGGTGACTCCGTGTCCCGTGCCACCGAGTCGGTGGACCGCAACGTGGACAAGGCCACCTCCGCCGTGGACGAGAACGTGGACCAACTGGAGCGCATCACCGACGAGCAGGTGGAGACCGCCACCCGACGTCTCGACGGTTCCCTGGCCCGCCTCGAGGACCAGGTGCGCGACGACGCCTCACGGCTCGAGGCGCGGGTGCGGGCCGACGTCCAGAAGGCGATCGACCAGTTGCGGGAGGCGAAGCGCCGCCTCCGGGCCGAGGTGCAGGCCCAGATCGACGAGATCCGCCGGCTGCGCACCGAGCGGGGCCGCGAACTCGAGGAGATGCAGGCGCAGATGGCCCGGATGCAGGCCGAGATCGACGCCCTCCGGGCGGGGGGCTGACCCGCACCACCCTCAACTATTGCTCAAGCTCGGTTCAAGGATGCCGACGGTGAGTCGTCCGGTCCCACCCGACGCCGGGGAGAGCCAGTGTCCGAGCACCGTTCCGATCCGAGCCCCGCCCTGCGCAGCCACCCCCGCCGACGCCGGGTGGTGAGCGCCGTCACCATCCTGGTCGGTGTGGCCCTCGTGGCCGCGGCGTGCACCGGGGACCGCGACCTCGGGGCACCCACGGGTCGCACGGCGACGCTCGCCCCCATCGCCGACTGGGACCCCACGGCACTGCCCGCGCTCCCGGCCGTCGCCGCCGACGGCCCCGCGGCGCCCCTGCCCGACGCGGTGGTCCTCGACGGCCCCGGGGGACTGTCCACCTCGACCCGGCCCGTGCTGCGCTGGCCCGACGCGCCGGGCGGCAGCGTCCGCTTCACGGTCCGGACCCTGTCGGGCGGCGACCTCTGGACGGCGGAGTCGTCCACCGGCGAGCTCCGCGTGGACGAGGGCGTGCTCACCCAGGGGTCGGTGGTGCGCTGGTCCGCCGAGGGCGGCGGCCGCACCTACGGGCCGTTCCCGTTGCAGGTGGACGTCCAGCGGGTGCAGGTGCAGCCGGTGCGCTCCTTCGGTGCCGTCTCGGTGGCGGCCTCCACCGGTGAGGCGCTCCTCTCCTGGTCGACCCCCCCGGTGAGCACCGTGGCGGGCGACGCCTCGATCACCCTGGCCTGGCAGCCGTCGAACCCGTCCGCCCCGGGCCTCCCGGCCGGCTGGCGCCTGTTGGCCGCGTCGCCGACGACGTGGACGTCGCTGCAGCGTGTCGGTGACGGCAACGTGGAGCTCACCGACGCCGGCGGCACCGTGGTCGCCTTCGCCGAGGGCGAGCCCGGCGCATGGTCGGCGGTGTGGGGCGAGGGGCGGACCTGGCCCACCGGCCGCTACTCCGACCTGGCCGCCAACGGCGACGGCACCTGGACCATCACCGACCGCGACGGCACCGTCACCACGTTCCCGGCCTCGACCGGCGACGAGGTCGTCCGGCCCTCCGCCAGCTGGAGTGCCGGAGAGCCGAGCCTGCAGCAGCGCTGGGACGGCGCCGGCCGCCTCGCTGCGGTGCAGGACCCGGTGTCGGGCCGGGAGATCACCCTCACCTACGCCGGCGGGAGTGACGCGTGCCCGGAGCCCACGGACGGCTTCGACGCCGTGCCCGCCGGCCTCCTCTGCCGGATCACCGCCTGGGACGGGTCCCGCACCGACGTCGGCTACGTCGGGGTCGGCCCCGACGCCCGCCTGGCCCGCTTCGTGGCGGGGGCCCAGGCCGCCCCCAGGGAACGGGCGGTGACCGACCTCGCGTGGGACGCCGCCGGACGGTTGGCCGCAGTCCGCTCGCCGCTCGCTGCCGCCGCTGCGGCCTCCGGGGTGCTCACCGGGCTGGGCCCGGACCGGGCGGCCGATCCGCTCCTGCTCACCACCCTCACCTACGACGACGCCGGTCGGGTGGCGCGCGTCGACCGTCCGGCGGGCGTGGCGCCCGGTGACGCCGGGAGCCGCACCCGTGACGCCCGCACGTTCGCCTATCCGGTGCCGGGCACGCTCGAGACGCTCGTCCCCGGCCGGGCCGAGCCGCTCGACACCGTGGTGACCGACCCGGCCACGTTCCTCACGCTCCGGACCGTGGACCCGGTCGGCCGGGAGTCCCGCTCCACCTGGGACCCGGCGACCTCGGCCCCGTTGCGCAGCGACCTGCCCGGCGGGTTCGCCGAGACCTGGCGCTACGACGACGCCGGCAACCTCCTGGAGCACGTCGGTCCGGTGGCCGCCGGTCTCCTGGCCTCCCCGGCCGCCCCGAGGACCGTGTCCACCTACGACGACCGTCCCGAGGGCGAGGGCACCCGGCCCATGGAGGGGCTCGCCACCACCTACTGGGACAACCGGAACTTCCAGGGCACCCCGGTCGGTCGGTCCACCGGACCCGAGATCGACGGCGCCGTGCCCTCCACCCTGTCGTTCAACTGGACCACCCCGCCGGTCGCCGGTGCCGGCGCGTGGTCGGCGCGGCTGCTCGGTCTGGTGCGCGCCCCGCAGGCGGGCACGTACACCTTCGCCGTGGACGGCGCCGCCCGGCTGTGGGTGGGCGGCCTCGCCTGCCGTCCCACCTGCGCCACGCGGATGGCCGACGGCGCCCTCGTGCAGGTGCGCGTCGACGTGGCCTCCGCGTCCGACGGCACCGCCGGCGTGGCCGTGAACTGGTCCGGCCCGGGTGCGGAGGGAGCGGTCCCGACGGCGGCCCTGCGCCCCGGCTACCCGCAGGCCACCTCGCAGACCACCACCGAGTCGCTGGCTCCCGGTGCCGGCCTCGCCTCCGTCGGTGCCCGGCTCCGTCTCGACCCGGGTGCCCCCGACCGGGTCGCCGGCGCCGTGTCGGCCTCCGGCGCGGAGGCCGGACGCACCTACGAGTCCTACCGGCCCGACGACGGCCGGTGGGGCCGTTCGACGAGCTACACGCCCGTGTCCGGTGGCCGGGTCACCACCGCCTACTGGGCCGGGCGCGGTGAGACCCGTTCCGGTTGCGACCGGGAGGCCGCCGTCCAGAGCGGCCTGCCCCGGAGCATCACCTTCCCCGGCCCCGACGGAGGGCCCGGCCTCGTCCGGTCCCAGAGCTACGACGCCGCCGGCCGGGTGGCCGAGCGCCGCCTCGGCGACCGCACGGTGCAGTGCCTCCGGCGGGACGGCGCCGGCCGGGTGGTGGAGGAGCGCTTCCCCGCGGTCGGTGACGCCCCCCAGGTGGTGGGCACCATCGACCACTCGACCGGCGGCAACCCGCTGCTGGTGAGCACGCGCACCGTGGAGGGCGACCGCACCGACCGTACCTCGACCACGCTGGACGTCCTGGGCCGCGAGGTCGGTTCCACCGATGCGTGGGGCACGGTGACCAGCACCACCTATGTGCAGCAGTTCGACCTGGTCGACACCGTCACCTCACGCACCTCGGCGGGCGACACCACGAGCACCCGCACCACCTGGACCGACGACCAACAGGTCGCCGCCCTCACCGTCGACGGCCGGCTCCTGGCCACCTACGCCCACGACCCCGCCTCGGGGGCGCTCACCTCGGTGCAGGCCGCCGACGGTCCCCGGGTCGCGCTCGGCTACGACGACGCGAAGAACGTCAGCGAGCGGTCCGTGACCGCCGGTGGGGCGACGGTGGGGGAGCAGGCCGGCTACTCGCCCACGGGTCGCCTCCTGGCCCGCACGCTCATCGGTCCCGACGGCCGGGCCGGCTGGTCCTACGGCTACGACCTCGACGGACGTCTGGTGTCCGCCGACCTGACCACGCCACTGGACGTGACCGGCCGTGAGTTCCGCTACCGGTTCGGGGGCCCCGGGGGCTCCCCGGTGGACCGCACCGCGAAGGTGGTGGACGGTCGGGAGACCACCTCCACCTACGACCCGTCCGGCCGGCTCGTGGCCACCACCGATCCCGCCTTCGCGGCCGGCTTCGCCTATGACGACGAGGGTCGGGCCACCCGGGCCGGCGAGCTCCGCCTGGCCTACGACGCCACCGGTGCCGTGTCCTCCGTGAGCGACGGCACCACGACGGTCCGTTGGATCAACCTGGCCGGCACCCCGATCGGCCGCACCGTGAGCGTCGCCGCGCCGCCGGTGCCCTCGACCAGCCCGTCCACGGCCGCCCCGGCGACGAGCAACCCGGCGACGAGCGCGCCGACGACGGCAACTTCCACCACGGCCGCGCCGACGACGGCAACCTCCACCACGGCCCCGACCCCGAGCGAACCCACCACGACCGCGGGCGCGGTCGGCGGTGTGGCCTCGGGGGCCACGGCCTCGGGGGCCGCCGACTCCTCGACCTCGAGGTCCTCGGCCCAGGGCACGCTCCTCGACGGCCGGAGCCGCATCGTGGCCCGCTACGTGCCGCTCGGCGCCGGCCTCCTCGCGGAGCTCCGGGCCGACAGCCCGGTCACGTGGCGGATCTCGGACCTCACCGGGGCGGAGGTCTGGAGCGCCGTCGGCGCCGGCGCCCCGTCGCCGACGGTGCTCTTCGACCCCGACGGCAACCGCCTCACCCCCTCGGCGGGGGTCTCGACCGACGCCAACCGGCCCGACCTCGGATGGCTCGGCGGTGCCGGGGAGGTCACCGAACCCACCTCCCCGGGCGTGCTGCGTCTCGGGCCACGTACCTACCTCCCCGCCCTCGCCACGTTCCTGCAGCCCGACCCGGTGGCCAACGGCTCGGCGTCGCCCTACGACTACGCGGCCGGCGACCCGGTCAACGCGGCCGACCCCTCCGGGAACATGCCCGAGTGGGCGAAGTGGGCGATCAAGGTGGCCGTCACGGTGATCGTCGGCGTGGTCGTCGGTGCCCTCACCGCCGGGATCGGGACCGCCGTGTGGGCCAAGATCGCCGTCACCGTCGCCGCCGGCGCGGCGGCGGGCTTCGCCGGGGAACTGCTCGGCCAGGTCATCGTGAACGCCGCCGACGGCGACGCCGGCACCCGCTGGAACGACCTCGACTACGCCGAGGCCGGCTACGCGGCCGCGATCGGTGCCGTGCTCGGCGGGATCACCCGCACCGCCACGCTCGCCCGCGCCGGCGCCTTCCGTGCCGGTGGGGGCGCGGGCCGTGCCGCCAGCGTCAGCAGCAACGGCAGCCAGTGGCAACCCCGGTCGTTGCGCGTCGAGTCCGTCGGCTCGTACGACCGAGCGACCAAGACCTTCAGGTCCCCCCTCCTGTACGACCAGGTGGACCTCGCCAACGACAGCTGGCTGCCCCACTCCGTGGGTGGCACCCCGGTCCGGAAGCTCAGCACCAACTCGGTCCGGTCGGTCCGGTCCAACTCCGATCTCCAGGTCCAGCAGTGAGCGGGAGGCCCGCCATGACGTCCATCCGGTCCGTCCGGGGCGAGCGCCCCCGGCCGTCCACCCCGCGCCGGCCGCTGGTGGCCGGCGTCGCGGCCGCCCTGACGCTGGCCCTCGTTGCCGGCGCCTGCACCGCCGACCGCGACCTGGGCACCCCCAGCGGCCGCGCGGCATCGGGTGGCGCACCCGCCGAGGACTGGGACCCCCGGGCCCTGGCCCCGCTCCCCGAGCGTGACGCGAGCGGTCCTGCGGTGCCGGCGCTCGACGGTGCGGTGGTGACGCCCACGAGCGGCCTCGCCACCTCCCTCGTGCCGCTGCTCCGCTGGCCCGACTCGCCGGCCGGTCAGGTCAGGTTCGTGGTCGAGTCGCTCTCCGGCGAGGCCGTGTGGCGCAGCGACGTGGCGTCGTCGGGCCCGGGCGCAGAGGTCCGCGTCGACCCCGACGTGCTCTCGCAGGGCCGGGTGTACCGCTACCGGACCGAGTCCGCGGTGGGTCCGACGCTCGAGCCCGTGCCGTTCCGGGTGGACGTGCAACGGCCCGACGTGCAGCCGTTCGACTCGTTCGGGTCGGTCGGCGTGGCCGCGGTCACCGGCGAGGCGACGTTCTCGTGGGGGACCCCCCAGCTCCAGTCCGTCGCGGGCCCGGTGGGGGTCACCCTGTCGTGGCTGGCCTCCAACCCCGCCACGCCCGGCCTGGCCGCCGGGTGGCGCCTGACCGCGGGTGGCGCCGGCCCGTGGACCCGCCTCTCCCGCCTCGACGACGACCGGGTGGAGCTCACCGACGCCTCCGGCGCGCTCATCACGTTCGTCCGGAGCTCGCCCGGTGCCTTCACCGCGGTGTGGGGCGCCGGGCAGGCGTGGCCCAGCGGCCGTTTCTCGGTGCTGGCGGACAACCCCGACGGCACCTGGTCCGTGACCGACCGCAACGGTGTGGTCACGTCGTTCCCGGCCACCGAGGTGGGTTCGGCCACGGCGCCGTCGTCCACGTGGGCCGCCCGTGAGCCCCTGGTGACCCAGCGCTTCGACCGGGCCGGCCGGCTGGCGGCGCTCACCGACCCGGTGTCGGGCCGGTCGATCGAACTGTCCCACGGCGGCGGGGAGTGCCCGTCGGCCCCGGGCTTCGACCCGGCGCCCGAGGGCGTGCTGTGCCGCATCACGGGCTGGGACGGCAGCCGCACGGACCTGCTGTACGTGGGTCGCGGTGGGAGTGCCCGACTCGCCCGCATCGTGGGGCTGGCCCAGGCCGGTCCCCGCGCCGTGGCCGTGACCGACCTGGGGTGGGACCGCGACGGCCGGCTGGCCGCGGTGCGCTCCCCGCTCGCGGCGGCCGCGGCGGCCTCGGGAGTGCTCGCCGGTTTCGGTCCGGATCGGGCCGACGCCCCGGAACTGCTCACCACCGTCGACCGCGACGACACCGGCCGGGTCACCTCGATCACCAGGCCGGCCGGCCTGGCCCGCTCCGGCGGGGTCACCACCCGCGACGCCCGTCGGTACCGCTACCCCACCCCCGGCACCGCCGAGGTCCTCGTGCCCGGGGTGGAGGACCCGGTCCGCACGGTCGTGACGGACCCGGCGACGCTCCTCACCCTCCGGGTCGTGGACGCCTCCGGCCGGGTGCAGACCACCACCTGGGACCCGGTCACCAGCTCGCCGGTCCGCTCCGACGCGCCCGGCGGCTACACGAGCACCGTCACGCGCGACGCGTCGGGCAACCTCGTCGAACAGGTCGGCCCGGTGCTGGCCGCCGCGTCCGAGTCATCCGGGGCGCCGCGGGTGCGCTACGGCTACGACCAGCGCCCCGAGGGGTCGGCCACGGCGCCGATCCGGGGCCTCGACACCACCTACTGGCCCAACCGGACGTTCTCGGGCGCGCCCGCGGTGCGCTCCACCGGGCCCGTGATCGAGGGCGACGTCCCGGCCACCCTCGACCTCAACTGGACCGCCTCCCCGCTGCCCGACCGCGGCGGTGCGTGGAGCGCCCGGCTGGAGGGGGAGCTCGCCGCACCGGTGGCGGGTCGCTACGAACTGCGTCCCACCGGTGCCACCTCGCTGTGGGTCGACGAGGTGGCATGCGCCCCGACCTGCGCGCTCGACCTGCCCGCCGGCGGCACCGCCCGGGTGCGCATCGACGTGGTCTCCGCCGACGGCGGTGACGGCTCCCTCGGTGTGCTCTGGTCGGGTCCGGCCGGCGACGGGCCCGTGCCGGTCACGGCGCTGCGGCCCGGGTTCCCCACCCCCACCAGCCAGCAGGTGGCCGACTCGCTCACCCCTGGCGACGGCGTCCAGGACCTCGGGTACCGGATCGAGCTGGACACGGCCGATCCGTTCCGGGTGACCGCCGCCCGGTCCTCCTCCGACACGGAGGTCACCCGGCGCTACGAACCCTTCGAGCCCGGGAAGGGCCGCTGGGGGCGGGCCACCGGGTGGGCCGACGGCGGCGGCGAGGTCTCCACCACCGAGTACTGGGCCGGCGACGAGCGGGCCGACAGTTCCTGTCCGGGTGCAGGCCCGGCCCCGCAGGCGGGCCTCGTCCGGTCGGTCCGCTTCCCGGCGCCCGGGCCGGGCACCCGGGGTCGGAGCGTGGGCTGGATCTACGACGCCACGGGTTCCGTGGTCGAGGAGCAGCTGAACGGGCGCGCCGTCCGGTGCATCACGTACGACGACGCCGGACGCGCCGTCCGCTCCGAGGTGCCCGCGACCGACGGGGCGCCCGGTGAGGTGTCGGTCATCGACCGCACCCCGGGGGGTGACCCGCTCTCGGCGACCACCCGCACGGAGTCGGGCGGTCGTGTGTTCACCAGCCGTGCCTCGGTCGACATCCTGGGTCGGTCGGTGTCCTCCACCGACGTGTGGGGCACCCGGACCGCCACCACCTGGTCGCCCCAGCTCGACCTGCCCGCGTCGGTCACCTCGCGCACCACGGCCGGCGACACCACCTCCACCGCCTGGACCTACACCCCCGACGGTGACGTCCGTACCGTGAGCGTGGACGGCCGCCTGCTGGCCACCTACGAGCTCGACCCCGCCAGCGGCCTGCTGGCGGGGGTGACCACCGAGGGCGGCCCCCGGGTGGCGCTCTTCCGCGACGACGCGGCCCGCGTCGAGCGGCGGGTGGTGGGTGTGGGTGGCGTGGAGGTCGCCGAGCGCATCCAGCACTCACCGTCCGGTCGCGTCCTGGGGCGCACGCTCGACGGCCCCGACGGGTCCTCCACGTGGTCGTACCGCTACGACGCCGACGGGCGGCTCGTGGGTGCCCGTCTCGACACGCCGCTGCAGGTGGGCGGCCGCAGCTTCGCCTACCGCTACGAGGGTGCGGCCGGGGCCTCCGGGAACCGCACGGCACGAACCGTGGACGACGTCACCACCACCTACGCCTACGACGCCGCCGACCGGCTCGTGGGCACCACCGACCCGGCCTTCGCCGGTGGGTTCGAGTACGACGCCGCCGGCCGTGCGGTGCGGGCGGGTTCGCTGCGACTCGCGTACACCTCGGCCGGCGACCTGGCCCGGGTGACCGACGGCCCGGTCACGGTGGACTACGAGCACTCGGGGTCCCGGGTGGTCGCCCGGACGATCACGGCGCCCGTTCCCGCTGCGCCGGCGCCGGCGACGCCGGTGCCGGCGCCGACGACCAGCACGCCGACGACCAGCACGCCGACGGTGCCGCCGACGACCAGCACGCTGACGACCAGCACGATGACGACCAGCACGACGACGGTGCCGCCGACGACCAGCACGTCGACGTCCGGCGCACCGGCGACCAGCACGACCGCGGTGCCGTCGACGTCGGACGGCTCGTCGGCGAGCGGTGCCGTGGCCGGGTCCTCCGGTACCGCAGGGACGGCCCGCACCGTGCGCTACTCGGACCAGGGCCTGCTGCTCGACACGTCCAACCGCCGCGTGGGTCGCGTGGTGGCGCTGCCCGCCGGCCTGACCGCGGTGCTCGGCGCGGGTGCGGTGACCTGGCAGGTCCTGGACTCGGCCGGCGCGACCGTGTGGACGGCGACGGGTGCCGGTGCCCCGGGGGCCACCCAGCTCCACGACCCCGACGGCAACCAGCTCACCCCCGCCCCGGTCCTCTCCACCGACCCTGCGCGGCCGAACCTGGCCTGGGGCGCCCGGGACGGGCTGGAGACCGAACCGCTCGCCACGCCGGCGCTGCGGATGGGTCCGCGCCTGTACGTGCCGGCGCTCGCCCGGTTCCTGCAGCCCGACCCGGTGCCGAACGGTTCGTCGAGCCCGTACCAGTACGCGGGTGCCGATCCGGTCAACGCGGCCGACGCCACCGGTCACCTGCCCGAGTGGGCGAAGACGCTCGTCAAGGTCGTCGCCTCGGTGGGCCTGGGTGTCGCCATCGGCGTCCTCACCGCCGGCGTCGGCACGACGGTGTACACCGCGGTGTTGGTGGGCGTCGCCGCCGGCGCGGTGGGTGCCGGGGCCGGTGAACTGGCCGGCCAGGTGCTGGTGAACGCCATCGATGGGGACGACACCACCGATCCCACCGACGTGGACTGGGCGCAGGTCGGCACGGCGGCCGCGATCGGTGCGGCGCTCGGCGGCGTCGCCCGGGGACTCAGCTTCCGCGGTGGTGGCGCTGGTGGCGGCGCTGGTGGCGGCGCCGGTGGCGGTGGCGGTGGCGGTGGTGGCGGTGGCGGTGGTGCCGGCGTCGGCGTCGGTGGCGGTCTCGACGACGTCCCCAACATGACCTCGGTGCTCCAGGTGCTGCAGGCGGCGGACAACTCGCCGTTGGCCACCCAGATCGGCCAGCGCGCGGCCCGCCAGATGTACCTCACCCGGTACCTGGAGGCCCGCCAGGTGCAGTTCCAGGAGGCGGCCGAGAACCTCGCCCAGACCCGCGCCCAGCGGGTGTTCCAGCAGTACCGGCCGGGACACGGCGACCTGGCCCAGATCGACGAGGTCGACGAGGCGTTCTGATGGCGTCCACCCATCCGGTACACCGGGTCCGGGCATCCGTCGCGGTCGTGGTCCTCGCGCTGGCCATCGCCCTCACGGGGTCGTGCACCACGGTCGCCGACGAGCCCATCGCGTCGGCGGGGCCCCGGGCGACGACGGCCGGGCCGGCTCCGGGCCGGGCCGACGCCCCCGACCGGCAGTTCTACGTGGTGGTGTTCCGCGACTTCCCCGACCTCGCTCCGGTCCGGGCGATCGCGGACCGCACCGAGCGGGGCCGGCAGCTCGTGGCATCGCTGCGGCGGACCGCGGCCCGGAGCCAGGCGGCCGCGCGGCGGCTCCTCGGTGAGGCGGGTGTGGAGTACCGGGAGCTGTGGCTGTCGAACGCCATCGCCCTGTGCACCTGCGACGAGGGGGTGGCCGACCGGCTCCGTGGTCTCGACGGGGTGGAGGCCGTGGTCGGCGGACCGGACGCCCTGGTCGACTCCGCCGACGACGAGCCCGTGTTCCCGGGGGCGGCACCCGCCGGGTCACCGGCGCTCGACGCCCTGGGGGTCACCGCGCTCCGGGCCCGGCCCGGCGCGCCCGACGGCGACGGGGTCACCGTGGGGGTGGTGGACACCGGGGTCGACGGCGCCCATCCGGCCCTCTCGGCCGGCTACCGGGGTGCGGCGGCGGTGGCCGGGCGCGCCCCCGTCCACGACCGGAACTGGTTCGACCCCTACGGCCGGTGCCGCACGCCGTGCGACCCGCAGGGCCACGGCACGCACGTGACCTCGGTGGCGGTCGGCCGGGCCGTGGCGGCGACCGACGGACGCGGAGCGGGTTCCCGCAGCGGCTGGGGCGCAGGGCCCGTACCGGCCGTGCCGGCCCTCGGCGTGGCGCCCGGCGCCAACTGGATGGCCGCCCGCGGCTGCACCGGCACCGTGTGCGACCTCGACGAGCTCCTCGCCGCGTTGCAGTTCATGGTGGCCCCGACCGACCGTGCCGGCCGCGATCCGAACCCCGACCTCCGCCCCGACGTGCTGGTCAACTCGTGGGGCCTCACGCGGCGCAACCCCGCGCTCGAACGCGCCCAGCGGGTGCTCGAGGCGTCGGGCATCGTGCCGGTGGCGGCGGCCGGGAACCACGGTCCCGCCTGCCGCAGTGTCACCACGCCCGGGTCGCACCGGCGCACCCTCACCGTGGGCGCGCTCGGTCTGGACGGCCGCCCCCTGCCCTCCTCCGGGCGCGGGCCCGGGCCCACCGACAGCCAGCCCAACGTGGTGGCGGTCGGAGAGCAGGTGCCGGGCGCGCTCCCCGGCGGGCTGTGGGGGACCATGACCGGCACCTCCCAGGCGGCTCCCCAGGTGGCCGGGCTCGCCGCGCTCCTCCTGCAGGCGCGGCCCGATCTCCGGGGCGACGTCGGCGAGGTGGAGCGCCTCGTCGACGATGCCACCACGCCGGTTCCCGACGACTCGTGCGGGGTGGACCCCGAGGATCCCCGGTACAACAACGTCACCGGGACCGGCCTGCCCGACGCCGTCCGGCTGCTCGACGGCATCCAGCCCACCTCAGGCTGAGATCTGGAAATGCTCAAGTAGGCCTGCTGGCGGCCGAAGGACACCCGAGGCTCCCGTCCGCGGAGCCGAGCCCGTCCCGAGGAGCTTCCGTGCCGACCGACCCCACCACCCGCACCGGTGCCCGCCGCGGTGCGCTGCCCTTCGTGATCGTGCTCGTCGCCGCCGCGGGGCTGCTCGCCGCCTGCACGTCGGAGCGGACCGGGACCGGTGACGCCGTCGCCCGCTCGGCCGGGGCCTCGTCGGGCACGGCCGAGCCGCTCGGGGCCCAGCAGGACGTGGCCTCCGGCGACATCGCGTCCGTCGTGGTCCCGCCGTGTCCGGAGTACTCCGACGAGCACATCTGCATGTTCGTGAAGAACGAGGCGGTCGGCTTCGACGCCAACGGCGCGGGGGCCAACCTGCCGCTCTCCATGGAGAACGTGGACGTCCGCAGCGGCCGCTACCACTGGGGGCCGCACAAGAACTCGTGGCAGGACACGAAGAACGAGAACCTGACCCTCTGGACCGGCACCACGTGGCGCATGGAGGTCAACGACGACGGCAACAACTACGCCGATGCCGCCTTCACCCTCAAGCAGGACCTGTTGGGCGAGGTGTTCGGGTGGGCGCACAACAACGGTGGCAGGAAGGACCCGGACAGTTACGGCGGCTGCCGTGGCACCGATCACCTCGCCTGCCACGGTTGGCTGGCCGAGGGGAGCCAGGACCCCGACGAGGAGGCCGCTTCCTACGCCTACCTCATCCGCAACGCCCCGCTCACGCTCAAGGTGGAGAACTCCGTGCCCGGCTCGCAGCTCACCGTGACCGACGCAGTGGTGCTCGGTGGGCCCAAGGAGTTCGCGGCCACCACCACCCTGAAGAAGGACGCGGTGATCACCACGAACGGCGAGGCCCGCTGGAACGGGTTCCGCTCCTTCGCCGACGACTCGGTCAACACCATCAACGTGCAGCTCCGGATCACCGCGACCTCCGGGGCGCCGGGCTGGAACAACTCGCTGGTCAACGTGAAGATCCGCACCGACCGCAACGGCCTGGTGAAGGACGCCAGCGCCTGCACCGTGCAGGAGTCGCAGTCCTCCGGCGTCGTGGTCAAGTGCTCGGGTCCCGACGCCACCGTCTCGGCCAACGCCTACACGCCGATCGTCGTGACCGTCCGCGTCCGGCTCTGACGCGACGCCCCTGACGGAGGCCCGGGGACTGAGTACGGTCCGGGCCATGCAGATCCGTGGTTCCCGCATCCTCCTCACCGGCGCCAGCGGCGGTCTGGGGGAGGCCATCGCCCTGGAACTGGCCCGCCGCCGGGCCGACCTCGTCCTCACCGCCCGTCGGGCGGAGCTGCTCGAGGACCTCGCCCGCCGTACGGGCGGCGAGGTGGTGGTGGCCGACCTGTCGGTCGCTGCCGACGTGGACCGGGTGACCGAGGACGCACTCGGCTGCGACGTGATCGTGCTCAACGCCGGGATCGGCGGCGACGGGATCGTCGACGAGGCCACCCCCGAGGGGATCGACCAGGTCCTCGACGTGAACCTGCGGGCCCCGATCCAGACCGCGGTGGCCTTCGCCCAGCACAAGCTCGCCGAGCGCAGCCCCGGTCACATCGTGCTCGTGGGCTCCCTGTCGGGCGTGGCGCCCACCCCGAACACGTTCATGTACAACGCCACCAAGTTCGGCCTGCGCGGCTTCGCCCACTCGCTCGGCCAGGACCTCGACGGCACGCCGGTCGGCCTCACGCTGGTGGCACCGGGGTTCATCCGCGACGCCGGCATGTTCCACGACAACGACATGGACCTCCCGCCGGGCGTGCGCACGAAGTCGCCCCAGGACGTGGCCGACGCCGTGGTGCGGGGCATCGAGCACGGCGACCGCGAGGTCTACGTGGCCCCGCCGGAACTGCGGGCCATGGCCTCGTTCGCCGGTCTCGCCCCGGGCCTCGCGGCGCGGGTGCAGAAGCTGGCCGGCGTGTCCGAGCGCACCGCCCGGCGTTGAGGGCCGGACGGACGTCGGTGCGGGGATGACCGGTCGACCTCCTGCGGTGGTGCTCGTCTCCGGCGGGCTCGACTCGGCGACCGTGCTCGGCGTGGCGCTGCGCGACGGATTCCGACCCCACGCCCTGAGCTTCCGGTACGGGCAGCGTCACGCGGTGGAGCTCGACGCGGCCGCGCGGGTGGTGGCCGACGCGTCGCGCCGGTCCGGGGTGGGGATCGAGCACGTGGTGGTCGACCTCGACCTCTCGCGTTTCGGCGGCTCCGCGCTGACCGACGACATCGACGTGCCCAAGCACGAGACGGCGGCCGAGGTGCTGGCCGAGGCGGCGGAGGGGATCCCGGTCACCTACGTGCCGGCCCGCAACACCGTGTTCTTGTCGGTGGCGCTGGGCTGGGCCGAGGTGCTGGGTGCCACCGACCTGTTCGTGGGGGTCAACGCCCTCGACTACTCGGGGTACCCCGACTGCCGGCCCGAGTTCCTCGAGGCGTTCGAGCGGCTGGCCGACGTGGCCACGAGGGCCGGCGCACAGGACGGCGCGCGGTTCCGGGTGCACGCCCCGTTGCTCGAGCTGACCAAGGCCGGGATCATCACGCTGGCGGGGGAGCTGGGCGTGGACCTGTCGCTCACGCTGAGCTGCTACGACCCGGCACCCGACGGCGCCGCGTGCGGCCACTGCGACAGCTGCCTGCTGCGGCAGGCAGGGTTCGAGCAGGCCGGCGTCCCCGACCCCACCCCCTACCGAGAAATAGGGGTCCGCAACGCCCGGAACGGGCGTGCTGGATCCGGAGAATCGCCGGCGGCGCCGTGACCTACCGGGTGAAGGAACTGTTCCCGACGCTCCAGGGTGAGGGGGTGCGGGCCGGTCGGGCCGCGGTGTTCTGCCGGTTCAGCGGCTGCAACCTGTGGACCGGCCGGGAGGAGCACCGGGCCACGGCGGTCTGCCGCTTCTGCGACACCGACTTCGTGGGCACCGACGGTCCGGGTGGGGGCACGTTCGCCACCGCGGCCGACCTGGCCGACGCAGTGGCGCGCTGCTGGGCGGACGGGTTCGGCGCCGGCGGTGAACCCTACGTGGTGTGCACCGGGGGTGAGCCGCTCCTCCAGATGGACGCGGAACTCGTCGCCGCGTTCCACGACGCCGGTCTCGAGGTGGCGGTGGAGACCAACGGGACCCGACCTGCGCCGCCCGGGCTCGACTGGGTGTGCGTCAGTCCCAAGGCCGGGGCCGAGGTGGTGCTCGACCGGGCCGACGAGTGGAAGGTCGTGGTGCCCCAGGACGGCGTCGAGGAGGCCGACCTGCTCGCCATCGAGGACCGGGCCGCCGGCGCGCCCGTGCTCGCCCAGCCGATGGACGACCCGGACCCGGCGCGGGCCGCGGCCAACGTGGC
>CAIPVR010000098.1 GCA_903868545.1 uncultured Actinomycetes bacterium
GACGCTCCGCGTCACCCACACGCCGCTGTCGGACAGGTCCAGCGTCGTGGCCCGGAATCCGTCGGAGAGCAGGATCGCCACCAGGACGCCGAGCACGCCCACGCCCAGGACGGCCCCGGAGACGAGCTTCCGCCGGGAGGGGGTCGCCGCCCGGAGGCGCCCCGTCAGCTCGCCGAGCTTCATGCCGGCCGCTCCGGGCACAGGGTCCGCCGGCCGAACCGCACGCAGGCTCCCGGGGGGACCTCGGCCCACTCACCCGGCTGCAGGGCGACGGCCTCACCGTCCGCCCCGACGAGGAAGGAGCCGTTGGTCGAGTTCAGGTCCGACACGAGCAGTCGGCGGTCGGCGGAGAGGGCGAGCGCCAGGTGCGTCTTCGACACGCTGCGGTCGGGGTCGGCGACGGGCACCAGGACGACCTGCCCGGCCACACCGAACGCCTCGGGGTCGCGGCCCAGGTGGACCCGGTGGGCGATCTCCACCCGGGTGCCGTCGTCGAGCTGCACGACCGGATGGACCGGGACCGCGGCCGGGGCGGGCGGCGCCGGTGCCGAAGGACGGGGCCCGCCAGGACGGAGCGTGACATCGGCGGGCACGACGACCGGCGGAACCGCAGCCGACCCGGCCGGCAGGACGACCGGCGGAACCGCAGCCGGCCCGGCCGGCAGGACGACCGGCGGAACCGCAGCCGGGGTGCCGGGGGTCCCTGCGTTCGGCTCCAGGGAGAAGGCGGGGGGCGGGACGGGCACCCCGACCGCCGCCACCGGTGCCCCGACCGGCGGCGGAGTCCCACCGGTGGACAGCCCCTCCAGGGTCGAACGCAGTCGGGCCAGGACCTCACCGTCCAGCCGACCGGACACCCGGGCCCGGGTCCCCCGGTGGTCGGCCTCCACCAGGATCGTGCAGGTCTCCACCACCCGGTGGAGCAAGAGGGGAATGCCGACGAGCACCGGAACGAGCAGCACTCCGAGGGCGAAGGACCACGTGGGCCGGTAGGTGCGGGCGAAACGGAGGCTGTCGGCGGAGACGCGGACGGTCCGGTACCGGGGGTCGGCCGAGACCACCGCCACGGCCTGTTCCACGACACGTCCTGCGGGCACGCCGGCGCACTCGACCACGAAGGAAGCGTTCACCCCTCCCCGCGCCACGCCGCTCCCTCGGACCGGGACCTGTCGCCCGTTGACATCGCCGAACGGTGCCGCCCCGACACCTACCTCCGGCAGGGTACGCAGGGCGTCCCGGCGGTTCAAGGGATCCGTCGCCACTCCTCGTTGCACCCGGACACCCTCACCCTCACCCGCCGACGGCGGAATGGGGAGGACTCCCCCGGGCCTCCGGCAGGACGGCTCAGGCCCCTTCCTCGGGCGCCCGGTCGAGCAACGGCAGGTCGTCGGGAACCACGAGGCGCACCGAGACCGCGTACTCCACCAGCCTGGCCCGCCGCCCCGACGCCAGCTCCCCGGGTCCGCCGTGGAGGCCGCGCACCCCGATCTTGGCGAGCTTCTGGCAGACGTTGTCCAGCTTCCGGTTGAACCGGGTCATGGCCCACCCGAGACGCTGGGCCGCCTCGGCCGAGGTCGGGATGGACGCCGAACCCCGGCCCTCCTGACGGAGCAGCGGCTCGGCGAGTGCCAGCACCAGGAGCTTCTGGTCGGCCGTCAGGGGGGTCAGCCCGATCGTCTGGTCGCCGTGGTCGTCGGGGACGGGGTCCGGGCCCTCGAAGACCGGCTCGACCTGCCGGACCTCCAACTCGTAGGAGGTGGGGCCGGCGGTGAACCGCACCACGGTGCGGCCGAACACCACGGGCAAGCGGGCGCCGGGCGCCAACCAGGCCTGCACGCTGCCGTCGCCGTCGGCCACGGTCGCCGACAACTGGTCGCCCACGTTGACGATCCACCACAGGTCGTCCACACGACCGACCTGGAGGAAACGCCGGTGCAGGTAGGGGTTGTCGTCCACCACGAGGTCGCCCTCACGGCCGATGGTGAACCAGCCCTCCGGAGGAACGTCGTGGACCTCCCCGCAGAAGTCGATGGTCAGGGTCATCCGCCCGTCCTCCCGGGGCCCTCGTCGAGGCCCGTCATGCCGGCGCTCCGGCCCACGGCGCTCAACAGCCTGCCGCCTGTTGAGGTTCCGAGGTGACGTCCCCCCGGACCACCTCCACCCGGACGACGCACACGTCGCCCACCCCGGGGACCGTCACGCCGAGCGACGCGGCCCCGACCGTGGCGAGCGTGGCGCCGGCCGGGTCGAGCACCCGGACCGAGAGCGACGCGTCCGTCGGCGAGGTCCACGCCAACGCCACCCCGTCGGCGGACGCGGTACCGGTCAGGTCCGCCAGACCCGGTGGCGTGAACTCCGACGGGAGCAGGCCGCTCGGTGTGGTCGTCGTGGTGGCGGCGCTGCCGCCGCCGTCGCTGCCGGAGCCGACCACGAACCGGACCACCACGAGCGCGACGAGCACCACCAACGCCACGGCCACGGCCCGGACGGCCAGACGACGGCGCGCGGCAGGGTCGGACCGCCGCGGACGCTCCTGTCCGGCACCCGCCGCCGGGGCCGGCGCGGGGGCCGCTCCCGTCGCCCCGGACCCGGCCGGTGCGGCAGCCGGAGCGGCCGACGACGCGAACGGAGGCACGGAGGGGGGCTGGGCACCGACCACGAACGGTGTGGCCCTGCGGACGGTGCCGTCCTCCGACGGCAGGGGTGGGACGTTCGCCGGCGGAGGTGGAACGGTCGCCGGACCCGACGGCGGGAACGGGGGCGGTGACGCGGACGGGGCCGGTCCACGGTGGGCCTCGATCACGCGCGGGGCCTTGAGCCTGGTCCGGTCCTCCTCGGGGCCGGCCGGCGCCACGGCCCGTCGGTACTCGCCGCGGACCTCGAGGGGCGTCACGGCCAGCCGGAGCTCCTGCTCCACGTCCTGGACCGCGCGACCGAACGCGTCCGCCGACGGCGGTCGCAGGTCCGGGTCCTTCGACATGGCCTGCCGCAGCAACCGCTCCAGCGAGTCGGGCACGTCCGCACGGGCCGTCGGGGGAACCTGTCCCCGTTCGATCCGGGCCACCAGGTCGAGGGACCGGTTCGACCCCCCCGGCTCCTCGTAGGGCGACCGGTTGGCCAACATCGTGTAGACGGTGGCCGCAAGGCTGTACACGTCGGAGCGCACGTCGCCGTGTCCGGAGCCGCTCGCGATCTCGGGCGGGGCCCACGGGATGGAGAGCCCCTCCGCCTCCGCGCTCTGACCGGTCCCCGTGGCGATGCCGAAGTCGGTGAGGCCGGGGCGGCCGTACTCGCTGAGCAGCACGTTCGCCGGCTTGAGGTCGCGGTGCAGGATGCCCGAGCGGTGCGCGGTCTCCACCGCACCGGAGAGCTGCACCGCCACCTGGAGGACCTCCGCCACGGGGAGCCGCTCCAGTCGGAGCCGTTCGGCGAAGCTCCCGCCCGGGTAGTACTCCATCACCAGGTAGGGGCGTCCGTCGGCGCTGATCGCCGCCTGGAACACGGTCACGATGAACGGGTGCGCCGAGAGCGCCGCCATCACGTTCGCCTCGCGCACGAAGGTCGGCCCGGAGCCCTCGTCGAGCGCACCGTCGAACAGCACCTTCACCGCCACCTCCCGATCGGGGAGGTCCTGGCGGTACAGGTGCACGTCGGAGTAGCCGCCGGTACCCAGCAGGCGCTGGAACCTGTACCCCGGGATCTCCGGCGGCGGCCCGGCCTCGCGTCGCGACGTCACGGCTGGGCCTCGACCACCAGCTCGACCTCGTCGGCCAGTTCGATCACGGTGCCGAGCGGGACGGCGACCGGTTCGTCGGGGCGGAGCAACTGGGGCGGGCGCCCCGGGACGTGCACGGTCGTCCCGTTGGTCGAGCGGCGGTCGACGGCGATGATCTGCCACCCCTCGGCACGGAGCTCGAGGTGGGTGCCCGACACCTCCTTCTTGGGGCTGTCCACCGGCACCGGGAGCGGGGCCTCGGCGCCGGAGGTGTCGGTGACACGCGGGGACCTGCCCAGGACCAGCGGGCGGTCGAGCGGGACGGTGCGGCCGCCGGGCAGCCGCACCCGGCCGAGCACGGGCCGGGGCGTCGGCACCGGCTCCTGGTCCGCGATGGCTGCTGCGCAGACGCGGCACACCCCGGCGTGCGGCGGGTTGCGGTGCCCGGACGGACAGCCCACGGAGAGCACCGTGTCGGACCCCGGGGGGTCCACCGCTGCACCGGGGGCCGCGGACGCCGAGCGCAGTTGCGACAGGCTGATCGTGTGACCGTCGTGGTCACCGGGCAGGTCGGGAACGGACCCACCGGTCGGGACGGACCCGGGGATCGCCGTGATGACCCCGGCGGCGGGCGGCCCGACCACCGGACCCGCGGCAGCGGGGACCCCGCCGGGAGCGGCCTCGTCCTCCGGCCGGACCGCGGCCTCCTCCACCGTGCGGGCCCTCGTCGCGCCGAAGAGGAAGTCGTAGCCGGCTTCGGCCTCGGCGTCGGGGGCCGGTCCCGACGTCGTCGATCCGGTCCGGTCCACCACCGCAGCGACGTCGTCCCCGGTCCAGCCGACGATCGTGTCGGCGTCGGAGGACGGGTGCGCCGGCTCCTCCTCCTGCGGGACGGCGGCGGTGACCGGGGGCAGGGGCGGCTCGGCCACCAACGACGGATCAGGGGCGCCGTCGTCGGAGGCGGCCGAAGTCGTCGGTTCGACGGTGACCGGGGTCCCGGCAGCCGGATAGGGAGGCGGCGTGGACGGCAACGGCGACGGCAACGGTGGAGCGGACGGCAACGGTGGAGCGGACGACGCCCACGGGTCCGGTCCGGCGGGCGGGTCCTCCCGGAGCGGGACCGGGGCTGCGGCCACCGGACCGACCCCGGACGACACGGCCGGTTCGAACTCGAGCGAGGCGACCGGCAGCACCGCGTCACCTGACACCGTGAACGGGTCGGCCACCCCGGTGCCGCCCGGGGGCGGACCGATCACCACGCGGGCCGCGGCCGGCTCGAGTCGCTCGAGCCACGTCCGCACCCCGGGGGCCGACACCACCACGTCGGGACGACCCGGGTCCGACAGGGTCGCGGCCAGGGAACCCCGCGCCACCAGACGCACGGACCCGTCGGCCCGTTCGGCAGCCACGAGCTCGGGCAGCTCGTCGTCGGACCGCTCGATGAGCAGGTCGATGACCGTGTCGAGCGCAGGGCGGGCCGAGAGTGCTGCCACCAGCGCCGCGACGAACGGCGAGTCGGGGGCGTCGGCCACCACCGCCCGGACCGGACCGCGCACGACGCCCACCAACTCCCCCGGCGTGAAGCGGGTCTCACTCATCCGACCCGCCCTCCGGGTCGGCGGTGCCAGCATCGACGGCGTCCCCGTCGGCATCGGTGTCGTCCGCCGCGAGGACTGCATCGGTTGTGTCGGCTTCGGCATCGCCGTCGTCGCCGGGGCCAGGGACGGAGACGGGATCGAACTCGGGACCGCTGTGGCCGCCGTCGGCGTCGACAGGATCCGGCACGTCCGAGATCAACGGCCCGGGTTCCTCACCCGCCGGCACCTCGGCGACCGCCACGGCGAGTTCCTCGGGCACGCCACCGATCTCCGCGGTGGCCACGGCGGCCTTCGGCGCCGTGTCCTCGTCCGCGCCGAACACGTCGAGGACGTCGAGCACCACCACCGTCACGTTGTCGCGACCGCCGGCCCGCAGCGCACGGTCCACGAGAGCCGCTGCGGCCTCCGTCGGCGATCCACCGGCGAGGAGCGTCTCGGCGATGTCCTCGTCGGTCACCTCGCCCGAGAGGCCGTCGGTGCACAGGAGGTACCGGTCCCCCGGCCGGGGCCGCAGGATCCGGAGATCCGCGGCAACCGTGGGATCCACGCCCACCGCCCGGGTGATCACGTTGCGCTCGGGGTGGGAGCGGGCCTCGGCCGGTGTGATCCTGCCCACCTCGACCAACTCCTGGACCAGCGAGTGGTCCACGGTCAGCTGGGACAGGCGCCTCCCACTCAGCACGTAGGCCCGCGAGTCCCCGACGTTGAACACCGTGACGTCGCCCGACTCCAGGAACACCAGACCCACCATGGTGGTGCCCATCGAGCCGGGGCCCGCCATCTGCTCGGAACGCCGGTAGACATGGCGATTGGCCTCGTCCACCCCGGACAGGACCGCCGCGCCGTCGGACCCGTTGGCGACGAGGTGCCGGGCGAAAGCCTCCGCCCCCTCCCGGCTGGCGACGTCGCCGGCCTCGTGACCGCCCATCCCGTCGGCCACCACGAACGCGGGAGGGTCGACCAGGAACGTGTCCTCGTTCACGGAGCGGACCGAACCCACATCGGTGAGCCCGGCCCAGGTCAACTCGGCCCCACCGACGGTGGCGGTTCCTTCCATGAGGTCATGATGTTGCCCGGTCAGGTCCCGCTCGGCCACCCGGTCGACCTCCGCTCCTGCGACCACGCAGCAGGATGACGCCCGCCCACCCCCGCCGGAACGGGGAGAACTCCCCACGCGGGCTGCCGACCGTCGGCGGACGCACGACGACGCCGGCGTCGGGTCCCGCTCGGCGCGGTCCGGGCGGGACCTGCGCCCGAGCTCACACCGCGCGGCGCTCCATCTTCGGGATGCCCGGCGTCGTGTCGTTGATGGCCCAGCTGATGACCACCTCGGGGCTGATCCGGAACCGCGGCGCACCGTCGACCTCCTCGATCGCCGCCCTCCCGATGATCTTGACGCCCCGGGGCGCCCAGGGGTCCACCGTCGCCAGGTCGTCCACCACCAGCACGGCGCGGGGGTTGGCCAGGACGTTTCGGTACCGGACCGTGTGGGTGATGTCGAAGCCGGCGGTGACGATGTCGTCGCCGTCCACCTCGAACACCACGGGGGCCACGTCGGGCTTCCCGGTCGGCGACGCGGTGGCGAACCGCATGAGGGGCTGGGCGGCGAGGTACTCGAGTTCTGCTGCGGTGAACGCGCTCATGCCGCACCTCCCGCCGCCGGAGCCGGCGCGAGCGGGAAGACGTCGAGGACCCACCACCGGGCCATCGGCAGCGTGCGCACCGTCGCCACGGCACCGTCCGGGTCGTCGGCGAACGCCTCGATGAAGACGGTCCCCCGGGCGAGGGAGAGACGTATCGGGCCGAGCCTCCCCTCGGCGGTGAGGGTCTCCACCTGTGCCTGTTCCTCCTCCACCACCGACATGACCTCCGCCATGTCCGTGCCGTCCCTGAACGTGCAGATCACCATGAACGCCGACATGAGCGCGTGCTCCTCCTGTGGGTGGTCGAGCCGCACGACCCTCGCACCTCAACCTTCGTTGAGGTCAAGCGGTAGGGTCACCCCGTGACCACCGAGGAGGAGCTGTTCCGCGACTGGTCGGTCGGCCAGGTCGCCGAACGCAGCGGACTGTCGGTCTCCGCGCTCCACTTCTACGAGCGGGAGGGCCTGATCTCCTCCACCAGGAACGAGGGGAACCAGCGCCGCTTCGGGCGGGCGATCCTGCGGCGCCTGGCGTTCGTCCGCGCCGCGCAGGCGGTGGGCATCCCGCTCGCCGACGTGCGCGCCGCGCTCGACTCCCTCCCGCAGCAGCGGACCCCGCGCGAGGACGACTGGAGCGTCCTCGCCGAGGGTTGGCGGGACCTGCTCGACGCCCGGATCGAACTGCTCGAGCGGCTCCGCGACGACCTCACCACCTGCATCGGCTGCGGCTGCCTGTCCTTCGAGCGGTGCAAGCTCGTGAACCCCGCCGACCGGCTCGCGGTAGAGGGCCCCGGCGCCCGACGGCTGCTCCCGGGCTCACCTCGCCCCGAGTAGCGGGCGGCGCCTCAGCCCGCCGGGAGCGCCTCGTCGGGGCAGTTCGACAGCACGCGGGCGATGGCGTCAGGTTCCGCGGGCACCCTCACCGCGCGTGGGGGCACCGCGGGAAGCAGATACGGCTGGTACCTTCGGCCTCTGCTGACGGGGCGTCAGTCGGCGATGGCACATCTGGGGGCGACGACATGGTGACACGCAGGAACCTGCTGCTCGCGGCCGGAGTGGGCGCGGTGGCGATCCCCGCCGTGGCGTGCGCCCCGCCGGCAACCCCGGCCCCACCCGGCACCTACGGCGTCACCGTCGACCGCATCACCATCACGCCGTCGGCGGTGGGCTTCCCGAACTACCTGATGAGCGGGTACGGCTACGAGTCGCGGCGTGCGGCCTCGGTCGCGACGGACCTGACCGCTACCTGCCTCGCCATCTGGGACGGTGGCGTCCCCCACGTGATGGTGTCGCTCGACGTGCTGGGGGTCCCGCCGTCGGTGAACACCGCGATCCGGGCCCGCATCGCCGAGATCGGGGTGGCGCTCGCGCCCGAGCGGCTGATGCTGCTGGCCAGCCACACCCACAACGGTCCCGCGCTCCGGGAGCGGCCCGACCCGGAGGTGCTGATCTCCGCCACACCGGCGGACCTGGCCGAGATCGACGCCTACACCACCTGGTTCATCAACGCCGTGGCCAACCTGGTCAAGGTCACCCTCACCCAGTACCGGCCGCGGGAGTGCCGCCTGCGCCACGCCCGCGGTACCGCGGAGTTCAGCAAGAACCGGGCCGGGGACCCGCTCGTGCTCAGCGACGTGCCCGTGCTCAGCGTCGAGTCGCCGACCGGCGAGGTGTACGCCACGGTCTTCGGCTACGGGACCCACCCCGTGTCGGGTGGGAACCAGACCTACTTCGACGCCGACTACCCCGGCAACGCCCGAACCCGCATCGAGAGCGCCCGCGGCGGCAAGGCCCTGTTCGTGCTCGGCGCCGCGGGGGACCAGGACCCGATCGCAACCGGTGGCTACGGGCCCTCGCCGACGCTGGTGGGGATCCACGGCACGATCCTGTCAGCCGCGGCGCTCACGGCGCTGGGCTCTGGCGCTGGCTCGTTCGTGTCGGGACCGCTCAGCACCGCGTACGACCCGGCGGTGGCGTTGCCGCTCAACGTGCCGGGCACTCCGGCGGAGTTCGCGGAACTGCAGGCCCGCTACTCGGACCGGCTCTCCCTACCGGCCCCGTTCCCCGTGCACGCGGCCAAGGCGCTCGCCGTCCTCGGGGCCGGCACCTTTCCCACCAGCGTTCCGCTCCCCGTGCAGCGGTGGCGGTTCGGTCCCGGCGGGCTGCGCCTCCTGGCGCTCGGCGGGGAAGTGGTGTCGCGCTACGACGGCCTCATCCGATCCGCGCTCGGCGGGGACCTGTGGATCGCCGGGTACGCCAACGAGGTGCCCTGCTACGTCTGCTCCAACGAGATGGCCGAGCGCAGCACCCCCACCTACGAGGGCGGCGGCGAGGGCGACTTCCCGTTCGTCGCCGGCGGCACGATGCTGAACTACGGCTGGCCGCTCCGCCTCAAGGGCGGGGCCGGCGGCGTGGAACCCACCCTGATGGCCGCCGTCACCGCCTTGGCCTGACGAGGGAATCGCAGCGGTCACGCGCCGCGCTCTCCCCGGGAGGGCACTCACCCGGGGCACGAGCGGCACCGGCACCCGGCCCGTGCCGTGCGGCCCGAAGCCGTCACCCGCAGCCCCGCCGGTGGCCACGGGGCTCCCGGGGCCGGGTCGCCTGCGGGACGGGGGTCCTGGCGGGACTTCCCCCGTCAGCTGGAGCCCGAGAGGAGAATCGAACTCCTGACCTGCTCA
>CAIPVR010000099.1 GCA_903868545.1 uncultured Actinomycetes bacterium
CGACGGCGACGAGGTGGTGCTCGGCAGCCGCAACGAGAAGGCGCTGACCCGCTACTTCCCCGAACTGCTCGGCCCCATCCGTGAGCAGTTGCCGGCGCGCTGCGTGCTCGACGGTGAACTGGTGGTGGCCACCTACGACGGGCTCGACTTCGACCTGCTCGGCCAGAGGATCCACCCCGCCGAGAGCCGGGTGAAGCTGCTGTCGGAGACCACCCCGGCGAGTCTCGTGGTGTTCGACATCCTGGCCCTCGACGACCTCGACCTCCGGCCGCTGCCCTTCGCCGAGCGCCGGTCCACCCTGGAGCAGCTGCTGGGCGACCTCCGCGCCCCGCTCCACCTCACCCCGGCCACCCGTGACCCCGAGGTGGCGGCTGACTGGTTCGAGCGGTTCGAGGGCGCCGGCTTCGACGGGATCATGGCCAAGCCGCTCGAGGACCCGTACGTGGAGGACAAGCGGGTGCAGTGGAAGGTGAAGCACCACCGCACCGCCGACTGCGTGGTGGCCGGCTACCGGCCCCACAAGGACGGCAACGGCGTGGGCTCGCTACTGCTCGGACTCTTCGACGACGCCACTCCCCCGCGGCTGCACCACATCGGTGTGGCCAGCGCGTTCGCCGCGTCGCAGCGCCGCACGCTCGCCGCCGAGCTGGCGCCGTACGAGGAGGGTGGCGCCGAGGGGCACCCGTGGCGCGAGTGGGCGGAGCCCGAGGCGCACGAGGACGGCCAGCGGATGCCCGGCGCCCCGAGCCGCTGGACGGGCAAACGGAACCTGGACTGGGTGCCGCTGCGGTGCGAGCTCGTGGTGGAGGTGACCTACGAGAACCTCACCGGGATGCGGTTCCGGCACCCGGCGCGCTTCGTCCGGTGGCGACCCGACAAGCTGCCGGAGGACTGCAGGTACTCCCAGCTCGAGCACCCGCCGCCGGTGGAGTTCACCGACATCTTCCCGGAGCACGCCGGGCCCCGCGAGGGTTGACGCCGTTCACCGCCCGCCGTTCGGTGGCAGAATGTCGCCCGTCGGGTGAGGGGTCACCCGCGACGGTGTGGGACAACGAGGGGGAAGTGTGGTGACGACGAACCGGTCGGCCCGCGCGGCGCTCGTCGCGGTGGCTGCGCTCGCGGCGGCTGCGCTGCTGCTCGGCGCGTGCAGCGAGTCGGAGGTGTCCTCCGGCGGCGCCTCGACCACGGCACCCGGGGCGCCCGGGTCCGTAAAGCCGAACGCCGGCGACGGCACCACGGTCATCTCGCGGTTCCAGGGCGCCGAATGGTTCCGCGGCACGGTCCCCGCGCCCAACGCCGCCGACACCGCCACCGCGCCCATCAAGGTGGGCTTCATGAACGTGGACTCCGGCCCGATCGGTGCCATGCCGGAACTGCACGCCGCCACCGACGCGGCCGTGGCGTTCGTCAACAAGGAGCTCGGCGGCGTGGACGGCCGACCCGTCGAGGTGGTCCCCTGCCTGCTGAGCAACCCGCTGTCGGCCGACGAGGCCCAGGCCTGCGCCCGGCAGTTCGTGGCCGCCGACGTGCTCGCCGTGCTCGGTGGGATCGGCCTGTCCAACGGCGCGGCGCTGTCGGTGCTGGAGGAGAACGGGATCCCGTTCGTGGGGGGCATCCCGGTGAACACCCCGGAGATGACCAGCCCGGTCAGCTTCCAGTTCTCCGGCGGGAGCCCCGGCGCCTTCGTCGCCTTCGCCCAGGATGCCGTGGAACGGCAGAAGGCCCGGAAGGTGGCGATCCTCTACGCCGAGTACCCCTCGATCAAGGAGGCGGCCGTCGGGTACGGCGCCGGCGTGGCCCGGGCCCTCGGCGCGCAGGTGACCGAGGTCCCCTTCGCGATGGTCAGCCAGGACTACGTGGCGCCGGTGCAGAAGGCCGTGGAGTCGAACCCCGACGCCATCTTCGTGGGGGCGGCCGACCTCGCCTGCGCACCGATCATGCAGGCCATCTCCGACCTCCGCTCCACCGCGAAGGTGTACATGGTGGGTTCGTGCGCGGACGTGAAGCAGATCGACAAGGTCGGGGTGGACAAGGTCGTCGGCTTCCTCTTCAACGTGGAGAACCGGATCGACCAGACGGAGTCGAGCTCCGCGGACACCGAGATCTACACGCTCGCGATGGAGAAGTACGCGCCCGGCACCACGCCGCGCTCCGCCGCCACGGTGGCGTTCCGGGGTGTGATGAACCTCTGGTCCGTGCTGGCCGACATCGGCCCGCAGGCCACCCGCTCCCAGGTGATGGAGGCCTTCCGCGCCGCGCGTGACCGAGCGAGCTTCGATGGCCACCCCTACACCTGCGACGGGAAGCAGATCCCGGCGCTGCCGTCGCTCTGCTCGCCACAGGAGATCATCGCCGAGCTGAAGGGCCGGAGCGACTTCGTGGAGGCGTCGGACGGCTGGATCGACGTACCGGCCATCGTGGCCCGCACCGGCGTGCCGACGGCGACGGGCTGACGGGAGCGCCACCATCTCGTCCCATCTCGCCTACCTGATCCTGGGGCTCGGCGGCGGCGCCGTCATCGCCGCGCTCGGCCTCGGCGTCACGCTCACCGCCCGGTCCTCCGGGGTGGTGAACTTCGCCCACGCGGCGGTGGGCACCTTCCTCGCGTTCGCCTTCTACGAGTTCCGCGAGACCGGCGACCTCGTCCTGCCGTGGCCCGGCATCGCGCACCGGGTGCAACTGCTGCCGCGACCCACCGTGGCCACGGCCCTCGTGCTGTTCGTGATCTACGGGGCGCTCCTCGGCCTGCTGCTCCAGCAGCTGGTGTTCCGCCGCCTGCGACGGGCGCCGGCACTGGCCCGGGTGGTGGCGTCGGTCGGCCTCTTCCTCTACTTCTGGGCCGTCATCGGACTGGAGTGGCCGGTGACGCCGAACGTCCGCCCGGTGCTCCCCCGCGACAACCTCGAGGTGCTCGGCCGGCTGGTGGGGGTGGACCGACTGATCCTCGGCGCCATGGTCGTCGTGCTCGCCGGGGTCCTGTGGCTGGTCGGACGCCACACGAGGTTCGGTCTGGCCACCACGGCCGCAGCGGAGAACCAGAAGGGGGCGGTGCTGGCCGGCCTCGACCCCGACCGGCTGGCGGCACTCAACTGGATGCTCGCCACCTCGCTCGCCGGCCTGGCGATGATCTTCTCCGCCCAGATCGTGGCGCTCGACGCGCTCAACAACAGCCTGCTCATCGTGCCGGCCCTCGCCGCCGCACTCGTGGGCGGCTTCCGCTCCTACCCGGTGGTGGCGGCCACCGGCCTGGCCATCGGGATGGCGCAGTCGGAGCTGCTCAACCTCCAGGCCGAGGTGGACTGGCTCCCCCGGATCGGCCTCCAGCAGGGGCTGCCGTTCCTGGTCCTGGTGGCCGCAGTGGTCTGGCGGGGTGACCGCCTCCCCACCCGCGGCGCGCTGAGGGAGGGGCGCTACCCCGCCGCACCGGCACCTCGGGGCGTCGCAGTGGTGACCCTCGTGCTGGGCGGGGCGGCGGTGGCCTCCATGGTGCTCGGCGGTGCCGACTGGCGCGCCGCGCTGATCACGTCGTCGGTGATGGCGATGTTCGCCCTGTCGGTGGTGGTGCTCACCGGATTCGTCGGGCAGATCTCGCTGGCCTCCTACGCGTTCGCGGGGGTCGCTGCGTACGCGATGGTGCGGTTGTCCGACGCCGGTCTCCCGTTCCCGCTGGGCCCGCTGGTCGCCGTGGCGATCACGTGCGGCCTGGGTGTGCTGGTGGGGCTGCCCGCGGTGAAGGTGCGGGGTCTCAACCTCGCCATCGTCACCCTCGGTGCGGCCGTGGCCATCCAGGAACTCCTGTTCAAGTGGGAGTGGTTCGTGGGCCGCACCGGCGCCACCGACGTGCCGGAACCGTCGCTGGGTCCGTGGAACCTGACCATCAGGGCCGCGGGGGCGGAGTACCCGCGCGTCGCGTTCGGCCTGCTGTGCCTGGTGGTCCTCGGCCTGTGCGCGTTGGCCGTGGCGAACCTGCGGCGTGGCCGCACGGGCCTGCAGTGGCTGGCGGTGCGGGCCAACGAGCAGGCGGCCGCTGCCGCCGGGATCGACGTGCGCTGGGCCAAGCTGGGCGCGTTCACCGTGTCGGCCGGCCTCGCCGGCGCAGCGGGGTGCCTGCTCGCCTACCAGCGCCTCACCATCTCGGCCGACAGCTTCGCCGTGTTCAACTCGCTGTCGTTGCTGGCGATCACCTACCTGGCCGGGATCGCCGCACTGTCGGGTGGGCTCACCGCCGGGGCGCTCGCGCCGGTGGGCGTGCTGGCGGTGGCGATGGGCCAGGAGGTGGGTCGACCGTCGCCGTACCAGTTCGTCGTGTCGGGGATGCTGCTGGTGGTGATGGCCGTGCTCTACCCCGACGGGATCACCGGTGGGGTACGGGCCCTGTGGCACCGGGTGGCGGGCGGCCTCAGCGCCCGGCGGCCAACCGTTCGGCCTTCCTGAGCACGTCGGGCGCGTCGAGCCGCTCGCACCACTCGGCCAACCCGTCGGTCGGGCCCGTCCAGCGCCACTCGTCCACCTCCCCCACGTCCACATCGGTGACGAGGGTCGCGAGCGTCTTGAACAACAGTGCGTGCTCCATCCCGTCGGTGAGCGACGCCGCCAGCTTGGCGGCCCCCCGCAGGCCGGGCACGTCCCACTGACCCGGTGCACCGGGGATCGCCTCCACCGTGCCGTAGGCGCGCAGCACCGCCGCCGCCGACTTCGCACCCCACCCCGGCAGGCCGGGAAACCCGTCGGCGGAGTCGCCGACCAGGGCCAGCCAGTCCGGGATCGAGGAGGGCTCCACGCCGTACTTCTCCAGCACACCCGCCGCGTCGCGTACCTGGCCGGCCCGGCGGTCGAACTGCACCACACGGTCACCCGTCACGCACTGGGCCAGATCCTTGTCGGGCGTGCAGATCACCACGCGCTCCACCCGGTCGTCCGCGGCGGCCACCGCAGCCGCTGCGGCGAGCGCGTCGTCGGCCTCCACCTCCACCATCGGCCACACCGTCACGCCGAGCGCCTCGAGCGAGTCCTCGAGCCACGGGAACTGGGCGTGGAGCAAGGGGTCGATGCCCTCCCCGGTCTTGTAGCCGGGCCACAGGTCGTTGCGGAACGACTCGATGACGTGGTCGGTGGCCACCCCCAGGTGGGTGACACCGTCGTCGAGCAGGCTCAGGACCGAACGGAGCACACCCCTCGTGGCGCCCACCTCCTCGCCCGCTGCGTTCGAGTGGCCGCCCCGAGGCGAGTAGAAGGACCGGAACAGCTCGTAGGTGCCGTCGACGAGGTGGACCTGCATGCGAGCAGCCTGTCATGCCTCCCGGCGCCGAGCGCCGGGCGGTCAGCGGTGGGCCGTACACTCGCGCCGACGTCACACCTCTTCCCCCAAAGGATCCGACCACGAGGAACACCGTGACGATCACCGGGAATCCCGCTACCAGCTCTACAAACGGTTGGAGGCCACGTTGGGTGCAGACGACGCCAACACGCTGATGGAGCACCTCCCACCCGTCGGTTGGGCCGACGTGGCCACCAAGACGGATCTCGCCCAGCTGGAGGAACGGATGAACCTCCGTTTCGAAGCTGCGCTCGCGAACGGGTTGCACCGACAGTTCGTACAGACCGTCGCGTCGGTCGCGGCGCTGCTCACGGTCCTGCTGAGCCTTGCGGTGACCGTGAACCAGCTCCTCGGCGGCTGACGCACCGCCGGACCGGCACACCCCCGTCCCGAAGCACCTTCGGACCGTCACCCCGTCCCTCGTCGTGTCGCCTGTTCCTCTGCGTCGACGACGTCGATGCCGTCTGGGAACGGGCGGTGGCCGCCGGTGCGGAAGTGGTGTTCCCCCTCGAGCTGCAGTTCTACGGCGACGAGGGCGGCCGGGTCCGTGACCCGTTCGGCCACAACCGGGGTCTCGGCCAGCACGTGGAGGGCGTGAGCGACGAGGAGATGGAACGCCGCATGGCTGCGTTCGACGAGGACAACGGCGACTGACCCCCTCGCCCGGAGCGCGGAGCGCGCCCTACCAGTCGACCTCGGGGGTCGGCGGGAACAGCCGGTCCCGCTCGGACCGAAGGCGCGCGCAGTCCCACTCGCCCTCGACCGGCTTCAGGATGATCGGGCTCCTTGCGGGGTCCGGGTACTGGGTCCACTGCGCCTGCGTGAGGAAGACCGGGTCGGTCGCCCCGATGATCAGCTGCTCGGAGCGGTCGCGCACGGAGCCGGTGAGCGTGCCGTCGGCCTGCTCGTCCACGTCGTAGGCGAAGATCTCTCGACGGGCCAGGTAGATGTCGCCCGCGAGCTCCGGTGACACGGTCACCCGGGCCGTCACCCCGGGGTTCCCGTCGCGGTCGTCGTCCGCGATGCGGGGGTCGGCCGGGTCGGTGGGCAACGGATCGTTCGCCGGGTCTGCCAAGCGCACGCCGATGCCGGTGGGGGTCTCGGGCCGCGCCACTCCGGCCCGTCCGCTCCGGACCGTGACCGTCACGGGGACCGGCACCGGCCGGATGGCCTGGGTGGCGGCGTCCGACATCTGCACGCTGATGGGCTGGTCCGACCGGTGCTCCGAGAAGCAGAACGTGTCGGTGCTCACCAGCGCACCGTCCACCACCTCGTAGTCGGTGAAGCCGTAGGAGATGATCAGCGTCTTCATCGCGTCGCCCTCGTAGGCCACCACGTCGTAGTGCGCATAGCGACCGGCCAGGCGTTCCCTGGTGGCGGCGAGCTCGTCGGTCGGGGTGCTCGACGTGGGGCTCGACGCGGCGCGGTCGTCCGAGCTGCAGGCGGCGAGCGCGGGAACGAGCAGCGTCAACGACGCCACGACCACTGTCGCCCGACGCGGTGTCGCCCGACGCGGTGTCGCCCGGCGCACTGCCGCCCGACGCAGGACGGTCACCCCTCCTCCGGGAACCAGTTGGCGTGGAAGCCGAACGGGAGCCGGCGGGGCAGGTGCACCGCGGCCACCGGCCCCGCGCTCACGTCGCGCGCGTCGAGCACGAGCAGGTCGGTGGTGTCGCGCTCGTCGTCGTACACCGCGTTGAGGAGCCAGCCGTCATCCTCCGCAGTGCCCGCCGGGTCGGCCGCGAACACGCTCTCGCCGACGTGCCCGTGGGGTCCCGCGCTCCACAGCGTGCGCTCGCCGGTGAGGTCGTCGTAGCGGACCACTGCGTCGAAGTCGCCGAGGTGGCGGTCGTGCCGGGTGAAGCCCGACATGTAGAGGTACCGCACCGCCACGCCGTCGTAGGCGGGGTTGATGCGATTGAAGTCGCCCTCGAGGTCGTCCATCGGCTCCCACCAGGCGGTGCCCGCGGCCAGGTCGACGCGGTACCGGGCGGGCCGGGCGGTGAGGTCCTTGGCCGAGCGCTCGTCGAGCGGGGTGGTGTTGTCGATGCCGAAGTCCGGGGCCGGGTACCGGCACCCGTGGAACTCGATGCGGTCGCCGTCGGCCCATCCCGACCAGAAGTGCTGCACGTGGCCCGGCTCGATCTCGAACCACCGCAGCTCGTCGGCCGCACCGCGCCGCGGCATCACGCCGATGCGGCAGCCGTTCTCGGGCATCCACCGCACCATCGGGCCGTTACCGAGGTTGGCGAGGTCGAACACGTACGGCGAGTCGAGGAACACCGCGTGGTGCTCGGTCATCACCATGTCGTGCATCATCACCGGCGCCGGCAGGTCGAGCTCCACGCTGTGCGACAGCGTCCCGTCGGGGTCCACCACGTGGTACGTCAGGTACGGCTGGAACAGCGAGTAGCCGAACATGAACATCTCGCCGGTTCGGGGGTCGAGGCGGGGGTGCGCGGTCATCGATCCCCTCAGACGGCCGCCGAAGTCGTGCTCGCCGACCGTGTCGAGCCCGGCGGTGACCTCGGTGGGCAGTCCGCCCTCCCACAGCGCCAGGCGGCGGCCGCCGTGCTCGATCACGTGGGTGTTGGCCGGGTTCTTGACCGGGCCGGCGTCGCCGGTGAGGGACCGGTCGGGGAACTCCATGACGTTGCCCAGGCCGGGGTAGATCGCCGCGCCGTGGGCCACCTCGGCGAGCAGCCCCCGGGAACGGATCCAGCGGTTCCGGTAGCTCACGCCGCGCTCGTCGAAGGTGACCGAGTGCAGCATCCCGTCGCCGTCGAGGACGCTGTAGCGGCCGATGGGCTCGAACAACGGATTGGGTCCGTTTCGCACGAACTGGCCCCGCATGCCCTCGGGCAGCTCGCCGGTGACAGGCAGGTCGACCGCGTCGATCTCGTCCGGGACCGGGGCCCGGTTGTGGCGCAGGTCGGGCTGATCGGCCGGGTTGGTGACGTGTCCGACCAGCGGCGCGGCGGCACCGATGGTGGGCGGGGCATCGGTGGGCGCCACCTCAGGCCTCTTCGACGAAGCGGTCCAGCGCGTCCGACACGGCCAGGCCGGCCGGCACGCGGTCGACGCCGATGGCCAGGTCCACGGCCCGGTGGAAGTGGTGGATGAGGCGCTCGTGCCAGCCGATCTGGAAGGGACGGGCGCCGTGGGACTCCACCGACCGCTGGATGGCGGCCATGTTGGCGGTGTCCTGGTCCATGACGGTCTCGAACAAGGTCATGCGCACGGCGTGCTCCTCCGGCATGTCGCCGTCACCCCAGCTGGGTGCGAACCACTGGAGCTCGAGCTCGGTGGTGCGCTCGTCGACGGGCCACATGCACAGCAACGGGAACGCCCCGGTGTCGAGCGGCGCCACCACGTTGGGGAACCACCCGAACGAGGTGCTCGTCTCCCGCCACAGCCGACCCACGCTCGGGTTGTCCGCGGCGGGGGATGGGTCCATCACCCCCATCAGCTCCGGACGCACCGCCACCGACAACCGGCTGTGGCCGTGGGGCAGCATGGCGACGCTGACCGTGGAGTCGTCGTAGAGCAGCGCGGCGTTGTCGGGATGCACGGTACGGATGTGGTACACCTCGAGGAAGGCGTCGACCATGGCCTTCCAGTTGGCGTTCACGTGGTGGACCTGCGTCCCCACCCGCCGCAGGCTCGGGCCGTCCACCTCCTTCATCTGCTCGCACAGCGGACCGAGGAAGTCCACCAGCGGCTCGGCGGCGGGGTCCTCGTTCACGAAGACCCAGCCCTCCCACACCTCGCAACGCACGGGCACCAGACCGAGCGAGTCCTGGTCGAGCCCCGCGAAGCTGCGGACGTCGGGCACCGCCCTGAGCGTCCCGGCGAGGTCGTAGGACCACGAGTGGTACTGACAGGTCAGCCGGCGTGCCGTGCCGCAGTCGTCGCGCACCACCGGCGCGCCGCGGTGGCGACAGCTGTTGTAGAAGGCCCGGACCGTGCCGTCCTCGCCGCGGACGATCACGATCGGGGCCCCCGAGCGCTCGAACGTCCGGTAGCTGCCGGGCTCGGCGAGGTCCGACTCGTGCGCCGCGAACAGCCAGGTGCGCCGCCAGACCCGCTCGGTCTCGAGCTCGTACATCTGCGGGTCCCGGTAGCGGCCCACCGGGATCGGCGGCACCGGCACCGCGTCGTCGGGCGGCGCGGTGCGGTCACGGTTCATGGCCAGCTGCTCGCGGATGTCGTCTTCGAGTACCGGGTCCACCCCGTTGCCCCCCGTGTCGGTCGTGTCGTGCCACCGGTTGCGCCGGTGCCCGTGACGGCCGGGGCGGGTGTCGCCCCGTTGCGTCGTCGACGAGTGTAGTAAACACTGTTCACCGCTGCAGCAGGACGCGGCCCCCGCACCCGGGAGGGACCATGCCGACGCCGGACTCGCTCACCACCGCCCAGCACCACGACTTCGACCTCGAGGTGGTGGCCGGCACCTGGCCCGCCGACGTCTCGGGAGAGATGCTGTTCTCGGCACCGTCGCTCAGTGGCTCGCTCCCGTACGGGATCTTCGACTTCGGCGCGATGGTCCGCCTGTCGCTCACCCCCGGCACCCACGGCGCCGCCGCCGATCACTTCGCGCTGCGCACCTCGGTGATCGAGACCCCGTCCCGGCGCCTGTTCGCCGCAACGCCCGACGCGTTCACACCCGGTCCGCTCGGCTACACCTCGCCGTTCGGACCGCCCAACTCGGCCAACACGGCGCCCCTGCCGTGGGGCGACCGCCTCTACGCCACCTGGGACGCGGGGCGCCCGGTGGAGTTGCACCCCGACACCCTCGAGTACGTCGCCGAGGTGGGCCACATCGACAGCTGGGGCGGGCCGTCGATGGGTGGCGACACGGTGCTGCCGTTCCTGTTCTCCTCGGCCCACCCGGTGGCCGACCCGGAACGTCACGGCCTGTGGACCACCAAGCTGGAACCGGTCTCGACGCCGACCTTCGGGATGCAGCCCTCGGTGGTGTGGTGGGATCGCACCGGCACCGAGGTGAAGGTCTGGCCGCTCGAAGGGATCTCGTTCCCGGGATCCACCCACACCGTCAGCCAGACCCGTGACTGGGTGATCCTCTGCGACTCGGGCAACTTCAAGGCCGACGCCGGAGAGATGTTCGGCGGCGAGCGCACCGTCACCATCGACGCCGAGGTGCCGGTGTGGCTGCTCCGCAAGGACGACCTGCTCTCCCGGCCGTCCGGCACGCCGGTGAACCCGGTGAGCTTCCGGGTGTCGCCGCCCAACGGGCATTTCTACGCCCGCTACGACGACAGCGACGGCGTGTCGGTGGTGTGGGAGGGAATGGATCTCATGGACCTGGCCCTCTACCTACGTCCCGACGACGTGGACGTGCACGGCAACCCCGTGAACCCGGCCTCGGTGGGGCTGTACAACATGGCGATGGCGCCCGAGACCATCACCGAGATCCTCTTCGAGCCGGAGACCGGCAAGGTGATCGAACACGGGGCCTTCCGCGAGGACTGGACCGTCAACCTCCAGCTGTCGGCCATGGACTGGAGCCTGGAGGGGAGTTCGGGGCCCACGCTGCACCACGTCAGCTACCAGGGCATGCGCCCCGGCCGGGTGACCCGCCGGGCGGCCCAGTTGTACGAGGACCGCATCGACCTGTCGCGCCTGGCCGAGGAGACCCCGGGTTACCTGGTGTCCTTCGAGCGGGGGAGCATGGAGCCGACGGCGCGCTGGGAGTACCCCGACACCTCGGAGCTCATCACCTCACCCACCTTCGCCCCGCGCAGCCCGGCCCCCGGCCACTACGACGGGGGCGAGCCCGGCGGCCACGACGGGTACGTGGTGCAGCCCGTCATCAGCGACGACGGGTTCCGCGTGGACCTGTTCGACGCGGCCGCAGTGGGGTCGGGGCCGGTCGCGAGCCTGAAGGGCACCAACCGCGACCGCATCCCGCTGGTGCTGCACTCGGCGTGGATGCCGACCGTGACCGGCCTGGCCGACGCGGACCGCCTGCGGTTCTCCGACGAGCTGACCGACGACCGGATGACCGCCCTCGACGACGACCAACGGCGCCTGGTCCACCGGGTGGCCGAGGAGCTCGACGCCCGGTAGGGCGCACGCAGGGGGCCGACGTGGAGGAGCACTCGCAGGGGGCGGGCCGCGGCCAGGTGCTGCTGGTGGGCGGCACGGTGATCGACGGCACCGGCGCGCCCCCGGCGCCCGGCACCGACGTGCTCCTGGAGCCGGACCGGATCGTGGCCGTGGGCCCGGGGGCCGCAGGAGCCGCCCGGGCCGACGCCGTTCGTGTGGAGGTGGGCGGCCTGACGGTGATGCCCGGGCTCATCGACGCCCACTGCCACATCACGTTCGGGGAACCCGCGAGCAACGACGAGCTGTTCTTCCACCGGCCGCGGTCCGCCGCCATGCTCCTGGCCGCGTTCAACGTGCCCAAACTCCTCCGGGCGGGGGTGACCGGCTTCCTCGACGCCGACTGCATCTTCGACCTGGGCCCCGCGCTGCGCGACGGCATCGAGGCCGGGATCGTCGAGGGGCCGCGGATGGCGTCGGGCATGAACGCGCTGCTCACCGCGGCCGGCGGGACCGCGGGACGCCTCATCCCCGACACCGGCACGCTCGGCTACGCGCACGTGATGGGCGACCGGGACGAGATCGTGCGCACCACCCGGCAACAGGTGAAGTACGGCGCCGACTGGATCAAGGTGCACGTGACGGGATCGCTCCCCAACCGGCGGGGCGAGCTGACCGTGTGGTCCGCCGACGAGCTGCGGGCCGTGACCGACACCGCCCACGCCCTCGACACCCCGGTGGTGGCCCACTGCCGCAGCGCGGAGTCCACCCTGCTGGCGGCGCGCTGCGGGGTGGACCTCGTCCTGCACGCCAGCTTCGTGGACGAGGCCGGGGTGGAAGCGCTGGTGGAGAGCGGTGCGGCGGTGGCCCCCACGTTCACGTTCCTCGCCAACCTGGCCGACCACGGCGCCGCGGTCGGCGCCATGAGCACCCAGGTCGACCTGTTCCGCGGCGAGATCCGGGCCACGGCGGAGATGCTGCGCACCGCGTACGACGCGGGGGTCCCGCTGCTGTGCGGCTCCGAGAGCGGGTTCTCGCTCACCCCCTACGGCCACTGGCACGCGCGTGAGATGGAGGTGCTCGTGGACGCCCTCGACCTGTCCCCGCTGGAGGCGATCTCGTGCGCCACCCGCAACGGGGCCATCGCCCTCCGGCGACCGCTCGATTCCATCGGCGTCGTGGCCGACGGCGCGGTGGCCGACCTGATCGTGGTGGACGGCGATCCGGCGAACGACGTGAGGGTGCTGGGCGACCGGCGGCGGCTCCGCCACGTGTTCAGCCGCGGCCGAGCGGTGGACCTCGACCGGCCGTGGCCGGAGCGGCAGCCCCTCGCGGGCGAGCGGGTGGGCGTGTGGTCCGAGCGGCTGCTCACGTGGGACCTGGTGAACCCGTGAACGACCGGGCCGACGCGCTCGGCGGGGCGGCCGACCGACCCACCGTGGTGGTGACCGGCGCCGGCCGCGGACTGGGCGCAGCCATCGCGGCCGCCGCCGCGGAGGCCGGGTGGGTGGTGGGCGTGCTGGACCGCGACGCCGACGCCGCCGGGGAGACAGCCGCGACGCTGGGCGGCGCCGCGGTGGCGCTGGAGGCCGACGTGGCCGACCCGGGGTCGGTCGACAACGCGCTCGACCGGTTCGCCGGCGTGACCGGCCGCGCCGCGCCCGACGGGCTGGTCTGCAACGCCGGCATCGTGCGGTTCGGCCCGCTGCTCGACGTCACGCTCGACGACTGGCGGGCGGTGGTGGACGTGAACGTGACCGGCACGTTCGTCACCGCTCGGGCCGTGACCCGGCGCGTGGTCGCGGCCGGGAGGACCGGCTCGATCGTCACCGTCACGTCGATGAACGGCGTGGCGCCCGGACCGAACGCCGGCGCCTACGGGACCACCAAGGCCGGCGTCGCCCGCCTGACCCAGCAGATGGCGCTCGAGTGGGGACCGCTCGGGATCCGCGTGAACGCCGTGGCGCCCGGCCTGATCGATGCCGGCATGTCGGAGCCGATCTACGCGGATCCGGAGATCCGGCGGCGCCGGTCGGGGGCGGTGCCGCTGGGACGCCTGGGCACCGGCGCGGACGTGGCCGCCGCGGTGCTGTTCCTGCTGTCGGACGACGCTGCCTACGTGACGGGCACCGAGCTGCTGGTGGACGGTGGGGTGACGATGAGCGTGATCGCCACGCTCCCCCGGCCCCGGTCGGTGGACACCGTCGGCGACCGCTCCGTCGGGGACGGGACAGCCGACCACGACGCCGTCGGCGAGCGCGCCGCCGGGGACGACCGGTGAGCTGCAACCTCTTGCTGCGCGGCGGGCCCACCCACGACTTCGACGCGACCTCCGACCTTCTCGCCGCAGTCTTCGCCGAGCAGGGCATCCCAACCGTGATGCTCGACGAACCGGCCGACTTCTTCGCCGCGTTGCGCTCGGGTGAGGTGGACGGTGCCCCCGTCACCGCCGTGACGGTCGACGCCCTGCGGTGGCGCATGGACCAGCATCGGTACGCCACACAGCGCGACCGGTGGGCGGTGGACCCGGCTGACGACGACCTCGCCACCGTGGAACGGTTCGTGCGCAGCGGCGGGGGGATGCTGGCGGTGCACACCGCCGTGATCTGCTTCGACGCCCACCCGCGCTGGACCGGGCTGTGCGGCGCGGCATGGAACTGGGACCGGAGTTCGCACCCGCCGCCGGGACCGGTCACCGTCGAGGTGACCGAGTGCGGCCGCACCCACCCGGTGACGGCCGGGAGCGGCGGGTTCGAGGTCCACGACGAGCTCTACGGCGACCTCGACCTGATCGAGGGGCTCACACCGCTGATGGTCGGGCGCGTCGGGGCGGTCGCCGCGCCGCAGCCGGTGTTGTGGGCGCAGGAGCTGGACGCCGGGCGGGTGGTGACCGACCTGCTGGGGCACGGCCCGGAGTCGCTCACCCATCCGGGCCATCGCGAGGTCCTCACGGGCGCCGTCCGATGGGTCTGCCGGGCCGGCGCCCCCGCCACCCACGGAGGAGGAGTGACGTGAGCGATCCCCGCGTCATCACGGTGTCGGGCTACGAGCAGGCGCGCGACGCCTTCCGCCAGAAGCACCTCCGCCAGGCCCTCTACGACGCCGGCGAGGTGGTGATGGCCGACGTGCTGGTGAACCTGCACGGCGACGACCACCGTGCCCGCCGGCGCCTGGAGAACCGCCTCTTCCGTCGTGACACCAACGCCCGCTACGAGCGGGAGCTCTTCCCGCCGATCGTCGCGGCCACGCTCGAGCCCCACGTCGCCGCGGGCCGGGCCGAGCTCGTCAGCCTGAGCCACCAGATGATGATGAACCTCGCCGCGTCGACCGCCGGGGTGGACCGCCCGGCGGGCACGCCGGAGGAGACCCTGCACCTGTACTCCTACATGATGCGGTTCATCGAGGGCGCCACGCTGGCGCACTACACCGGCGACCGCGCTGCCAAGCGCGCCGAGGTGGCCGCTGCGCTCGAGGCGTTCGACGCGGAGTTCCTCCGCCCGTCGGTGCGTCGCCGCCGGCAGCTGCTCGCGGACGTGGCCGCGGGGACCCTCCCCGAGGAGGCCCTCCCCAGCGACGTGCTGACGGTGCTGCTCCGGAACCTCGACGACCTGCAGCTTCCCGACGACGTGGTGCTCCGCGAGACCTGCTTCTACCTGCTGGCCGGCGCGCACACCTCGGCCACCGCGTTCGTCCGCACGCTCGACGCCGTGTTCAACATGGACCTCGCGGCCCCCGAGGACGCGGCCCGGGCCCGCACCGACCTGGGGTTCCTCCAGCGCTGCGTGCACGAGACCGTGCGCCTCCACCCGTCGAGCCCGGTGGCCATGCGCTGGGCACTGGAGGACCTGGAACTGGCCGACGGAACCGCCGTGGCCGCGGGCGACAAGGTGGTGATCGACCTGATGGCCGCCAACCGCGACCCCGACGTGTTCGGCGCCGACCCCGACCGCTTCGACCCCCACCGGGCCACGACCCCAGGGGCGGCCCCGTGGGGCCTGAGTTTCGGCCTGGGCATGCACGCCTGCATCGGCCAGGACCTCGCTGCCGGCCTGGACCCGGCACTCACGGACAGCGGGGAGGAGCACCTCTACGGGCTGGTGCCGGTGGCGGTGGCCGCGCTCCTGCACGCCGGCGCACGGCCCGACCCGAACGACCCCGCCCGCCTGGATCCCGAGTCCGCCCGTGGCTACTGGGCGAGCTACCCGGTGCGGTTCGGAGGGTCGTGATCGACCTGCACGCCCACGTGGTGCTGGAGGCGAGCCTCGGTGCCGCCGGAGCACTCGGTCCGGAGCTCGACGAGGGTGACCCGGCCGCGGGGCGGCCGCCGTGCTTTCGGGTGGGGGGCTACGAGCTGGTCGGCGTCCGCTACCGCGACAGCCCGTTCATGGACCCGACCCGACGCATCGCAGCGATGGACGCCGCGGGGATCTCCCTGCAGGTCCTGTCTCCCAACCCGCTCACGTTCCTGGCCGGCGCGGACGCCGACCTCGCGACCGCGTTCGCGCGACGCCACAACGACGCCATGGCGGCACTGCCGGACGAGGCGCCATCGCGCCTGCGGGGCTTCGCTCAGCTCCCGATGCAGGATCCGGTCGCCGCGGCGAACGAACTGCGGCGCGCCGTGGGTGAACTGGGTCTGGTGGGCGCGTACGTGGGCACCGACCTCGGTCGGCCCCTCGACGATCCCGCGTTCGATCCGGTCTGGACCGCCGCCGTGGAGTCGGATGTGCCGGTGTTCCTCCACCCCGCGCCCGACGGCATCGAACGACCCCGCCGCGACGAGCGCCTGGCCCGCTTCGACGGCGACCTCTGGCTCGGGTTCCTCTACGAGGAGACCCTGGCCGTGGCCACCCTGGTGCTGGGCGGGGTCCTCGACCGCTTCGAGGACCTCGACGTGTGCGTCAGCCACGGGGGCGGCGCCACCGCGTGGTTGGCCGAACGCATCGAGCACGCGGCCCGGACGCGGCCGTGGGGCCCGGCGTGGGCCGCGTCACCGGGTGCGGTCCGGGATCGCCTGGGCCGGTTGTGGTGGGACGCCCATGTGGGCGGGCCCGGCGCGCTGACGTCGCTGATCGCCGCGTTCGGGGACGGCCGGGTGGTGGCGGGGACCAACCTCGCGGGCTGGGACCAGGAGCTCGATCCCACCCACGGCGACGCTGCCCTGGCGGCCGCCCTCGACGCGAACGCCCGCAGCCTGCTGCGCCTCGCGGACTGAGTCGGTGGGCCGGTTCGGCCCACCGACCGCTCGGGCTGTGCTCACAACGCGCCGAGGTTCCACCACGGGTTGGTCACGATGTCCACGCCGCTGCGGTCCACCCAGATCCGGTCCGGGGTGGCATCGGCGAATGGGGACCACTGGCCGCCGTACGAGATGGCGGCGGTGGCGGGATCGATCGCAGTGCGGCTGTCGAACACCGTGCTCTCATAGGTCACCCGGTCGGCCACCCCGTTGCGCCAGTAGCGCAGGTCGGTGGCGCCCACCCACCGGCGGTCGGCCAGGACCGCGTTCGCCGGCGTGGGCGCCGGCATCGCGAACGAGGAGCTGAAGGCGCTGCCCCCGGTCCCGACGGTGGACGTCGCCGTCGCCGCCACCGTGTGCGTCACCGGGAACGGCGCGGAGAACAGGTCCACCGGGTCGAGCGAGCCGGTGCTCGACCGCGACTCGAGGACGAGCGTACGCACGCCATCGCCGTCGTCCACGTAGGTGGTCCACTCGGCCCGGGTGCCCGCTCCGTCGCCGGAGCGCTGCGACGCGGTCAGGGTGATCCAGTGGACCGGCGCGTCGCCCTCCTCCAGCGCCACGGGGGCGAGGGTCAGGCCCGGCGGGAGTCCCGCCGCCACAGCCAGCGCGGCCACCTGACCGGGTGGCACCCGCCAGTGCCAGTGCACCGCGGCAGGATCGGACTCGACCCTGGACCGCACCGCCGGTTCGCCCGTCCCGGTGAGCACCCCGAGCGCCAGGGTGGACGAGAGACCCGAGTAGAGCGACGCCTTCAGTGGAGCGAGGTTCGCCAAGGTGGCGGCGTCGACGTTGCCGTCGACCGCGGTGACGTTCCACCACGGGGAGATCACGAAGTCGATGGCGTCGAGGTAGACGAGGACGTGGGCCGGAGTCGGGTCGAGGAAGGGGGCCCAGGCGCTGTGGTCGTCGAGGGTGACGGCCGACGGATCCAGCGAGATCAGCCGTGCGCTGTGCGACGAGCTGTTGTGGAAGATCCGATCGTTCACGCCGTTGCGCCAGAAGATGAAGTCGTTGGCGGTGACCCATTCGCGTGTGGGCACCGCCGCCACCCTGTCGGCGGGGGCGGGCAGCTCGATGGTGGAGGTGAACAGGTCGTCCGCCGTCAGCAACGGCACCCCGTTCTGCACCGCCGTGTCCTTCATCGACGTCCGGATGGTCGAGCCGACCACGGAGTGCTCGAACGGCTCGGGCAGGGCGAGCGGGCCGATCGGGTCCAGGGAGCCCTCCGCGGCCCGGGCCTTCAGGATCATGAAGCGGGGCACCCCGTCGCCATCGTCCACGTACGTGGACCACTCCGCCCGTAGTCCGGTCGTGAGACCGCTCACCCGGTAGACGTTGAGACTCAACCAGTAGCGAGGTACCGGGTCGGACTCGACGATGCGGACCTTCGCCAGCGTGAAGCCCGGTGGCAGCGGTGCGACGGCCTCGAAGGCCGTGGCCTGGGCGTCGGGCACGGTCCAGTTCACGAAGATGGAGGGCGGGGAGTCGACCACGGAGAACTCCGCCAACGGCTGCGCCAGCCCGGCGCCGATGCGCGCCGCCCCGTCCTGGGCCAGCGCGCCGAAGTGCGATCGCTTGAGCTGCGCGAGCGTGGCTGCGCCGGCCGGCGTGAGCGGACCTGTCCCGGGGGGTACGGGCGCCGGCGCCGCACAGGCCGCCGCGAGCGCAGCCAGCACCATTCCCGTCCCCACCAGCCGGACCCTCGCCGACCGCTGCCGTCTCCCGTTCGTCGACCCCATCGATGCCAACCCCCTGGTCGCCCAGCGGCCCCCCGACCGCGTGCCGCACCTTAAACGGCGTTCACCCAGTGCCGCGGGCGGAGGCCTGCAAGCGGCTGGTCAGAGGCCTACGCGGGTGGCCTCGAGCGCGTCGGGACAGGATCGAGACCGGGTTCGAACTCGTCCACGAACCGGTGGTCGGGAGCGGCCGACGTACTCCGCCGCGTCAAGCGGGCCCTCAGATGTCGTCGTCGATCACGTTCACGAGGAAGGGGCCCGTCGGACCCAGGTCTCCGGGGTAGAAGAACGAGACAGAACCGGCCTCGTCGAGCGTGTCGGGATCCTGGAGCCCGTTGACCGTCACACTCTGGGGCACGTTCCAGTTCGCGGGCGTGAACGTCAGCGCCGTCGGTGTCACCGACAACTTCGTCGGGTTCGACGACGACACCGTCACCGTCCTGTTCGCCTGCGGCTGCGCCGCCAGTCGCACCGAGAAGACGCCCACCGCCGAGGCACCCTCCGTGACCACCACCGGGCTCGGACCGCTCACCAGCACTCCTTCGGTGTCGTCGTCGACGACCGACACCGGTATCGACAACGGCGGCAGGCCCGACTGGGACAACGTCAGCTGGACCAACTCGTTCAGCGCGTTCACGTCCTGAACCCCGGTGACGATGATGTTCTGGGTGACGTTCCAGTTGGCGGGCGTGAAGGTCAGCGTCGACGGCACCACCGACGCCTTCGACGGGTCCGACGACGACACCGACACCGTCACGTTCGCCGCTGGCGCCCCGCCCAGAGCGACCCCGATGACCGCCGAGCCACCCTCGACCACCGACAACGATGTCTGGGTCGTCACGATCACCGGGTCGTCGTCGTCGAGGACCTGGACCAGGCCGGAGACCGAGCCCACGCCCGCCACGGAGAACGTGACGGTCGCCAGGTCGTCCACCGTGTCGGCGTCCTGGACGCCGGTGACGGCCACGTCCTGGAGCGCGCTCCAGTTGGCCGGCGTGAACGTCAACGTCGTCGGCGACACGGTGACCTTCGACGGGTCCGACGACGACACGGTCATCACGACCGTCGCGAGTGGTTGGGCCGTGAGTCGAGCCCGGAACGCGCTCGTGACGGTCGCGCCCTCGGCCACCGTCACCGGGGCCCCGGCGAAGTTCACCTGGAGACTCAGCACGTCGTCATCGACGACCGTCACCGCCACGGCGGCCGCCGCACGACCCGGCCGCGTCAACGACACCACGACCACCTCGTTCACCGCGTTCGCGTCCTGGACCCCGTTGATCGTCACGTTCTGGGCGACGTCCCAGTTGGCGGGGGAGAAGGACAACGAGGACGGCACCACCGACGCCTTCGACGGGTCCGACGACGAGACCGACACCGTCACGCCCGCAGCAGGCGCCTCATCCAGACGAACGCCGACCACGGCCGACCCGCTCTCGTTCACGGTCACCGCACCGGGTGTCGCCACGATGCCCGGTGGACCCAACGGGGTGGTGGTCGTGGTGGTCGACGGGTCCACGGGTACGGGCGGCGTGCAGGCCGCTGCAAGGGCGCCCCCGGCCACGAGCATCGCGATCACTGCAACCGAGAACGTCCTACGACGGGCATTCATGTGGACCTCCCCCGAGCTACGACCCTGATCGCAGCACTTCGCCACACAGGACGCTACGAGTTCGCCTGCACCTCCGGCAAGGGCTCCACCCCGGGAGCGGGGCTTCCCGGTGGAGAGGGGAGGGGCCAGGTTCAGACGCAGCGACAGCCGGCGACGTCCGCCCCGCTAGGTCGCGGGTCGGCAGGTGAGGGGGGCGTCCACGATCGCCGTCTGCGCGCTGTCGCCGGGGTCGTAGGAGATCTCGACCCGCAACGTGCCCCGGAGGGTCGCCGGCACCTCCGCACCCGTCGCGTCCGGGAGCCGAACGGCGTTCGTGTCGGGGCCACCCCCGACACCGACCTCCCGGGTCGCCCGCGCCGCCCCCTCCCATCCGTCGGCTCCGTCGTCGGCCCGGCGGCCCGGTTCGCCCATCTGCACCTTCACGGTCGCACCGTTCACGACCTCCGGCCCGAACGCCACCGGGGCGAGCTGCGAGAAGCTCTGGGACACCAGGTCCGCGGTGACGCCGGCGGGCAGGATCACTGCGGTTCCTGAGGTGCCGCGCTCGACCCCCACGACACCCGGCAGGTCCGATGACAGGAGCGCGTTGGCCAGGACTCCCGCGGTGAAGGTGGCGCCCGACAGGCGGGCCCGGGCGAGGTCGGCCCGGCAGGCACCCGGGGATGGTTCGGCGCTCGGCGCGGGACTCCCCCGGTAGCCGGCGGCCGCAGCGCCGCGCAGGAGCCCTGCGAACGCATCGGGGGCGACGGCCCGGAACCCGGGACCAAGTTCCACCATGGCAACGGCGGCGTCGGCGGCCGTCGTGCCCCAGGTGATCAGGCCCACCGCCACGAACTTCGGGCCGGGACCGGGCTGCAACGCTGCTGCAGCGCGGACGGCGGGGACGATGTCGGCCGCTTTCGGGGCTGCGACCGCCTGGACGTACGGGACACCGCCCGCGGACGTGACCACCGGGGTGTTCGGCGCCCCCGGCGTGTAGCCCGCGTACACCAGCCCGGAGCCGAGCTGCTCGGCGAAGGTCGCCGCGGTCGCGGCCGGGGGCGGTGGGCTCAGCGGCGGGTTGAGCAACCAGGTGGAGCGGAGCCCGGTACGACGCGCCGCCGCCGCCGACTGCTCGAGGAAGCGGTCACGGTCCTCCTCCGTGAGCGACATCGGGTACACGTAGCCGTTGCCGCTCGGCCCGGTGACGAGACGGACGTCCTCGGGCACCCGGTCCAGGTACCAGTTCCAGATCCGCGGCGCGACGGTGGCCAGCTCCGGGGAGGTGCTGAGCCCGAGCGGGATCGTCGACGCGTCCATCCGGTCGACCTGGAGGGAGCGGGCCAGCGTGACGTCGTAGCCGAGGGCGTCGCCGTCGCTGATCACGAACGACACGTAGGTCGCCGCCGGGTCCGGTGCCCGCTCCGAGTCGTCCCACGGCGCCGCGCGCACCTTCGCATCGAGCTGGGAGTGCACGGTCAGGTTGGTTGCGTCGGTGGTGGGGAACAGCCAGTGGCCGGCCTCGCTGATCTGCGCCACGGCGATGCCCTCGTTCACCGGGACACCGGTGGTGGCGTACACGGCCGTGTCGAAGAACGGGTACCCGTACACGGGTGTCCCCCTGGGGAACCGGTCGAGGATCCGCCGGAGCAGGGCGGGCTCGGTGGCCGGGTCGAGGTCGAAGACGAATCCCCGCTCGGCCACGGCCCAGTCGCGGAGACCGGGCTGGACCGGACGGCCGTTGCGCGGTCGACCGGTCCACACGGGGAACGTCCATCCGCCCTCGGGCGGCTCGAGCTCGTCGAGGGACCACTCGGTGTAGGCACGGGGCGTGGTCAGGCCCAGCTCGCGGAGATCCCGCACCACCTCCAGGCCCGTCGCTGCGAGCGCCTCCACCCGGCCGGGCCCGACGGGCAGCAGGCCCTCCGTGGTCGTCAGCATCGTGGCGACGTTCTGCGACTCCGCCGGTACGACCGGATCCCACACCACCAACCCCTTCACCTCACCGGCGAGCTCGGTCAGGGCCGCCAAGGGCTCCACCCGTCGGGTCGGCAGATCGACCACGTCGGCCAGCCACGCCTCGGCCGTTGGATCCACCTCGAAGTCCTGGCCGTCCCGGAGACCCACCAGGTACAACCGAGGAGCCTCCCGGTTGACCACGCCCTGCAACGCGGAGAAGGTGAGCTGCTCGTCGGCGGGCAGGCCACCGACGTCGACCACCATGAGCGGCTCGGAACGCGGTGGCACCGAGGTGCTGGTGCCGGCAGCACCGTCGGAACGGCCTCCTTGGCACCCGACGAGGAGGCCACACGCGAGGACGACGACGAGAATCGTCCGACCTCCGCCACGGGCGGTGCGGTGCGAACGAAGCCGGACCATCGAGGTGCCCCCTCCCCGGATGGGTCGGCCCCTCGGACGAGCCGCCCCCGAAGCGGGGCAGGGTACCGCGGGCGTCGCGGCGCTGACCTCCGCCGGGAACTCCGCTGGGACGCGATGGTGGCCGAGGCGCTGCACAAGCAGTTCTCCAGATCGTCGCAACCATGTCGACGGCCATAGCGGCGGCCGCCCGTCGCTTCGACGGGACGAACTGGTGGACGTGCCGTCGCGGTTGCGGGATCAGGGAAGGTCGAGGAGCTCAGCAGCCTCGGCCGACGTGGCCACCCGGCGCCCGCACTCCCCCACCAGCGCCACCGCTTCCTCCACCAGTTCCACGTTGGTGGGCACCCGGTCGCCGCTGTGCTCCTCGAGGCCCACGTGGAGGTGCCCGCCCCGCTCGACCGCCATCCGGGCCACTGGGGAGCGGAGCAGGTCGCCGCCCCACACCGACACCGACCAGGGCAGGTCCGTCTCGGCGACCAGTTCGAGGTAGGCCTCGAGCGCGGCCGCCGTGGGTGGCAGCCCGAACGAGCAGCCGGGGCCCTTGCCGAACAGTCCGTAGGGGCCGCCGAAGTAGAGCTTCACCATGGCGCCGCGTGGCATGCGTCCGGCTCGAACCCAGGTGATGGTGTTGCGCAGGAAGCCGGGCTCGAAGATCGCGAGGCTCGGGCCGAGACGCAGCCGCTCACACAGGTCCATGCCGGCACGGATGTGCTCGTAATCGTTGTCGTAGACGACGCCCCGCGGCAGGCCGTCCCCGTCGGGCCAGCCCACGTTGGTGGAGCCGGGGTCCACCACGCCGATCCGCAGCGGCACCTGCTCCGCCAGCAGTGGGAAGTGGCCGATTCGTTCCTCGGTGGAGCTTCCACCGGCGGTCGTCGGGTACCAGAGCAGGTCGGGGCGGGCGTCCAGCACCGGGACCCATGCGGCGAGGTAGTCCGCAGCAGCGGCCCGCCCGGTGAGGGCGAAGTCGCGGTTGTGGGCGTGCACGATCGCGGCCCCGGCCGCAGCGCACGCCAGGGCGTCGGCGACGACCTCGTCGGGCGTCCGCGGCACGTGCGGGTTGCGCCGCTTCGTGCTCCCACCGTTGAGTGCCACCTCGATGATGACGGGGGCGCCACCGTCCGATCCGCTCATCCCGACCCCCCCGCCGCACCCGCTGTCGATGCGCCGGACGCATCAGCGCGGTAGCGGTCGCGGAGCCGGTGTCGGTAGAGCTTGCCGTTGTCGAGCCGCGGCAGGTGGTCCACCACGTCGATCCGGCGGGGCACCTTGAACGGAGCGAGTCGCTCCCCGCACCACCCGGCGAGCTCCGCCGTGGTCACCGCCGGTTCGGCCTCGGTGAGCTCCACCGCGGCGACCACCTCCTCACCCAGGTCGGCGTCGGGCATGCCCACCACCCCGGCGTCACGGACCGAGGGGTGGGTGAGCAGCACCGCCTCCACCTCCGCCGGGTAGACGTTCACTCCGCCGCGCACGATCACGTCCGCCGTCCGATCGGTGACGTACAGGTAGCCCTCGGCATCGAGGTAGCCGACATCGCCGATGGTGAAGTACGCACCCCGGCGCGCGGCCTCCGTCTTGGCCGGATCCTTGAAGTAGACGAAGTCCGACGCCGGGTCCCGGCGCACCCGGATCTCGCCGGCGGCCTCGGGAGGGCACGGATCGCCGTGCTCGTCGACGACGACCACGTGGCCGGGGGACGGCGGCAGCCCGACACTGCCCGGACGCCGCAGCCATTCCTCGGACGAGATCGACGCTCCGGCACCCTCGGTGGCGGCGAAGTACTCCCACACCACGGGCCCGAACCACTCGATGATCGCTCTCTTGGTGGGCACCGGACACGGCGCCGCGCCGTGCAGCACGTACTGCAAGGAGCTGGTGTCGGCCGCGGCCCGCACGTCCTCGGGCAACTGCAGCAACCGGTGGAACATCGTCGGCACCATGTGGGTGTGGGTGATGCGGTGCTCCTCGATCAACCGGAGCGCCTCGGCGGCGTCCCACCGGTCCATGAGGACGGCACCCACGCCGGCGCTGAGGGGCGCGACGAGCGAGAACCCGAGCGGACCGCCGTGGTGGAGCGGGCCGGTGCACAGGTTCCGCTGCCCGGTGCCCGCCGAGTAGCGGGGCGCGGAGGTGAGCGCCGCGAGGCCGGTCGAGTAGCCGGGCGGCCGAAGGACGCCCTTGGGCCGCCCGGTGGTGCCCGAGGTGTAGAGCATCCGGTTTCCGCACACCGGATGCTCCAGCGGCCCGGCCGTGACCGCACCGAGCACGTCGGCCCAGCGGTCGAACCCTGCGATGTCGCCCCCTACCGCGAGGCGTAGGACCGCGCGCTCGCACCGGGCCGTGGCCTCGGCCACCGTGTCGCCCCACCGGGCGTCACCCACCACCACCGCCGCCTCGCAGTCGTCGAGGACGTACCCCACCTCGTCAGGGGTGAGGTGCCAGTTCACCGGCGTGTAGGTGACACCGGAGCGCAGCGAGCCGAACACCGCGGCGGCGAATTCCGGCCGGTTGCCGCACACGATCCCCACGTGGGCACCGGGCCCGATCCCTCGTTCCCGCAGGGCCCGGGCGAAGCGGTCCGCCTCGGCATCGAGCTCGGCGAACGTGCGGTCGCCCCACGCCGAGATGACGGCCGGTTCGGCCGGGAAGTACCGGGCCCAGGTCCTGATGTGGGTCCCGGTGGCGGCCGCCGCGGCGAGCTCGTCGGCGGACGGCCGGCTCACCGGCGGGCGCCCCGACCGTGACGCAGCAACTCTCCGGGAAGGGGGTCTCCCGGGCGGAGCCGGTCGCCGGTGGCGTCACGGACCACCACGCCGTTCACCACCACTGCGTGGACCCCGATCGGATCCGTCACCAGGCGTTCAGCGCCTCCCGGCAGGTCGGCCACGCGTCGCGGCCCGGACGTTCCCACGGTGCGGGGATCGAACACCACGAGGTCCGCCGGGCGGCCGACGGCGAGCAGGCCCCGGTCGGTGAGGCCGGCCAGCTCGGCGGGTCGGAGGGTCAGTGCGTGGACGGCGCGCTCGAGGCTCATGGCGCCCTCCTCGCGCACCCAGTGGCCGAGGAGGTGGGTCGACCAGCAGGCGTCACAGAGCTGGTCGGCGTGGGCGCCCGCATCGGACAAGGTGACCACGGTCGCCGGGTCGGTGATGAGCTCGCGCACCTCATCGGCCTGGTGATTGAGGAACGCGTAACGGAACCTGCTGGCCAGCCCGTCCTCCAGCGCCAGGTCGAGGGTGAGGTCCACCGGGTGCACACCCCGCTCCCGGGCGAGGTCTGCGACGCTGCGCTCCTCGACCGACGGGTCAGGCGCGTGGCGCGACACGACCGTCCGCTCCCACCACGCCGCGTTGACGTTCCGGCTGTCGGCTGCGGTGCCCACCCGGAACTCCTCCCGGAAGTCGGGGTCGCGGTAGAGCGCTTCCTTCGCCGGGCGGTCCGCCGTCATGACCACCGAGAACGACGGAAGCATCTCGAACGGGTAGGGCTCCGCGAAGTTGAAGTCGAACATGATCGGCCGGCACGCCACCTGGGGCACGATCCGACGACCCGCGGCCTGCTGCTCCCTCGCTGTGTCCAGGTACCGTCGGTGCGACCCGGGCCCGGTCATACTCGCGAGCAACGCCGTCCACGTGATGGTCACGTCATGGCGGTCCGCGAGGACCTCGAACTCGTCGTTGAAGAGTGTCCGACCCATTGCCGCCTGCACCAGTCGGGCGCCATGGGCCGCTGCGGTGCCCACCAGAGCGTCGACCTCCTCGAACGGAGCGAGGCGGCTCGGAACGGGTCGACCACCAGCACCATGGTGGGTGGCCGCGTGGGAAGTGGAGAAACCGACCGCGCCGGCGGCCACCGCGTCGGCGACGAGCTGCTGCATCCGGTGAACCTCGTCGTCGGTGGCCGCCCTCTCGGTGGCATCGGGCCCCATCACGTAGAGGCGCAACGGCGTGTGGCCCACGTAGGCGGCCACGTTCACCAGTGTGCCGCCCGCCTCCAGCGCGTCGAGGTACTCGGGGAACGTCTCGAACGGCCACACGTCGCCCAGGCCGGCCCGGAGGGCGTCGTAGGACATGCCCTCCACCTTCTCCAACGTCCGCATGACGGTGTCGCGCTGCTCGGGCCGGGTGGGGGCCACTCCGAACCCGCAGCTGCCGATCATCACGGTGGTCACGCCGTGCCACGGCGAGCAGCTCAGCGTGGGATCCCACACCACCTGGGCGTCGTAGTGGGTGTGGATGTCCACGAACCCCGGGCACACCACCAGACCCGTGGCGTCGACGGTGGCGGCGGCCGCGCCCTCGAACACGCCGATGGCGACCACGTGGCCGTCGCGGACGCCGACGTCGGCCCGTACGCCCGGTGCACCGGTGCCGTCGACGACGGTCCCGCCGTCGACACGAAGGTCGAACCGCATGCTCAGACGGGGGCCGGGAGCCGGGCCGGGGCGTCCATGCCGAACAGCTCCACCGCGTTGTCACGCAGGATGCGGCGGCGGACGCTCGGATCCAGGTCCTTCGTGTGCTCGACGAGCAGCTGCTGCGACAACGGCCAGGTGGAATCGGAGTGAGGGAAGTCGTTGGCCCACATGATCCGCTCGGCGTTGAGGTGGTCGTGCACGTCGAACGCCGTCCAGTCGTCCTGGAAGGTGAACCACACGTTGTCGAACAGGTACTGCGAGGGCAGGCGGGACAGTTCGGCGGTCTTGTTCCAGAAGCGATGGCGCTTGTAGATGTGGTCCATCCGGTAGGCGTAGTGGGGTACCCAGCCGGCATCGGACTCCACACACACCACCTTCAGGTCGGGATGGCGTTCGAAAACGCCCGAGTAGACGAGCATCCCCACGATGTCCTGGCAGCTGCGGATCACGTTGAGCAGGGCGTTGATCTTCGGGCCTCGGTGACCGCCGTAGGCAGGGTTCGTGAGGATGTGGAAGCACAGCGGCAGGCCGAGCTCCACCGCGGTGGACCAGAGCCGGTCGTAGGACGGATCGTCGTAATCCGCCTCGCCGGGGGCGCCCGACATCATCACGGCATGGAAGCCCTGCTCCCTGATGGCCACCAACTCCTCGGCGCCCTCGTACGCATTCTTCACTGCGGCTTGCCCGGCGCCGTAGAGCCGGTCGGGCGCGAACGAGCAGTACTCCTGCAGCCACCGGTTGTAGGCCTCCATGCAGGCCCGCCGGTAGTCGAGGTCCTGGTGGCCGCAGAGGGGCATGCCCACGGTGGCGAAGAGCATCTCGGCCACCACCCCGTCGCGGTCCTGGTCGGCGAGGCGGTGTGCCGGGTCCCAGCCGCTGCGGTGCCAGTCCTCGAAGTCCCGGCCGTTGAAGGTCATCTGGTGGGACTCCTCGCCCGCAGCGGCGACGAGCCCCATCGGCACCGACATCGTGTCGAGGCCGGGGATGACGTAGACGTCACCGCGGCGGTCGTCGTGGACGATGTGGGGCACCCTGTCCCGGTAGGCGGGTTCGATGTACCGCTCGTAGCAGTCCGGTGGTTCGGTCACGTGCGAGTCGGCCGACACCAGCCCGTAGTCGATTCCTGCCGTCATGGACTCCCCCTGCGGTGGCGCCCGGGGCCCGGGCTGCATCCCCGGAATGTACCGGGCCAGCAGCCCAGCTCCCCCGGTGTCAGTGCTCGAGCAGTTCCCCGCCGTCGATCGTGGTGACCGAACCGGTGATGAACGCGGCGTCCTCCGACGCGAGGTAGGCGACGAGCGCGGCAACCTCCTCGGGTCGTCCCACCCGGCCGAGTGGGTTGAGCGCCACGCCCTGGCGGTCGGCCCAGGCCAGGATCGGCTCCACCATCGCCGTGTCGACCTTCCCGGGGGCCACCCCGACCACCCGGATCCCGTCGCGTGCCCACTCGAGGGCGAGGGTCCGGGTGAGCATCGACAGCGCGGCCTTCGTGGCGTTGTAGGCGCTGAACCCCACCGACGGGTACGAAGCCGCGGTGCTCGTGACGTTCACCACCACCCCGCCGTCGCCGGTGGCGACCATGGCGTCATGGGCCCGGTTGGCCAGCCACCAGGGCCCGGTGAGGTTCACCGAGATCGCGGCGTTCCAGGCGGCCAGGTCCATCCGTTCGCTACGGGTGGCGGTGGGGAGGACCCCTGCGTTGTTGACCAGCACGTCGAGGCGGCCGAATCGCCCGACCGTGGCCTCCACCAGCTGCTCGAGGTCGTCGGTGCTGCCGAGGTCCGTGGGCACCGCGAGGGCACGGCCACCCGCGGTGCCCAGTTCCAGCGCCAGCTCCTCCAGTGCGTCGGCGGAACGGGCCGCGAGCACCACCGCGGCGCCGTCGGCGGCCAGACGGCGGGCCACTGCGGCGCCGATCCCCCGGCTCGCCCCGGTGACGATCACGACACGATCACCCATCACCCAAGTGTCACGCACGGCACCGGACGCGTCGAACGGCACGGCCTGCCCGCACGGCACCGCGAGCGGGTGTCACATCCCGAGGGCGGCGCGCTCGGAAGGGGTGAGCCACCACACCGAGGAGTTGCCGGTGCCCCTGCAGATCTTCCACCGTCCCGAGTACGACCTCATCACCGAGGGTTTCGACACCTTCGTGAAGGCCGGAGCCGTCGCAGAGGCGATCGCCGACATGGACCCCGACACGACGGACACCACCGTCGAACTGGTCCCACCCACGCCGGCCACCGACGGGGAGCTCGCCGCGGTCCACGGCCACGACTACCTGGAGGCGTTGGCCACCGGCGAGCCCCGGGACCTCGCCGAGTCGAACGGGCTGCCCTGGGACCCGGAACTGCTCCCGACCGTGGCGGCCTCCACGGGCGGTGTCCGCGACGCGGCGCTCACCGCGTGGCGCACCGGCGCGCACACCGGGTCGCTGTCCAGCGGCCTCCACCACGCGGGCGTGGGCGGCGGCGCCGGGTTCTGCACGGTGAACGGACTCGTGGTGGCCGCCCGCGCCGTCCTCGACGCGGGGGCAGGCCGGGTGCTGGTCCTCGACCTCGACGCCCACTGCGGGGGCGGTACAGCCGGGCTGATCGACGGCATCGACGGCATCGAGGCGGTGGACGTCTCGGTGATCGGCTACGACCGCTACGAGTCACGGCCCGACGCCCGCCTGACGCTGGTCGCGGAGCCCGCCGACTACCTGCCGTCGATCGAACTGGCGCTGGACTCGATCGACGCCCCCGACGGGATCGACGTGGTGCTCTACAACGCGGGCATGGACCCCCATGAGCACGCCGGCGGTGTCCGGGGCATCACCACGCAGGTCCTCCGCGACCGGGAGCGGTTGGTCTTCGAGTGGGCCGCCCGGGTGGGGGTGCCGGTGGCGTTCGTGCTGGCCGGTGGTTACCGCAGCGCCCGGTTCGACCTCGACGACGTGGCCCGCCTCCACCTGCTCACCGTCCGGGCCGCCGCCCGTGACGCGCCGGCGACGGGCGGTCGATCGGTCGAGCGGGCCGGCGGATGAGCGGGCGGACGGGGGTCAGACCGGGATCCAGACGAGCGACAGCATCCTCACACTCACGTCGGTCCTCGACAGGGTGACCTGCGTGGTGCCCACCGCCTCCGCCGCGGCGCGCCACTTGTCGTCGATCGCGATGAGCTGCGAGGCCAGCTCCTCCTCGAGGGCCGCGAGGTCCTGGACCTTGGCCTCCACCGCGCCGGCGGCCTCCTCGGCGCGCTGCTCGGCCCTGTTGACCCGGTCGCTGCCCGTCTTGGCCCGCCTGGCGGCCGTGACGATGCCCCGGGTGCGGCTCCGGCCACCCAGGAACCCGGTGACGAGCGAACCGAGCCCGTCGACGAGCGCGGTGGACCTGCTGTCGGCAACGGCGGCCTGCGCCCCCGCCGCCTTCTGCTCGGCGGTGGCGACCGAGACACGCAGCCTGTCGATCCGCGCGGCGAGGCGGGTGCGGATCTTCTCGGCCTCCGCGTCCGCCGCGGTCTGGGCCGCCTCGTCGCACCGGGCGGCGAACTCCTCCGCGCTCTCGTCGGGCCGGCCGTAGAGCTTGAGCTCCGTGTTGACCGGTATCTCGAGCGAGAGCGAGCGCGAGAGGTGGTCCTTCAACTGGGACGACAGCTGCGTGTAGAAGGTCTTCGTGTCGATCCTCGCCGCGGTGGGCAGGTAGCGGGCGTCGGCCGGGGGATCCACGAGCAGGTCGCGGTCGTCGTGGTCGACCGCCACGGCCGTCGCCACGTCCACGAAGTCGCCGAGCGGCGTGAGGATCGCCTCCCACTCCTGCTCCTGGCGCACGTCGGCCCTGCGGTCGTCGAACAACAGCGCAACGCGGAGGGCGAGGCCGGCCTGGAG
>CAIPVR010000100.1 GCA_903868545.1 uncultured Actinomycetes bacterium
GGCTCGATCTCCAAGGAGGCCCACGAGACGCTCGCCGTGGCCATGAACCGGCTCGGCGGCTGGAGCAACACCGGCGAGGGGGGCGAGGATCCCGTCCGCTACCAGCTCGAGCCCAACGGCGACAGCAAGAACTCCAAGATCAAGCAGGTGGCCAGCGGCCGGTTCGGCGTCACGAGCCTGTACCTCGTCAACGCCAAGGAGCTGCAGATCAAGATGGCCCAGGGGGCCAAGCCCGGCGAGGGGGGCCAGCTGCCGGGTCACAAGGTCGATCGGGAGATCGCGCGGATTCGCCACAGCACGCCGGGCGTGGGGCTGATCTCGCCGCCGCCCCACCACGACATCTACTCGATCGAGGACCTGGCCCAGCTGATCCACGACCTGAAGAACGCCAATCACCATGCCCGGATCAGCGTCAAGCTGGTGGCCGAGGTGGGCGTGGGCACCGTGGCGGCCGGGGTGGCCAAGGCCAAGTCCGACGTGGTCCTCATCTCCGGCCACGACGGCGGCACCGGGGCCAGTCCGCTGACGTCGATCAAGCACGCCGGCGCCCCGTGGGAGCTGGGCCTCGCCGAGACCCAGCAGACCCTGGTCCTCAACGGCCTGCGCGACCGGATCGTCGTGCAGGTCGACGGGCAGCTGAAGACGGGCCGCGACGTGGTGGTGGCCGCACTCCTGGGGGCCGAGGAGTTCGGCTTCGCCACGGCGCCGCTCGTGGTGTCCGGCTGCATCATGATGCGGGTCTGCCACCTCGACACGTGTCCGGTCGGCATCGCCACCCAGAACCCGGAGCTGCGGGCCCGCTACTCGGGCGAGCCGGAGTTCGTCGAGAACTTCATGCTGTTCATCGCCGAGGAGGTCCGCGAACTCCTCGCCGCGCTCGGCTTCCGCAGCCTCGAGGAGGCCGTGGGCCACGCCGAGCTGCTCGACGTGGCTGCGGCGCTGGACCACTGGAAGGCCCGCGGGCTCGACCTGTCACCGATCCTCCACGTGGTGGAACCGTGGGCCGAGGACCACCTCCACCACACCCGCAGCCAGGACCACGGCCTGGACCGGGCCCTCGACCAGGTGCTCATCGACGAGTGCGCCGCGGCGATCGACACCGGGGCCCCGGTGCACCTGCAGCTGCCGATCCGCAACGTGAACCGCACGGTCGGCACGATGCTGGGCAACGAGATCTCCAAGCGCCACGGTGGCGCCGGACTGCCCGACGACACCATCGTGGTCGATTTCGAGGGTTCGGCCGGCAACAGCTTCGGTGCCTTCGTCCCGAGGGGCGTGACCATGCGCCTCGCCGGTGACGCGAATGACTACGTGGGCAAGGGTCTGTCCGGTGGCCGGATCGTGGTGCGGCCACCGGCCACCGCCCCGGAGGGCTTCGTGGCCGAGGACAACATCATCGCCGGCAACGTGATCCTCTACGGCGCCACCGGCGGCGAGGTCTTCCTCCGCGGCGTCGTGGGCGAGCGGTTCTGCGTCCGGAATTCCGGTGCCACCGCAGTGGTGGAGGGCGTGGGCGACCACGGATGCGAGTACATGACGGGTGGCCGGGTGGTGGTCCTCGGGCCGACCGGACGCAACTTCGGTGCCGGCATGTCCGGCGGGATCGCCTACGTGTACGACCCCCACGACGAGTTCCCGGGACGGGTGAACTACGAGATGGTGTCCCTCGAGGCCCTCGAGGCCGAGGACGTGGAGTTCGTGAAGGCGCTGGTGGCCCGCCACCGCGACGAGACGGGTTCCGCCGTGGCCGAGCGGCTGCTCGGCGACTGGGACGACGCGGTGGGCGCGTTCCGCAAGGTGATGCCCAACGATTTCAAGCGGGTGCTGGAGGCGACGCGTCGGGCCGAGGCCGAGGGCCGCGACCCGGTGGCCGCCGTGATGGAAGCGAGCCTGATCTGACATGGGTGACGTGAAGGGGTTCCTCAAGCACGACCGTGAGCTGCCGTCGCGACGGCCGGTGCCGGTGCGACTGCTCGACTGGAAGGAGGTCTACGAGGAGTTCCCCGCGGACGACCTCCGTACCCAGGCCAGCCGGTGCATGGACTGCGGCATCCCGTTCTGCAACAACGGCTGCCCGCTCGGGAACCTCATCCCCGACTGGAACGACCTCACGTACAAGGGTCGCTGGCGTGACGCCATCGACCGGCTGCACGCCACCAACAACTTCCCCGAGTTCACCGGGCGGTTGTGCCCGGCACCGTGCGA
>CAIPVR010000101.1 GCA_903868545.1 uncultured Actinomycetes bacterium
CCGGAGGTTCCGGTCCCTGCCGGGTCACCCGGTCATGGCTGCGGCGGGAACAATCCGCGGCCCGGCGCGCTTGAGCACATCGTGTTCCTCGCCTTCCGGGAGATGCGGCGCGCCGTGGTGCGATTCGGTCTGCTCATGGCCTCGGTCGGCCTGCTCGTCTTCCTGATCCTGTTCCAGCAGACGCTGCAGAGCGGGCTCATCACCAGCTTCGTGGGCGCCCTCGAGAACCAGTCGGCCCCGGTGCTCGTCTACAGCGTCGACGGCCGGCGCAACCTCCAGGGCAGCGTGATCACCCCGCCGGTGGAGGCACAGATCCGCGGGGCGGAGGGGGTCGGCCGGGCCGGCCGCCTCGGCCAGGGAACCTTCACGGTCACGGCGGACGGCGCCATCACCAGCGCCGCGGTCATCGGTTACGAGGAGGAGGGTCTCGGTTCGCCCACCACCCTGCGCTCGGGCCGGTTGCCTGCCGCGACGGGGGAGGCCGTCGCCCTCGACACCTCGCCGTCGGGATTCGCCCTCGGCGACACCGTGCGGGTGGAGCCGGGTGGGCTCGACATCCGCATCGTGGGGACCGCCTCGGAGATCGGCTACCAGGCGTCGCCCACCCTGTTCACCACCTACGGCACGTTCGAGCAGGCCGTCCGGGCCGCCAACCCCGACGCGCGGGGCGTGCTCCCGAACGCCATGGCGCTCGAGCCCGCCACCGGCACCAGCGACGCCGGGCTCGTCCGCGCCGTCGACGACGCGGCGGCCGACGCCGACGCCGTGACGCGCGCCGAGGCGGTGGCCACCACACCGGGGGTGGAGCAGATCCAGCAGTCGTTCCGGATCATCTTCCTGCTCTACGGCCTGGTGGTGCCGCTCGTGACCGGCCTGTTCTTCCTGATCATCACCCTGCAGAAGGCCAACTCACTCACGTTGCTGCGCGCCGTCGGCGCGCCGGCGGGGCGTCTGGTGCGCTCCCTGATGGTGCAGGTGGGGGTGGTGCTGGTGGTGGGCATCGGCTTCGGTGTGCTGCTCTACCTCCCCGTGTCCTCGGCCCGTCTCGGCGACATCCCGCTGAGCTTCCAGCCCGGGGCGGTGGCGTTCTGGTCGGCACTGCTGCTCGCCCTCGGGTTCGTGAGCGCGTGGTTCTCGGCGCGTCGGGTGCTGCGCATCGACCCCATCCGCGCCACCACCGGCGCCGGGGTGGGGTCGTGAGGGGCCCGGGCCGATGAACGTCGCCGTCACCGAACTCCGTCGCCGCCCCGGGCGGTTCGTCACCGCCACGGTGATCCTCACCCTGCTGGCCACCTTGTTGCTGCTGCTCGGCGGCCTGCTCGACGGCCTCCTCGGCGGCTCCACCTCCGCCCTCGCCGCCCAGCGCGGCGACGTCGTGGTCACCTCCGCCACGTCCGAGAACTCGTTCCTCCGCTCCCGCCTCGACGCCGCCACCGTTGCCCGTGTGGCCGCAGCGCCGGGTGTGGGCGAGGTGGGGGGCCTCGGTGTGGCCCAGCTCGGTGCCCGGGTCCCCGGCAACGGCCCGAGGGACCTCGCCGACGTGGCCCTGTTCGGTTACCAACTCCCGCCCGAGAGGGTGCCGGCGCCACCCGCCGAGGGCGAGGCCTACGCCGATCGGTCCCTCGAGCCGTCCGGCGTGAGGGTGGGCGCGACGCTGCGGCTCGGTCCGGCCCGCACACCCGTGAAGGTGGTCGGCTGGGTGGACGGCCTCGCGTACAACGGCCAGGGCACCCTGTGGGCCACGGCGGCCACTTGGCGTGAGGTGGTCAACACCAACCGTCCGGGCGCCGCCCTCGGACCCGACACCTTCCAGGCGCTCGTGGTGCGCGCCGCACCCGGCACGTCGCCAGCGGCGCTCGCCGCGTCGATCGACCGGGCCACCGACGGCGCCACCTCCTCGCTCACGCTCGCCGACGCGGTGGAGGCCATCCCCGGTGTGAAGGAACAGCGCAGCACGTTCAACCAGATCATCGGGGTGACGCTGGTGATCGCCGTGGTGGTGGTCGCGCTGTTCTTCGCCCTGCTCACCGTGGAACGCACCGGTCTGTACGGCGTGCTCAAGGCGGTGGGCGCCACCTCCGGCCGGCTCTTCGGCGGGGTGGTCCTCCAGGCGGTGGTGGTCACCGCGATCGCCGCCGCCGTCGGCTCCGCCCTCGCCCTGTTCCTCGACGTGGTCATCCCTCCCGGGACGATCCCGTACACCCTGCTGCCCGGTCGCGTGCTCAGCAGCGTCCTGTTCCTCCTGGTCGCCGCCGTCGTCGGCTGCGCCTTCTCGCTCCGCCGGGTGCTCCGCATCGACCCGGCCTCCGCCATCGGGAGTTCCTCGTGACCGACACCGTTCCCGCCTCCGGTTCCGTCGTGCCCGCCGCCAACCCGGCCGGCGCCGCCGCCGTCTCCGGCGCCGCCGCCTCGCCGGCCCTGCGGATGGAGGCCGTGCGCAAGGTCTACGAGGTGGGCGACGAGGAGGTCGTGGCGCTCGACCACGCGTCGATCACCGTGGCACCCGACGAGATCGTGGCGCTGCTCGGCCCGTCGGGCTCTGGCAAGACCACCCTGTGCTCGATCGCCGGTGGCCTGCTGTCGGCCACGTCCGGCACCGTGACGGTGGGCGGCCGCGACATCACCGGCTACTCGTCGAAGCAGCTGTCGAGGTTCCGTCAGGAGGCCGTGGGCTTCGTGTTCCAGGCGGTGAACCTGGTGCCGTTCCTGACCGCCCGGGAGAACCTGCTGGTGGTGGATGAACTGGGCCGGCGCACCGGGCGGGCGGCCCGCGACCGGGCCGACCAGCTGCTCGAGGAACTCGGCCTCGCGGACCGCCGCAACAACCTTCCCGGTCAGCTGTCGGGTGGCCAGCGCCAACGGGTGGCGATCGGCCGGGCGCTGATGAACGAGCCCGAACTGGTGCTCTTCGACGAGCCGACCAGTGCGCTCGACACCAAGCTCGGGGAGCAGGTGATGGAGCTGATCCGCTCCGAGATGAAGTCGCGGGGGACCGCTGCGATCGTCGTGACCCACGACGAGCGGATCGTCCACTACGCCGACCGGTCGCTGCACATCACCGACGGCCACCTCGACGCCTGACCCCCTCCCCCTCCCCC
>CAIPVR010000102.1 GCA_903868545.1 uncultured Actinomycetes bacterium
CGGCGTCTACGGCGAGGTCGTGGCCGACGAGCAGTACCGCGACCGCAAGCTGGGCACGGCGCTCGGCAAGCTGCCCGACCTGATCGGCCCCGAGGCCGAGCCCCTCGACCTGCGCTTCAGTGACGGTGACGCCGCCACGCATGACTCCGCCATCGTCCTGCACGTGTCGAACAACGAGTACGAGATCTCGCCCCGTCCGGGCTTCGGCAGCCGCCCGTCGCTGAAGGACGGCCGACTGGGTGTGGTGGCGGTGTTCCGCGGCGGTGCCCTCGACCCGTTGCGGATCCAGCGCTGGTCCACGCCGCGGTTCGTGGTGAGTTCCGACGCGCCGGTGGCGGCCGGTCTGGACGGTGAGGCCGTCACGCTGGACCCACCGGTGGAGTTCCGGATCCGGCCACGCGTGCTGAAGGTGCGCCTGCCCGTGCACGCGGTGGGTGCCTCGCCAGCGGCACGTCGTCCGCGGCTGACCCGGCGGACCCTCGACCGTCTGGTGTCGCTCGCCGCCGGCCGCGTTCCCGCCTGAAGCGACGGCGACCCTGCCGGAGGGGCCGTGGTCGGGCGGGGGGCGCCGGTGGATAGGGTGGAACGGCCATGTCGCACACCGACGAGATCCCGCTGAACGAGCTGACCATCGCCCACATGGAGGACCTGCCTCCGCATCCGTCGAAGATCCCGGAGACCGAGTACCTCGACGAACTGCGGCTGCTGCAGATCGAGCTGCTCAAGCTGCAGCGGTACGTGAAGGAATCGGGCGAGAAGGTCGTGATCCTCTTCGAGGGTCGTGACGCCGCCGGCAAGGGCGGGTCGATCCGCCGCTTCACCGAGAACCTCAACCCCCGCGGCGCCCGAACCGTGGCGCTCCCCAAGCCGAACGACACCGAACGGGGGCAGTGGTACTTCCAGCGCTACGTCGAGCACCTACCCACTGCGGGCGAGATCGTGCTCTTCGACCGCTCCTGGTACAACCGCGCCGGCGTGGAGATCGTGATGGGGTTCTGCTCCCCGCAGGAGTACGGCGAGTTCTTCCGCCAGGCCCCCGGGTTCGAGCGCAGCCTCGTGGAGTCGGGGATCCACCTGTTCAAGCTGTGGTTCTCGGTCAGCCGGGAGAACCAGCTCAAGCGCTTCGACAAGCGGAAGAAGGACCCGCTGCGCCAGTGGAAGTTCTCCCCGGTCGACGAGGCGTCGCTCGACAAGTGGGACGACTACACACGGGCCCGCGACGCAGTGCTGATCCACTGCGACAGCCCCACGGCGCCGTGGATCGTCGTCAACTCCAACGAGAAGAAGCGCGCCCGGCTCGAATCGATCCGCCACGTGGTGCACACGCTCGACTACGAGCACAAGGACAAGAAGGTCGCGCACGCCCCGGACCCGCACGTGGTGCAGGCGGCAGTGGACGTGATGCGGCTCCAGTCGGTGCCGCCGGCGTTGAACATCTGAGCCCGGGCCGCGTCGGCCGGGGGCAGACGTCCCCGACCGGGACCTACGGTTCGGCCATGACGTCGCGGCTGGCCACGGAGCAGAACGTCTGGATGGCGACCGTGCGGCCCGACGGTCGGCCCCACCTGGTGCCGGTGTGGTTCGTGTTCGTGCGCGGGTCGTTCTGGGTGGGCACCGGTGCGAGGTCGGTGAAGGTGGCCAACGTCCGTGCGCAGGGTCGGGCGACGGTGGCCCTCGAGGACGGCGATCGCCCGGTGGTGGCCGAGTGCTCCGTCCGTGAGGTGCCCCGCCCCGTCCCCGGTGACGTGGTGGCGGCGTTCCGCGACAAGTACTCGTGGGACGTCGACGCCGAGGTCGACGAGGACATGGGGGAGGTCGTCGTGCTCGAACTCGCCCCCGGCCGCTGGGTGTTCGGTGGCCCTGACTCGTGAGGGTGGCGGATGCGGAGCGTCCCGGGTGGGCGCGCTAGTGTGCCGGGCTGCCCCGCCCTCCGGGTGGGGTCACGTCGGAGTGGCGGAATTGGCAGACGCGCTAGCTTGAGGGGCTAGTGCCCGCAAGGGCGTGGGGGTTCAAGTCCCCCCTCCGACACCACCTGGTGGGAGGCGTCCCAGCGTCCACCACCATCTGAGCCGGCCCGGGGTCGAGCGCCCACGCGGTGCTCCCGGGGGCCGGGACCGGCCCGCCGGGCCGTCGGCCCGTCCGCTGTGCCGCTCGCCCTGCGCCGTCGTCCGCGGACGTGGGGTCGCATGCACGGGTGTGCCCGGTGTCGCCGCCGCGTGCCGGCCGTGGTGGTGCGCGCGGTCCGGGTGGCACCGGTGGGCCGCGCCCGTCGCACGCCGGTGGTCGTGCCGCGCGTCGCCGGGGACCGCAGCGGGGTGTGCCCCGCGACG
>CAIPVR010000103.1 GCA_903868545.1 uncultured Actinomycetes bacterium
TCGCGTGCGCCGGCCTCGCGCGGCCCCGCCCGTCCTCCTGCCCGCTCGTCGTCCCGTCGGCCGTCGCGGCCGGCGCCGGTCGCCGGGCGGACCACGGCACCGAAGGAGCGGGGCCTCGGCGGCACCCAGGTGGAGGGTCGTCAGGCCGTGCGCGAGCTCCTGCTCGCCGGTACCCGCAAGGTCTACGAGGTGCTGCTCTCCACCGAGGTGGACCGGGCCGACATCGTCGCCGACATCGTCGACCTCGCCGGTGAGTTGCGGGTGCCGGTCACCGAGGTGAGCCGGAGCCGGCTCGACTCCCTGAGCCGCACCGACGCGCCCCAGGGCGTGGTGGCCCGCGCCGCGGAGCTGCCCGAGTCCACGCTGGAGGACCTGTGCCGACCGGTCGACGGCCGGCCGCCGTTCCTCCTGGCGGTGGACGGGGTGACCGACCCGGGCAACCTCGGGGCGCTCCTGCGCATCGCCGAGTGCGCGGGCGTGACGGGGGTGGTGCTGCCCAAGCACCGTGCCGTGCACGTCACCCCCACCGTCACCAAGGCGGCGGCCGGTGCGGTGGAGTACCTCCCGATGGCCCTGGTGGGCGGCCTTCCGACCGCGATCGAGCAGCTGCGCGCCGCCGAGGTGTGGGTGGTGGGCCTCGACGCGGGCGGCGACACCGCGATCCACGACCTCGAACTGGCGGGCGACGCCGTCTGTCTGGTCCTCGGCGCCGAGGGTCGGGGCCTGGGCCGGCTCGTGCGCCAGCGCTGCGACCTGCTCGCCTCGATCCCGCTGCACGGCAGGTTGGCGTCGCTGAACGTGGCGAGCGCCGGCGCCGTGGCCTGTTACGAGGTGGCCCGACGGCGCACATGAGCCGGTGACCGGTAGGGTCCCCCGGTGCTCACGCTGCTCGCCCGGTTCTTCCTCCTCCTCTGGCGGTGGAAGGTGGTGCCGCCCACCGGCGAGGTGCCCGACCGTTGCGTGGTGATCGCAGCGCCCCACACGAGCAACTGGGACTTCCCACTCACGTTGGCGATGGCCCGGGTGAGCGGCGTGCCGATCCGGTGGCTGGGGAAGCACCAGATGTTCCGCGGCCCGGCCGGCCCGCTCATGCGGGCGCTCGGCGGAGTGCCGGTGGACCGCTCCGCCCCGGGCGGTCTGGTGGCGGCCCTCGCGGCCGAGTTCGCACAGCGCGACCAGTTGGTCCTCGTGGTGCCGGCCGAGGGCACGCGGAGCCGGACCGAGTACTGGAAGTCGGGCTTCTACCGGATCGCCCAGGCGGCCGACGTGCCGATCCTGTGCTGCTTCGTGGACCGTCCCTCCCGCACCGGCGGGTTCGGGATCGTGGTCCGACCCACCGGCGACCTGCGGGCCGACATGGACGTGATCCGCGCCTTCTACGACGGCAAGGTCGGCATCCGGTCCGGTTGCTTCGGTCCGGTCCGGCTCCGCGAGGAGGACGAGGGCGACGACGCGGTGGCGTAGCGCCCGCGCCTAGCGTCGGGCCATGACCGAGACCGAACCCTCCCCGACCGACACCGCCCGGGCCACCGCTGCGGCGGTCGGCAACCTCACGTCCGGCTTCATGCTCGACATGAACACCTACGTGGCGGCCGCCGGCGCGGGCTACGAGGGCCTCGCGTTCTACTTCGGCGGCCGCGGCGGCGTGCTCGGCGACGTGAACGTGGCCGAGGTGATCGAGGCGTTCGTGTTCTTCCCCGACGAGACCGTGCGCGCCGGCTGGGAGCAGGCGGCCTCGGTGGAGTCTCGGGCCGACGCCGCGACCCGTTTCGCCGGGGCGGCGGCGACGTGGTCGGCCGAGCACCTGCCCGCCGGCGACCCGGACGCCGGAGCACCCGACTACGCCCGGCTGGCCGAACTGGCCGGCAAGGTGGTGGCCGCGGCCGACGCCACGGGCGCCCCCCTCTTCGCCGGCTGGCGCGAGCTGCCGGAGCCCACCGAGCCGAGGGCGTTGGTGGTGCACCGTATGAACGGCCTCCGGGAACTGCGCTTCTCCCGCCACGTGGCGGCGGTGCGGGCCGAGGGCGTGGACCCGGTGCTGGCGTTCATGGTGAAGACGCCGTTCATGGCCGACATCTTCGGGTGGCCGGAGCCGCGGCCCGAACCCACCGAGGACGACCGTGCCGCCTGGGACCGTGCCGAGTCGGCCACCGACGAGGCGTTCGGCCGGGACCTCGCCGCGCTCGACCCGGCCGAACGGGCCGAGTTCGTGGCGCTGGCCACCGCGGTCCTCGCCGCGGTGACCTGATCCCGGGCACCTCGACGCAACGGACCCGAACGCAACGGACCCGAACGCACCGGACCCGAACGCACCGGACCCGATCGCCGTGACCAGATCGAGGTGGCCGGGGTTCAGACGTAGTTCCGGCGGAACAGGTCGTAGAGGGCTGCGGCGCCGGGGACCATCGGGAACCAGTACGTGAGCATGCGGTAGAGGAGTGACGCGACGATCGCCGCCTCGTGGGGGACACCCACGGAGGTCATGCCGGCGATCAGCACCGCCTCCGGGGCGCCGAGGCCCCCCGGGACGGGCACCACGCTCGACGCCGCACCGGCGAGCTGGGTGATCACCACCAGGGCGGCCAGGTTCACCGGTGCCCCCACGGCGGCGAGCAGGAACGCGGCGCACGCCACCTGCGCGGCGATGGTCACGAGTTCTCCGGCGACGACGACCAGGGCGGTGCTCGGGTGCGCCACCACGCTGCGCATGAAGTGGCCGGTGCGGCCGAGCCAGCGAGCCGCGTCCTTGCGGAGCGTGGGTGCCCGCACCGCCACGGTGGTGCCCACGGCCAGCACCAGCACCCCCAGGACGATCAGCCAGAAGCTGCTCGGCACGTCCTGTCGGAGCGCGGCCGTGTCGAGCGAGGACGCCGCCACCGCTGCGGCCACGGGGAGGACGATGGTGGAGCCCGCCGTCGTGAGGAAGCTGCTCAGCCCACTCGCGCCGGCGGCCTCGGAGGAGTCCATCCCGATCCGGGTGAGGAACCGGATGCTGAGCGTCAGGCTCCCGGTGCCCATCGGGGTGACCACCTGTGTGAGGGCCTCGGCGACCTCGAGCTGCACGGTGCGGGCGAACGGTGGGGTCCACTCCGCTGCCGCGGCGAGGGAGACGGCGTAGCCCACCCACATGAGCGGGATCACCGCGATCGCCACGAGCACCCACCACCATCCGAAGGTGCCCTGCTTCGAGATGTCGTCGAAGAGGTGGCTGGTCCAGAGCACCAGGACCTCCACCGCCACGATCGCGACCGCTCCGGCCGCCACGGTCCACGGGGTGACGTGCAGGTGGCGGACGAGGTCACGGAGGTCGTTGCGGGACCGCTCGACGAGTTCGCCGGTGGGCCGCGACGCCGGGTCCGTTCCGCTGGTCGTCGGGGGCACTCCCCGACGGTACCGGCGCCGTCAGGAGAGCGCGCCGGTGGCCAACGCGTAGGTGAGCGCGGTGAGCGACAGGCCGTCGGTGACCAGGCCGTCGCGGATGTGGGCGCGGACGTCATCGAGGGGGACCCACTCGATGCGTTCCGACTCCGACGGGTCCTCCGGGTCGCCGACGTGATCGGCGCCGTGGGCGAGGAACAGGTGGAACGTCTGGTCGGTCAGCCCGTTCGAGGGGTGGTAGGTGCAGAGGAGCTCGAGCGGCCCGGGTTCCCAGCCGGTCTCCTCCCGGGCCTCCCGCCGGCCGCCCGCCTCCGGGGTCTCGCCCTCGTCGAGGCCGCCGGCGGGCACCTCCCAGCCCCACGTGTCGGTGATGAAGCGGTGCCGCCACAGCAGCAGCACGCCGCGGTCGGGGTCGTGCACCACCACGCCGGCGGCGTGGCGGGGGAGGCGGACGACGTGGTGGTCGAAGCGGTGCGAGTCGGGGACCTCCACGTCCACCAGCGACAGGCGGACCCAGTCGCTGTCGTAGATGACCTGCTCGCCGTGGACCGTCCAGCGCATCAGCGCGAGGCCGTCACGGCCCGCTCGACCAGCGGGCGGAGCTCCCGGGCCATCTTCGAGCCGACCGGGGAGGTGTCCTCGATCACCAGGTACGCGGCGTAGCCGCGCCCGCGGTCGATCCAGGGTTCGGTGCCGTAGGCGCCGCCGTCCTCCACGAGGCCCTGCTCCCGGCGGTCCACCCACCAGCCCAGGCCGTAGCCCTCGGGCCGGCCCCCGGTGCTGCCGCCGTAGACCTCCCCGATCCGGTCGGCCCGGACCCGCCGCACCGCATCGGGCGAGAGCACGCGCTCGTCGCCGCACCTGCCGTCGCGGAGCTGCATGAGCAGCAGCTCCGCGTAGTCGCGGGGGTTCACGTAGGCGCCGCCCTCCATGTTGGGGTTGTCGGTGGGGCCGAGGGTGCCGGGATCGGCGTTGAACGCGGCGGGGTAGCTGTAGGTGCCCTTGGCGCCGCTCATCCGGGCGAAGTGGTTGTTGTAGGCGAGCGAGTCGGTGCCGCACGGGGTCACGTAGGTGTCGCGCACGAGCTCGGCCCACGACTTCCCGCTGGCGATCTCCGCCACGGCGCCGGCCACCTGCCACTGGGCCCCGCCGTAGCGGAACTTCGTGTCGGGCGGGATGACCTGGGCGTCGTCCTGGGCGGTGGAGAACACCTGCTCGGCGCACTGCTGCAACGTCCCGGCGGCGAGGTACTGGCAGAGGTAGTCGGGGATCTTCAGGCCGTCCTCGAGACCGGGGAGGCCGGAGCTGTTCGACATCAGCTGGGCCGGGGTGACCTCGGGGTGCGCGGCTCCCCACGGCGCCACCTCCGCCACCGGGGCGTCCACGTCGAGCACGCCCTGGTCGTCGAGGCGCATGAGCACCCCGGCGGTGAGCATCTTCGACGACGAGGCGATGAGGCTCACCCGGTCGGGTCCGGCGTCGCCCACGTAGGTCTCGTGGATGCGGCCGCGGTCGCGGTCGACGATCACCAGGCCCGCGCCGTTGAGCCCGTTGGCCTGCACCTGTTCGCGGAGCTTGGCGTCGACCTCGGCGAAGACGGCCGGGTCGACGGTGCCGGTCGTGGTGGGGCTGGTCGTGGTGGAGGGGGCGGTGTCCGACGAGCCGGCCGACGCCCGGTCCTCCCCGTCGGCGCAGGCGCCGGCCAGGAGGCACGCCACTGCGAGCGACCCGGCGAGCAGGACGACGGTCCGGCGTCGCGGTCGGTGGCCCGGTCGTCGGATCGGGGTCACGGGGCGTTGATCGTGCACGTCTGGGTGACCGGTGTGGTGGCCTCCGCCGCGGCGGTCACGGTGGGCGTGTCGCACGACTCGTACGGCTGGGCGTCGGTGACCGCCACGGTCAGGCGACCGGCCGGGACGTCGAGAACGAGGCGCCCGTCGGCGCCGCTGGTGCCGGTGGCCACCACCGTGCGCCCGGAGCGGACCTCGAGCGGTCGGGACGACGGGCCCGTGCGACAGAACGGCTGACCCGGCGGCGGGATGGTGCCGCCGCAGATGGTGCGTTGCGCCGTGATGTCGAGGCGGGTGGGGGTGGGCCCTGCCGGGGGTGCCGCACACGCTGCGGCCACTGCGCACGCCGCCAGCACCAACGGGACCCAGATCCGCAACCGACCCATGGGGTGGAACTGTAGGCCCTGAGGCGGCGGGCGGGTCCGGTCGGCGGAGTTCACCCCCAGGGCATTCCCGTGCGCAGACTGTGGCCGTGCAGGCCTTCGACGCCGCCGCCGACGCCCTGGTGGCCCGGGTACGGACGGAACCGGCCGTGGACCGGGCGATGTACCTGCTGTCGCAGGTGGGTGACGACGGCCGGGTGTGGATCGCGGCCGCGGCGCTCGAGGCCGTGCGGCGCGACCGGCCCGTGGCGAGGTTCCTGCACGCCGTCGTCTGGTTGGGGCTCGAGTCGGCCGTCGTCAACCTCGGCATCAAGCGGCTGGTGCGCCGGCCCCGTCCGGCGGCGATGGCAGGACGTGTGCACGCCCACGACCTCCGGCGCCCCACCGACACCAGCTTCCCGAGCGGCCACGCCGCCTCCGCGGCGACGATGGCGGTACTGCTGTCCGACGGCAGCCCGCTCGCACCGGCCTACGGTGCGCTCGCCGTGGGGATCGGCGTCAGCCGGGTGCACGTGGGGGTGCACCACGGATCCGACGTGGCGGCCGGTTGGATCCTCGGCGCGCTGTTCGGGCTGCTGGCCCGGCGGACCGCCGACGAGATGCTCAGATCCACTTCCCCGGATTGAGGATGCCGGCCGGGTCCAGCGCGGCCTTGACGGTGCGGGTGAGCTCCATGACGTCGTCGCCGAGCTGCCGGCCGAGCTGGCGTGCCTTGAGCGAGCCGATGCCGTGCTCTCCGGTGACCGTGCCGCCGAGGTCGAGTGCGGCGTCCATGATTTCGTCGAAGGCCACCTCGGCCCGGTCCCGGGCCGCGTGGTCGGTCGGGTCGAAGGTGACGAGGGGGTGGAGGTTGCCATCCCCCGCATGGCCGATCACCGGCACGAGCGTGCGGCGCCGGGCGGCCACGTCGGCCACCGCGGCGATCAGCTCGGGCACGCGGGGCACCGGGACGCCGACGTCCTCGATGAGCACGGCGCCGAGGCGTTCCACGCAGGTGATGGCGCGTCGCCGGGCGCCCATGAGGAGTTCGCCCTCCACCTCGTCGTCGCTCACCACCACGTCCGCCGCGCCCGCGGCCCGGCAGTGCTCCGCCACCACGTCGGCCTCGGCGGGATCCGCGTCGGTCTGCGCGATGAGGAGGGCGCCCACCTCGCTCCCGAAGCCCATGGGGGTGACCCGCTGCACGGCGTCGATCGCCGCGGCGTCCATCAGCTCCAGGGCGCTGGGCCGGAGCGAGGCGGTGATGGCGGCCACCGCCTCCCCGGCGCGCACCGCGTCGGGGAAGGTGGCGGCGATGGTGGTGGGGACGGGCGGGACGGGCCGCAGGGCGAGGGTCGCCTCCGTGATCACCCCGAGCGTGCCCTCGGAGCCGATGAACAACCGCTTCAGGTCGTAGCCGGCGACGTTCTTCACGGTGCTGCCGCCGAGGCGCAGGGTGCGGCCGTCGGCGAGCACCACCTCGAGGCCGAGGACGTAGTCGGTGGTGACCCCGTACTTCACGCAGCACAGGCCGCCGGCGTTGGTGGCGAGGTTGCCGCCGATCGAACAGATCTCGTACGACGACGGGTCGGGTGGGTACCACAGCCCCTCGGCACGGGCCGCCGCCTTGAGTTCGGCGTTGAGCAGTCCCGGTTGCACCACGGCCTGCATGCCGGCCCGGTCGATCCGGACCGCCCGCATCCGCTCGGTGGAGAGCGTGATGCACCCGTCGACCGCGCTGGACCCGCCCGACAGGCCCGTGCCCGCGCCGCGGGTGACCACGGGGACCCCGAACCGAGACGCCACCTCGAGGGTGGCCCGTACCTCGGCGGTGGAACCCGCCCGCACCAGGGCGATCGGGTGGCCCGGGCTGATGGTCATGGCGCGGTCGTGGCGGTACGACTCGACGACGTCCGGGTCGGTCACCACCGAGTCCCGTGGCACGGCGGCGTGGAGCGCGTCGAGGACGGCCGAGGTCATGACCCTGATCCTGCTCCACGTCCGGCGCTCAGGCCGGATCGGGCGCCGAGCCGGGTCACGAGCAGCACGGCAGCTCCCCGTCCCGGACCGGTGTCGGTCGTCGGATCCTCACGGTGTGCTCACGGAACCCTCACACGACGGCGTCACCGTGACCGCATGACGGAACCGGCTCCCGGCCAGCGCCTGACCACGGTGGTGGTGGCCCTCACCGTCGCCGTGCTCGCGGTGTCGTGCAGCACGAACCAGGTCCGGCCACGAGGCGGGCCGGCCGCGGCGCCGACGGGATCCACGGCGTGCACCGGGCGGCTGGAGGGGCCGGACACCGTGGCCTACGACCGGATCGACGGTGTGGATCCCGACCTGCTGAGCATGGACGTCCACCGCCGACCCGGCGCGACGGGATGCCCGGCGATCATCTGGGTGCACGGGGGCGGGTGGCGCACCGGCGACAAGCGCGGAGCGGCGATCGACACGAAGGTCGAGTGGGCGGGTCGCCTCGGTGCGGTCCTCGTCTCCGTGAACTACCGGTTGGCGACCCCGGACAACGACGTCCGCTGGCCGGACTTCGGGCGCGACGTGGCCGCGGCGGTGGACCGTGTCCTCACGGACGCTCCGGCGCTGGGGATCGACCCGTCGAAGGTGGTGCTGGTCGGACACTCCGCGGGCGCGCAGTTGGTGTCGATCGTCGGCACCAATCCGGCCCTGCTCGGTGCGACGGGACGTGACCGCACGGCGGTGCGTTGCGTGGTGAGCCTCGACAGCGCGGCCTACGACCTCACCGACGGGCTCGCCGACGACGAGGACGGCATCTACGCCACGGCGTTCGGCCAGGACCCGGTGACGCTCGCGGATGCGTCGCCCACCGTTCAGGTGCGCACGAAGCCCGGCGACGTGCCGGCGTTCCTCCTCGTGACCCGGGGACTGCCCCGGCGGCAGGTCGTCGCGGAGGAGTTCGCGGCAACGGTGCAGGCCGGAGGTGGTCGGGCGGAGGTCCTGGACGCCAATCCGTACTCCCACGCGGAGGTGAACCGACAGCTCGGCGTGCCCGGCGAGCGGCTGGTCACGCCGCCGACGGAGAGATTCCTGGCCGGCTGCCTCCGCTGAGTCGCCCGAGGCACGAACGGCGGGATCGGGGTTCGTGGTGCGTCCGACGCAACGACGACCCATGCTGCGGCACCACTCTCCGGTCGGTCGCCCCTCAGGTGGACGGCGGGCGCATGCGGCCGAGTTCGGCCTCGAGGCCGAGGCCGAACAGCGGTGGGAGCGGCCAGAGCGCGCGGAACGTGCCGGTGGCCGGGTCGGTGGTGAGTTCCAGGCGGTGCGGCGTGGCCAGCATGGCGAGGTCGACGGTGAGCGCGCCGTCGTCGCCCACCGCCGCGCTCGCCGCGATCGGATGGTCGGCCACGTCCACCCAGTCGCCGGCGAGGGGCACCTGCAGCACCTGGTCGCCCTCGTGGAGGTGGAGGCGCCCGTCCTCGACGAGGACCTCGGTGATGGTGTGGTGGCCGGAGCCGTGCTCGGCCCGGACGAACCGTCCACCCGCGGGTGCGGCGCCGGTGCCGGCGGCTGCGGTGCCGGTCCGGTCCGCGGCGGTGGGGAGTCGCAGCCCGGCGACGCGCTCGGCCACGGCGCGGTCCCCGTCGGGGTCGGGGTCGCAGCCGCGCTCGACGGCCGGCACGAGCAGGTCCCAGAGCAGGTCGAGGAACGGCTGCATCGGCTCGGTGGTGGAGAAGAAGGCGACGACGGTGTCCTGTTCGGGCAGCACCACCATGTACTGGCCGAACGCGCCGTCGCCCCGGTAGCCGTGGCGGCACATCCAGAACTGGAACCCGTAGCCGCGGCTCCAGTCGGGCTGCGGTTCCCGGGGGTTGTCGATCTGCGGTCGTGACGCCTCCGCCACCCACCCCTCGGGCAGCACGCGGCGCCCGTCGATGCAGCCGTCGTCGAGGTGGAACTGGCCGAACCGGGCGACGGCGTCGAGGTCGGTGTAGACGCCGGAGAAGCCGAGGTCGACACCCGGCCGGTACTGGTACCAGCGCAGGTCACCGATGCCGAGGGGGTGCAGCACCCGGTCGCGGAGCTGCTCCACGAGGCGTCGGCCGGTGAGTCGCTGCAGCACGGTGGCCAGCGCGAGCACGGGTGGCTGGTTGTAGGCGAACCAGGTGCCGGGCTCGTGCTCGGGCGGGAGGCGCAGGAAGGCGCCGACGAGGTCGTCGGGATCCGCGAGGAACGCGTGCAGCAGCGTCTCCTCCTGGTGGCCGGAGGCCATCGACGCGATGTGGCGGATCCGCATCCGCGCCGTCCGCTCGTCGACACCGTCGCCGGCCTCGGGCAGGTGCTCGAGCACCGGGTCGTCGAGCGACAGGAGCCCGTCGCCCACGGCGAGGCCGAGGGCGGCACCGGTGAACGACTTGGACAACGAGTAGACGAGCCGGGGTTGCCCGGCGCGGTGCGGACGCCAGTGGGCCTCGAGCACCCGGCGGCCGCCACGCTGGACGATCAGTCCGTGCGGTTCCATGTCGGGGTGCGCGTCGATCGCGTCGAGCAGGTCGAGGACGATCGCGGGGTCGATCCCCTCCTGCGACGGCGTGCTGGTGGGAAACGTCACCTCCACAGTCTGCTGCCCGGGTGACGGGTTCCGGCGATCAGAGGGCGAGGTGCAGGCGCAGGGCGACCTTGCTGCCGGTGGTGAGCTGCTCGGCAGGCACCCGCACCGCGACGGTCAGTCGCCCACGTCGAGCAGTGCCCGGATGTCGTCCGCGTCGAGCGGTCCGGAGAGCGCGTCGTCGCCGTCCATGACCCCGGCGAAGATGGCGGCCTTGCGCTCCTTCAGTTCCATGACCTTCTCCTCGATCGTGCCGACCGACACGTACCGGTAGACCATCACCGCGTTGCGCTGGCCGATGCGGTGGGCCCGGTCGACGGCCTGGGTCTCGGTGGCGGGGTTCCACCAGGGGTCGAGCACGAAGCAGTAGTCGGCCTCGGTGAGGTTGAGGCCGAAGCCGCCGGCCTTGAGGCTGATCACGAACACGGAGTCGTCGCCGTCCTTGAACCGGGCGATCGCCCGGTCGCGGTGGCGGGTGCGCCCGTCGAGGTAGCTGTGGGAGATGCCTGCGGCGTCGAGTCGGTCGCGGACGGTGCTCAGGTAGCGGGTGAACTGGCTGAACACGAGGGCCTTGTGGCCCTCCGCCACCACCTGGGTGAGGTCGTCCATGAGCCGGTCGAGCTTGGCCGAGCCCACGTCGTGGTGCTCGGGGTCGATCAGCGCCGGGTCGAGGCTGAGCTGGCGCAGGATCGTGAGCGACTTCAGGATCTCGAAGCGGTGCTCCTGCACGTTCGCGACGAGGCCCAGCACCTTCTGGCGCTGTCGCTGGAGCTGCGCCTGGTAGATGCGCTGGTGGCGGGGTGACAGTTCGATCTCCACGACCTGCTCGATCTTGGGGGGCAGGTCGGTGAGCACCTCGTCCTTGGTGCGCCGCCGCACCAGCGGGGCGACCCGCCGCCGGAGGGTGGCGAGCAGTTCGGGGGCGCGGCCGCTCTCGATGGGCTTGCGGTACACCTCGTCGAACCGCTTCGGGTCGGGGTAGAGGCCCGGCGCCGTGATCGACAGCAGCGACCACAGGTCCATCAGGCCGTTCTCGATCGGGGTGCCGGTGATCGCCAGCTTCATGGGCGCCTCGAGCCGGCGGGCGCAGCGGTAGGCCTTGCTCTGGTGGTTCTTCACGAACTGGGCCTCGTCGAGCACGAGGGCGTGCCAGCGGAGGGCCGCGTAGTCGTCGACGTCGAGGCGGAACAGCGCGTAGGAGGTGACGACGATCCGGGCGTCGCCCGCTGCGGCGGTGAGCGGGGTGCCCCGGCGCGAACTCGTCTCCCTGATGGTGCGCACCGCCACGCCGGGGGCGAAGCGCCGTGCTTCCCGGTGCCAGTTCTCCACCACGCTCGTGGGGGCCACCACGAGGAAGCGGGCGCCCGGGTCCTGTTCGAGCACGTGGAGGAACAGGGCCAGGGTCTGGACGGTCTTGCCGAGGCCCATGTCATCCGCGAGCACCCCGCCCAGGCCGTTGGCGTGGAGGAACGCGAGCCAGTCGAGGCCCTCCTGCTGGTAGTGGCGCAGTTCGGCGGCGAGGCCGGCGGGCACCGGCACCGGTTCGGGCGCCGTGAGGTGGCGGATCCGGGCGACCTGCTCCTCCCACCGGCGGGACTGGGCGGCCACCACCCCGAGCGAGGTGAGCTCGTCCCACCAGCTGCTCTGGAAGCGGCTGACCCGCACCGAGGAGCCCGGCTCGGGATCGCCGAGTCCCCGGGCCTCCTCGATGAGCCGGCGGAGGTGGTCGAGCTCGGGGCGGTCCAGGTCGATCCAGGTGCCGCTGTCCAACACGAGGTACCGCTCGTCGCGGTTGAGCGCGGCGAACAGGCGGGCGAACTCGACGGGTTCCCCGTCGACGCTCACCCGCACGGACAGGTCGAACCAGTCGTTGCCGCCGTCCTGCCGGTCCTGCACCTCGAGCTCCACCAGCGGGTCGCCGGTGGCGCGGCGAAGGGCGGGCGCGTCGCCCGACACCTCCACGGTGACCTGCCCGCGCTCGGTGAGCCACGGCACCACCTGGGCGAACAGCACCACCGTGTCGACGCCGCCGACGGTGAGGTCCGCGGGGCGGCCCGCCACGTCGACCAGGCCCGGCAGGAGCTCGGTTGGCAGTTCGAGCCCCGTCAGGAGCGCCCGCTCCGCGTCGCGGTCGCGGCCCACACCCAACGGCGACAGCAGGGGGTGGTCCTTGCGGCGTGTGCCCCTGCGGTACCGGGCCACCCAGTGCAGCGACGCCGCGTCCACCGTCTCGTGGCGGATCACGGCCACGATCGCCTCGAGCTCGGCCTGCTCGACGGTGAACGATCCGTCGGAGGAGCCGACGGTGGCGAAGCGGGCCAGCCGCGGTTGGTACACGTCGGCGAACTCGTCGAGGTCGTCGGGTGGCACGAGCAGTTCCCGGCCGTCGAGCAGGGGCACGATCGGGGTGGGCACGGGCCGGGCGAGTGGGACCAGGTCGATGTGGCGCCCGTCGAGGACGACCACGCCGGTGGGTGGGCGGCCGACGAGGTGGTGCGTGCCCGGTGCCCGGTCCACCGGCCGCCCCTCGTGGGTGATGCCGGCGGTGACCGCCACGCCGCCGTCGGGGGTGGCGCGGAGGTCGACCTGCACCTCACCGGGGGGGTCGGCCAGGGTGACGGTGCCGTCGGGCGCATCGGTGACGAGCGTGACGCCGGCCCCGAGGGCGTCGCGCAGGGCCGGCCACAGGCCCGGGCCGAACCGGTCGAGGGGCTGCGCGCCGGCCTGCTGGTGCCAACGCAGCTCCGGGTTGCCGGCAGCGATGGCCCGGACGGCCGCGAGTTGGCCGGGGTCGAGGTCCTCGGTGCGGGCCGAGTAGGCGGAGGTGATGTCCTGCCAGTCGGCGCCGGTCCGGATCCACCGGCCCCGAGTGCCCATCCGCATCGGCCGGATCACCACCTGGGCCGACGGCGACGGCGCGTGGCGGGAGGCCACCGAGGTGCGGACACCCAGCTGGAGCGCCAGGGGGACCCCGCCCTCCGGATCCGGTGCGTCGTCGATCCCGGAGAGGGAGAGCCGCCAGTCGGGGGCCGGTGGCGACGGGGTGGGGTCTGGGCCGGTGGCGCGGCCCAGCGCCCGGTGGCGCATCGCGGAGAGGATCAGCGCGACGGCGTGCTTGCAGCGGCCGCCGAGCGGGCAGTCGCAGTGGTCCGAGATGCGCAGGCCCCGCGGGCCGTCCTGCCAGGTGACCTCCACGAGGTACGGGGCGGGCCGGGTGCCCTGGACCTCCCCGATGGCCCAGCCGCGGCCGGCGTCCACCACGACGGCCCGCCCCTCGGCTGCGTAACGGACCCCCCGTTCCACCGAGGCCGGGTCGTAGGACGTGAGCGACGTCCACAGATCGGTGCCCGTCGGGTCGGCGTCCTCTGGGTGGGGGCCGGCGTCGTCCATCGCCGTCGGACGCTACCGGGTGTCCCTGACAGCGGATCCGGGCCCACCGCCGCGACCGCTTCCAGCCAAGGACCCTTCGAGCACATGCCGGTCACCACGTCGTGGCTGCGCCTGCGCATCGATGTGACCCGGTCGGCGCGGCCAGCAGGTTGGGAGTCGGTGCGTGACCCACCGGTCGGCAACCACGGTTCGAGGGTCGGTACCTACGCTCGGAGGTCGGTCAGACGCACGTGAGGAGCGAATGAGAACCGGCGCGACCGACGCCACTCACCCGGGCGTGGCCCGGGGCGGTGCTCAGAGGCCGAGTTCGTCCCGGGGCCGGAGCAGGAACGTGGCCACCAGCGCGACGAGGCTGAGCGCCACGAGGGCCACTGCGGGGAAGAAGGCACGGAAGTCGAGGAACGTCCCGATCGGCGGGCTGCCCGGGGCCGTGTTCCGGAACGCCACGAGGGCGAAGATCATGGCGCCCAGCCAGGCCAGGTGTCTCGACTCCCAGTCCCGCCGACCGGTCACCACCAGCGAGGTCACCCCCACTGCGCACAGGGCGAGCAGCCAGAACAGCGCCATCATCGCCACCACCCACGCCACCACGCTCCGCCTGCGTTCCACCTCGATCGCGACGACGCCCAACCCGTCACGCTCGACCACCCGCTCCTGGACCGCGAACCCCGGGGCAGCGGCGACGCCCCGGATGGTGAGGGGGAGCGTGGGTCGCACGCCGACGTCGGCCGGGGTGGCGTCCGCCCCCTGCACCAGGACGAACTGCACCTCGGCCCGGTACGAGTCGAACGGGTAGGACCCGACGTCGCCCGCGTCGACGTCGAGCTTCAGCGAGGTCTCGGGAGCGAGCCGATCGGGGCGCACCTCCAGCGACGGCAGCGCACCGATGTCGGTGAACAGTCGGGCCCCCTCCGGTGGCAGCGAGGGGCCTGGCTCGAGCACCGCCCGACCCTGCAACTGGCCGAGCGGCGCATCCACCGAGTCCAACGCGACCGTGAGCCGGCCCGCGTCCTCGGGCCCGCCCTCGGGCAGGTTCGTGAAGCGGTCGACCGGTGGGCCCGGCCGGGTCAGCACCACTGCGAGCATCGCGAGCGCGAACACCACCACGAGAACGACCGCGGTCCGGGGGCCACGGCGACGACCCTGCGGCCTGTGGCCCGGATCCCGGCCGGATGTCCCCTCCATGGGTCCGACGGTAGGGCCGCGGTTCCGGCAGCGACAACCGGTGGTTGCGGCACCTGGTGGACCGCCACGGCTGCCGGAGCCCCGGAACACATGGGCACGGCGCGACCCGAAGAGCCCGAGGTCGGAATCGAACCGACGACCTGCTGTTTACAAGACAGCTGCTCTGCCAACTGAGCTACTCGGGCGGGAGTGGCGGAGTTCGTGGGAGAGAACTCGTGCCGTTCCGTGACCGGTGAGGCTATCGGGGTGGGGAGGGCGCAGCGGGGGCCTGCCGGGCGTGGTCTCACCCGCTCGGCACTGGTTCGGATTCGACCCTGGACGCGTCGTCGGGTTCGGCGTCGCACTCCCGAGCGGGAGCGGTCAGCAGTTCTCGTTGACGTAGCGGACGACGCGCACGCTGGCGTCGGCGTACTGCTGACTGATCTCGGCGACCTTCTGCGCGGCGGCCGGGTCGCTGCCGCCGGTCGGGATCGCCTCGAAGTACTCGATGATGATCTCGAGGTCCGGCCGGACCTCCTCGGGGGCCACCTCGAGGACGTTCCGGTAGTTGGCCACGGCCTCGGCCGTGCCCACGTCGTCCTTGCCCTCGAGCGCCTTCGCCCGCTGGCA
>CAIPVR010000104.1 GCA_903868545.1 uncultured Actinomycetes bacterium
GCCCGCCAAGAAGAAGGCACCCGCCAAGCGGGCGCCCGCCAAGAAGAAGGCACCCGCCAAGCGGGCGCCCGCCAAGAAGGCCCCGGCCCGCAAGAAGGCCCCGGCGAAGCGGGCTCCGGCCAAGCGCTGAACCCGTCGCCAGCGGCACACGGCCCGGTCCGCCGGGCCGTGTGTCGCGTCCGGGCTCGGTGCGGGCCCGGCGGCCCGGACCGGTACGATCCCCGCCCATGAGCGCCCAGTTCATCTTCACCATGCGGCGGGTCTCGAAGTTCGTGCCGCCCGACCGCGAGGTGCTGAAGGACATCACCCTCGCCTTCTACCCGGGAGCGAAGATCGGCGTGATCGGGGCCAACGGGTCCGGGAAGTCGACCCTGTTGCGGATCATGGCGGGGGTGGACGACGGGTACACCGGCGAGGCGCACCTCACCCAGGGCTTCACCGTCGGCCTCCTCGAGCAGGAGCCGCAGCTCGATCCGGCGAAGGACGTGACGGGCAACGTCATGGACGGGGTGGCCTCGGTGGCCGGGCTGCTCACCGACTACGAGGCACTCATGGCCAAGTGGTCCGACCCCGACGCCGACTACGAGAAGCTCGGTACCCAGCAGGCAGAGCTCGAAGCACGCATCGAGGCCGCTGGCGCGTGGGACCTGCAGCGCACCATCGACATCGCGATGGACGCCCTCCGGCTACCGCCCGGTGACGCGGACGTGACCACGCTGTCGGGCGGCGAGCGTCGCCGGGTGGCGCTGTGCCGCCTGCTGCTCTCCCAGCCCGATCTGCTGCTGCTCGACGAGCCCACCAACCACCTCGACGCCGAGTCCGTGGCGTGGCTCGAGCGGTTCCTGCAGGACTATGCGGGCACCGTGGTGGCGATCACCCACGACCGCTACTTCCTCGACAACGTGGCGCGCTGGATCCTCGAACTCGACCACGGCAAGGGCCACCCCTTCGAGGGGAACTACTCCGGGTGGCTCGAGCAGAAGCAGGATCGCCTGTCGAAGCAGGAGAAGCAGAACGAGGCCCGGCGACGCACGCTCGAGCGCGAGCTGGAGTGGGTGCGAATGGCCCCCAAGGCCCGCCAGGCGAAGTCGAAGGCCCGACTCGCCGCCTACGAACAACTCCAGTCCGAGGCGGAGGCCGCTCGCGACGCCGCCAGCAAGCTCGAGATCAGCATTCCCCCCGGACCCCGGCTCGGCGACCAGGTGATCGAGGCCCACCACCTGCGCAAGGGCTTCGGCGACCGACTCCTGATCGAGGACCTCGACTTCTCCCTGCCCCGGGCGGGCATCGTGGGCATCATCGGCCCCAACGGCGCCGGCAAGACCACCCTCTTCCGGATGATCGTCGCCGCGGCCACCGGCAGCGACGACGGGGCGGCCCACCCCGACGACGGGTCGCTCGTGATCGGCCCGACCGTCGACCTCGCCTACGTCGACCAGTCGCGGGACTCCCTCGACGACACCCGAACGGTGTACGAGGAGATCACCGACGGCCATGACGTGCTCGTCGTGGGCAACCGGGAGGTGAACGGCCGGGCCTACTGCGCGGGGTTCAACTTCAAGGGCTCCGACCAGCAGAAGAAGGTGGGCGACCTCTCCGGCGGCGAACGCAACCGCGTCCACCTCGCCAAGCTGCTGCGCCGCGGCGGCAACGTGCTCCTGCTCGACGAGCCGACCAACGACCTCGACGTCGACACCCTCCGCGCGCTCGAGGAGGCACTCGAGTCGTACCCGGGGTGCGCGGTGGTGATCTCCCACGACCGCTGGTTCCTCGACCGCATCGCCACCCACATCCTCGCCTTCGAGGGCGACTCGCAGGTCCGCTGGTTCGAGGGCAACTTCAGCGAGTACGAGGACTTCCGCCGCAAGGAGTTCGGCGCGGAGGCCACCCAGCCGCACCGCATCAAGTACAAGCCGCTGACCCGCTGACCCGCTGCACCATGGACCCCCGCCTCGTCCGCCGCCTGGTGATCGTCGTCTTCGTCGGCGGCATCGCCGGGATGATCGTCGGCTCGATCGCCGACAACAACGGCATCGCCATCACCTTCGGCCTCGTCACCGCGGTGGGTGCGATCTGCCTGATCCTGGTCACCTCGGTGGGATCGGCCGCGACACCGGGGGTGCGGTTCGACGACGCCGAGGCCGAGTCGATGGAACGTCGGATCCGGGCGCTCGTCGACGCCGGCGCCGACGAGGACGAGGTGCGGGAACTCGTGCGGCGGGCCGTGCTGCTCGGGCGCACCGCCCGCCCCGCTCCCCCGGCGGGCGCCGGCCGCGACGCCGACCACCCCTGACGACCACGCCCCCTGACGACCACGCCCCCGGACGTCGACACCCCGCTGTCGGGCATGGGCCGTTCGACCCATGCCGGACCGAAAGGTTCATCGGACGACGGCGCGACCCGATGGAAGTCCCATGGCCTCCAGCACCAGCGTCAGCCCGCGACGACGGAAGTCCGCCGCCGGCCCCAACAGCAGCCGCGCCGTGCTGCGCGATGTCGAGCCGGGCAGCAGCGTGGACTGCGCCCACTGCGGCGAGCGCGTGAAGTTCCAGGCGAAGGTCCGCAACCGCCAGGTGATCTGCAACGTCTACGTCAAGGGCAAGTGGGACCGCGTGGAGCACTTCCACTCCGACTGCTACGAGCTGGCCGACGAGCCGCACGGCGACGTGGACACCACACCCGTGGTGAAGGCCCGCATGCGTGCGGACCAGAACCCGGCCACCCCCGCGCCGGAGCCGAGGGCGGCAGCGTCCTGAGCCACGGCGCTCAGCCCAGGAGCGTCAGCACCCGCTCGGCCTGCCGGGCGGCGTCACCGTCAGCGGGACGCAGCACCAACTCCGGCCGGAGTGGCGCCTCGTAGGGATCGTCGATCCCGGTCATGCCCGTGAGCTCGCCCGCACGGGCCCGCGCGTAGAGGCCCTTCGGGTCGCGCCGCTCGCACTCCTCGAGGGGCGTGTCCACGAACACCTCCACGAAGCGCAGCCCTGCGGAGGCGACCCGGGCCCGCACGCCGTCGCGGGCCGACCGGTACGGCGAGATGAGCGGCACCACCGCCACCACCCCGGCGTCGGCGAACAGCAGGGCGACCTCCCCCACCCGCCGGACGTTCTCCCGGCGGTCGGCCTCCGAGAACCCGAGGTCGCCGTTGAGCCCGTGACGCAGGTTGTCGCCGTCCAGCAGGTAGGCGGCCCGACCCGCCGCGACCAACCGGCGCTCGAGTTCGACGGCCACGGACGACTTCCCCGAGCCCGACAGACCGGTGAGCCACAGCACCAGGCCGGGGCCTCCCGTCACCGCCGAGCGGGCGCCGGCCGGAACCTCACCCCGGTGCCAGACCACGTCGGGCGAGGCGTCGCTCACGACGGCACGCCCAGGATCATCCCGGCGGCCACCGTGTTGTTCGTGGCCTCGTCGACCAGCACGAACGACCCCGTCTCGCGGTTGCGCCGGTACTCGTCGAAGAACAGTGGCTGGGTGGCCCGCAGGCCCACCCGTCCGATCTCGTTGAGTCCGAGCGACTCCGCCGCCTCGTCCCGGTGGAGCGTGTTCACGTCGAGCCGGTAGTGGAGGTCGGTCACCATCGCCCGCGCCCAGCGGGTGGTGTGCTTGAGGTGGTACTTCGAGCGCGGCGTGAGCGCGCCGGCCTCGCTCATCCAGCACACCATGGCCTCGAGGTCCTGACCCACCGCAGGCCGGTTGTTCGGACGGCAGATCATGTCGCCGCGCGACACGTCGAGGTCGTCCTCGAGCCGGATCGTCACCGACATCGGGGCGAACGCCTCCTCGACCGGCCCCGTCGGGCCGTCGATCGCCGCGATGCGGGTGCCGAAGCCCGACGGCAGCACCACCACCTCGTCACCCGGCTTGAACACACCCCCGGCCACCCGGCCGGCGTAACCGCGGTAGTCGTGGAACTCGTCGGTCTGCGGCCGGATCACGTACTGCACCGGGAAGCGAGCGTCGATGAGGTTCCGGTCGGAGGCGATGTGCACGCTCTCGAGGTGGTGCAGCAGCGACGGGCCCTGGAACCAGTCCATCCGGTCCGAACGGGTGACCACGTTGTCGCCGTGAAGGGCCGAGATGGGGATGAAGGTCAGGTCGGCCACGTCGAGCTTCGTGGCGAACGCCCGGAACTCCTCGACGATCTCGTCGAAACGGGCCTCGTCGTAGTCGACGAGGTCCATCTTGTTGACCGCCAGGACCAGATGGGGGATCCGCAGCAACGAGGCGAGGAACGCGTGGCGCCGCGACTGCTCCTGCACCCCCTTGCGGGCGTCGATGAGCACGACCGCGAGGTCCGCGGTGGAGGCACCCGTGACCATGTTGCGCGTGTACTGGGTGTGACCCGGGGTGTCGGCGATGATGAACTTCCGCTTCGGCGTGGCGAAGTAGCGGTAGGCCACATCGATCGTGATGCCCTGTTCCCGCTCGGCCCTCAGCCCGTCGGTGAGCAGCGCCAGGTTCGTGCCCTCGAGCCCCATCCGCTCGCTGGCGTCCTCCACCGCGGACAGCTGGTCCTCGAAGATCGATTTCGAGTCGTAGAGCAGGCGGCCGATGAGGGTCGACTTGCCGTCGTCGACCGAGCCGGCCGTCGCGAACCGGAGCAACTCCATCAGAAGTACCCCTCCCGCTTCCGGTCCGCTGCCACCCCGCCGTTGCCCCCGTGCATCAGAAGTACCCCTCCCGCTTCCGGTCCTCCATGGCGGCCTCGGAGGCCCGGTCGTCGGCCCGGGTGGCGCCGCGCTCGGTGATCCGCGTGGCCGCCACCTCCTCGATGATCTCCGCCACGGACGTTGCAGGTGACTCCACCGCCCCCGTGCAGCTGGCGTCGCCGACCGTCCGGTAGCGCACCACCCGACGCTCGGGCTGCTCGTCCGGCAGGACGGTCACGAACTCGGTGACCGCGAGCCACATGCCGTCCCGGCGGAACACCTCGCGCTCGTGGGCGAAGTAGATCTCCGGCACCTCGATGGCCTCGGCCTCGATGTACTGCCAGACATCGAGCTCGGTCCAGTTGCTGAGCGGGAAGGCCCGGATGTGCTCGCCCCGCCGGTGTCGGCCGTTGTAGAGGCTCCACACCTCCGGTCGCTGGTTCTTCGGGTCCCACTGGCCGAAGTCGTCGCGGAAGCTGAACATCCGCTCCTTCGCCCGGGCCCGTTCCTCGTCGCGGCGGGCGCCGCCGAACGCCGCGTCGAAGCCGTGCTCCTCGATCGCGTCGAGGAGCGTGACGGTCTGGAGCTGGTTGCGGCTCGCCCGCGGGCCGGTCTCCTCCACCACGCGTCCGGCGTCGATCGACGCCTGCACGGAGGCGACCACCAGGCGGACGCCCAGCTCGGCCACCCGCCGGTCCCGGTACTCGATCACCTCGGGGAAGTTGTGGCCGGTGTCCACGTGCATCACCGGGAAGGGCACCCGCGCCGGCCAGAAGGCCTTCGCCGCGAGGTGCAGCATCACGATCGAGTCCTTGCCACCGCTGAACAGGAGGACGGGCCGCTCGAACTCCGCCGCCACTTCACGGATCACGTGGATGGACTCCGCCTCGAGCGCCCGAAGGTGGCTGAGCTCGTAGTGCCGTGTGGTCATCGCCGGGGTGGTCACAGGGGGACGAGGCTACCGGTGCGATTTCCGACCCAGCCAGTCGGGATTCGGGCCGGGCGGGGCCTCCCCGGTAGGGTCGCCGACATGGCCGACGCCGCCGACCACGAGCTCGCCGCCGACCTGGCCGCGGCGGCCGGCACCCTGCTCGCCGACCTCCGGACGCGGCTCCGGGCGGAGGGGGCGGACCTGGCCACCGTCAAGGACCGGGGTGACACCGCCGGCCACGCCCTCCTGATGGAGCGACTGGCCGATGCCCGACCGCAGGACCCGGTGCTGAGCGAGGAGTCCGACGCCACCCAGGCCGCCTCGATGGACGCCGCCCGTGCCGGCGCAGCACGGGTCTGGATCATCGACCCGCTCGACGGCACCCGGGAGTACGGCGAGGGCCGCGACGACTGGGCCGTCCACGTGGCCCTCGTGGAGGACGGCCGACCGACCGCCGGGGCGGTCGCGCTCCCGGGGGCGGGGCTCGTGCTCAGCACGGCCCGTCCGCCGACGCCGCCCCCGGCCCACGACGGCCCGCCTCGCGTGCTCGTCAGCCGCTCCCGACCGCCCGCCGAGGCACACGCCGTGGCGGAGGCGCTCGGCGCCGAGCTCGTGCCGATGGGCTCGGCCGGAGCCAAGGCGATGGCCGTCGTCCGCGGGCTCGGTGACGTGTACCCGCACTCGGGCGGCCAGTACGAGTGGGACAACTGCGCGCCGGTGGCCGTGGCCCGCGCCGCCGGGCTCCACTGCAGCCGCCTCGATGGCAGCGACCTCCTCTACAACCGGCCGGATCCGTACCTCCCCGACCTGCTCGTGTGCCGACCCGAGCTCCTCGACGACACGCTGGCCGTCCTGCACCGAATCCACCCTGAGGGGTGAGCCGCGGTTGACTGTGGACATGACCACGGCTCCCCCCGCTCCCGATGTCGAGCGCTACACCTTCACGGAACAGGGCCCGTGGACCGTCGACCGCGACCGTCTGGCCTGGGCCGATGGCCTGCCGGTGCTGCGGCTCACCGTTCAGCGGCAGGTGCCGGCACTCACCTCACGACGCCGCCTGCCGCCCCCCGGCCGCTTGGCCGTGGTGTCGTGGCGCCTCGGCACCGCCCTCGCCGCCTGGGCCGCCCGCGACCGCCGCGCCGGGGGCAGCCGCTCTCGCGCCGGGCTGTCCCGCCGGCTGCGCCTCGCCGCTGAACACCTCGGCCCCACGTACATCAAGCTCGGCCAGATCATCTCCAGCGGCGAGGGCCTCTTCCCCCCGGAGCTGGTGGAGGAGTTCCGCAAGTGCCGGGACCAGGTGCGGGCCGAACCCTGGGACGTGGTCCGGCGGGTGGTGGAGGAGGACCTCGGCCGCCCGCTCGACGAGGTCTTCGAGTCCTTCGAGCGCACCCCGCTGGCCGCCGCCTCCATCGCCCAGGTGCACGTGGCCCGGCTCCGCACCGGCGAGGACGTGGTGGTGAAGGTCCAGCGGCCCACGATCCGCCAGCAGGTGCAGTCCGACCTCAAGGTGATGTCGTGGCTGGCGCCGTTCCTGATCGGACGCATCCCGGTGGCCGCGCTGGCCAACCCCCCGGCGCTGGTCGAGCTCTTCGCCGAGACGATCACCGAGGAGCTCGACTTCCGCCTCGAGGCCGAGAACATGCTCGACGTGGCAGAGGTGTTCGCCCTGCTCGGCCAGCGCGGGTTCGTGATCGCCCGACCCCACCCGGAACTCGTGACCCGCCGCGTGCTCGTGATGCAGCGCCTCAACGGCTACGCCTTCGAGGACCTCGAGTCGATGCAGGCCGCGGGTATCGACACCCACGAGGTCATCCGCACCGGCATGACCGGCTTCACCGAGGGCTGCATCGTCCACGGCCTGTTCCACGGCGACCTCCACGGCGGCAACCTCATGGTCCTCGACGACGGCCGCATCGCGCTGCTGGACTTCGGCATCACCGCCCGCATGACACCGCTGCAGCGCAGCGCGTTCCTGCGCCTCATGCTCTGCGGGGCCATGGGCGACATCCCCGGCCAGATCGGCGCCTTCCGCGACCTCGGTGCCCTTCCGGCCGACACCGACATCGACGAGGTCATCCGGGAGCTCGGCCTCGACCAGGCCCCGGTGGACCCCACCACCCTCGACCAGGACGAACTGCTCGGGGAGATCCAGCGCATCATCAAGGCCCTCATGGGGATGGGGGCGCGGCTGCCGAAGATCTTGATGCTCTACGTGAAGAACCTCGTGTTCCTCGACGGCGCGATCGCCACGCTCGCCCCCGACCTCGACCTGCTCGGCGAGGTGGCGTCGTTGTCCACCGGCCTGATGATGACCCACGGCGACAAGTTCGCCGCCGAGCTCGGCATGGCCCCCGGGGAGTTCACCGTCGACACCGCCGCCATCAAGGCGAGCTTCGGCATCGTCGACGACTCGGTCGACAAGGTCACCTACCGGGAGCTGCGGGAACGGCGCGACACCATCCGCCGGAGGATGGAACACCGTCGCTGAGCGGTTCCGGGCCGGCCTGATTCGGTCGGACGGCCGGCCTCGGCCACAATGGACGGTCCCCCCGAACCCCAGGTCGTGACCATGACTCCCCCCGACACCACGAGTGCCGATGCCACGCGCCCCGGCGGCACCGGCGAGGCCGACGCCGGGGCCGTCCCCGTCCCCGGGATCCGCAACGTCGCGATCATCGCCCACGTCGACCACGGCAAGACCACGCTCGTGGACGCCCTGCTCCAGCAGTCGGGTGCGGTGCGGTCCGGCGACGACGCCGTCGACCGGGTGATGGACTCGCTCGACCTCGAACGCGAGAAGGGCATCACGATCCTGGCGAAGAACACCGCCGTGCGCTGGACCCCGCCGGGTGGCGAGCCGGTGAAGATCAACATCGTCGACACCCCCGGCCACGCCGACTTCGGCGGCGAGGTGGAGCGGGCGCTCACGATGGTCGACGGCGTGCTGCTGCTCGTCGACGCGTCGGAGGGCCCGCTGCCCCAGACACGGTTCGTGCTCCGCAAGGCCCTCACCCTCGACCTCCCGGTGATCCTGGTGGTCAACAAGGTGGACCGGACGGACGCCCGCATCGACGAGGTCGTGCACGAGGTGGAGGAGCTCTTCCTCGACCTCGACGCCGACGTGCACCAGCTCGACTTCCCGATCGTCTACGCCAACGCCCGCGCCGGCCGGGCGTCGCTCACCCGTCCGGAGTCCCCCGACGACCTCGAGGAGGACCTCACCCCGCTGCTCCAGCTGCTCGTGGACCGCCTGCCCGCCCCCGTGCAGCACCCCGGGCACCCGTTGCAGGCCTGGGTCACGAACCTCGACGCGAGTCGGTTCGTGGGGCGCCTCGCCCTCTGCCGGGTGCTGGAGGGCACGATCCGCAAGGGACAGCAGGTGGCGTGGTGCAGGGCCGACGGCTCGGTCGAACGGGCCAAGGTGGCGGTCCTCTACGTGACGGAGAGCCACGAGCGGGTGGAGGCCGAGGAGGCCGGACCGGGCGAGATCATCGCCGTGGCCGGCATCGAGGACGTCACGATCGGCGAGACGCTCGCGGATCCGGAGGACCCGCGCGCGCTGCCGGCGATCACCGTCGACGAGCCGAGCCTGGCCATGACCATCGGCATCAACACGTCCCCGCTGGCCGGCCGGGACGGTAACCAGCTCACCGCCCGTCTCGTGAAGGGCCGCCTCGACAACGAGCTGGTGGGCAACGTGAGTCTCCGCGTGCTGCCCACGGAACGACCCGACGCCTGGGAGGTGCACGCCCGTGGCGAGCTCCAGCTCGCCGTGCTGGTGGAGACCATGCGCCGGGAGGGCTTCGAGCTCACCGTCGGGAAGCCCCAGGTGGTCACCCGCGACATCGACGGCACCCTCCACGAGCCGGTGGAGGCCGTGTCCATCGACGTGCCCGAGGAGTTCCTCGGCGCGGTGAGCCAACTTCTCGCCGCCCGCAAGGGCCAGCTCGTCGACATCGTGAACCACGGAACGGGCTGGGTGCGCGTGGAGCAACGGGTCCCGGCCCGGGGCCTGCTCGGGTTCCGCACCGAGTTCCTCACCGAGACCCGGGGCACCGGGATGCTCCACCATGTCTTCGACGGCTGGGCACCGTGGTTCGGCGAGATCCGGGCCCGTGACCGGGGATCGGTGGTCGCCGACCGCACGGGCAAGGTCACGCCCTACTCCATCGTGGCGATCCAGGAACGGGCCACCCTGTTCGTGGGTCCCACCGAGGAGGTCTACGAGGGGATGATCGTGGGCGAGAACTCCCGCGGTGAGGACATGGACGTGAACATCACCCGAGAGAAGCAGCTCACCAACATGCGGGCCGCCGGGTCGGACAACACCCAGAAGCTGACACCGCCCACCCGGCTCTCACTCGAGCAGGCACTCGAGTTCCTCGCCGAGGACGAGTGCGTGGAGGTCACCCCCGGAGCCGTGCGGCTCCGCAAGGTGGTGCTCGACGCCGGGGAGCGGGCCCGCAGGGTGAAGCAGCTCAAGCACGCCCGCGCCTGAGGGCCGGGCACGCCCGGCGCCGGTCAGGAACCGTTCGGTTGCAGGATCACGGTGTCGACCACCTGCACCACGCCGTTGGAGGCGGGGATGTCGGGCAGGGCGATCTTGGCGCCGCCGACGTACACGTCGTTGCCCTTCACCTCCACGAGCAGCTTGGTGCCTGCCGCGGTGGTGAGGCTGGTACCCACCGCCTTGCGCAGTTCCTCGGTGGTGTAGGTGCCCGGGACCACGTGCTGGGTGAGGACGGTGGTGAGCTGCGGGATGTCCTGCTGCACCGTCCGCAGCGCGTCGGGGTCGACCTTGGCGAAGGCCTCGTCCGTCGGGGCGAAGACCTTGAACGGACCGGGGCTGACGAGGGTGCCCGCCAGGCCGGCGAACAGCACGAGTCGGGTCACCTCCTGGGTGGCCGGGGTGCCGGCGGCGATCTGGGCGATGTTCAGGTCCTTCGTGTCGCCGGCCGGGGGCGAGCCCATGGGCGGCACGACCGCCGGGTCGGCCGGGGCGGCGGTGGTGCTGGCCTTCGCGGCCGCCTCGGTGGTGGTGGCGCCCCCGGAGGAGCTCTTCGAATCGCTGCAGGCCGACGCCAGCAGCACCAGCGGAACAGCGGCGACGACCAGTGCCTTGGTGAACCTCATCCGTGCATCTCCTTGTGGTTCCTGAGGCGAACGATAGGGCAGTTGCACCGTGGATCGCTTCATCCGCAACGGACCTGAACTGCGGTCAGGAGTCACTAATCCCGACTTGTCTGGTCGGGATTAGTCCCGTAGCGTTGCCGACATGCAAGCCCCGTCCGGACGCCCAGGCCTCTTCTCCTTCCCGAACCCGGTGAACGACGTGGCGGCGCGGACGGTGGCCACGGGCGTGGTGGTCATGGCGCTGCTCGTGGCCGGCGCCGGCTGGGGTTGGGTGCTCGTCCCGCTCACCTACGGCTTCTGGGCCCGGGTGCTCACCGGCCCCACGCTCAGCCCGCTGGGGCTCCTCGCCACCCGGGTGGTGGCCCCCCGACTGTCCCGGCACGAGAAGCTCGTCCCGGGCCCGCCGAAGAGGTTCGCCCAGGGCATCGGCGTCGCGTTCTCCACCACGGCGTCGCTGCTGTGGCTGGGCGGACAGGCGGGCCCGGCCCGCGTGGTGGTGGCCCTGCTGGCGGGTGCCGCCTTCCTCGAGGCGGCGTTCGGGTTCTGCCTCGGCTGCCGGATCTTCGCCGTGCTCATGCGCCTCGGGCTCGTGCCCGAGTCGGTCTGCGCGGAGTGCAACGACCTGTCGCTGCGCATCCCCGGCCTGGCCGCCACGACCGACTGAGCCCACCCCGCGCGGTCGGTAACGTCGCCGGCGTGCGACTCCTCATCGCCCGCTGCTCGGTCGACTACGACGGC
>CAIPVR010000105.1 GCA_903868545.1 uncultured Actinomycetes bacterium
CGTCGACTCGGGCGGACCGGAACTGGCCCAACGCCTCGAGCGCGAGGGCTTCGACGCCTGGCGGGCCGGCGCGTGAGCACCGGGCCCACCGGCGCCGCGGTCGCCGCCGACCTGACCGGCGACCGCCCGGCGGACGACGCGGCCGACGACCTCGACGTGGCCGCGGTCAAGGCCGACTTCCCCCTCCTCGCCACCACCAAGCACGACCGGCCGCTCGTCTTCCTCGACTCCGCGGCGAGCTCCCAGAAGCCCCGGGCGGTGCTCGAGGCGATGGACCACTACTACGAGCACGACCACACCAACGTCCACCGGGCCGCGTACGACCTCGCCGAGCGCGCCACCAGTGCCATGGAGGGCGCCCGGGGCAAGGTCGCCCGCTTCATCGGAGCCGGCTCCGCCGAGGAGGTGGTGTTCACGAAGAACGCCACCGAGGCGATCAACCTGGTGGCGCGCAGCTGGGGGGCCGCCAACCTGTCGCCCGGCGACGCCGTGGTGCTCACCCAGCTCGAGCACCACGCCAACATCGTGCCCTGGCAGCAGCTGGCCGCCGAACGGGGCCTGGAGCTGCGGTGGGTGCCGCTCACCGACGATGCCCGGCTCGACCTCACGGGCCTCGACCAGCTCCTCGACGGGGCGAAGCTGCTGGGCGTCACGGCCATGTCCAACGTGGTGGGCACGCTGCCCGACGTCCGGGCGCTGGCCGACGCCGCGCACGCCGCCGGCGCCCTCGTGTGCGTGGACGGCTGCCAGTCCGTGCCGCACCTGCCCACCTCGGTCGCGGACCTCGACGCCGATTTCGTCGCGTTCTCCGGCCACAAGATGTGCGGGCCCACCGGCGTGGGCGTGCTCTGGGCCCGGAGGGAGCTCCTCGAGGAGATGCCGCCGTTCCTCGGGGGTGGCGGGATGATCCTCGACGTCCGTCTCGACGGCTTCGTGCCCGCCGACGTGCCGCACCGCTTCGAGGCCGGCACCCCGCCGATCGCCGAGATCGTCGGTCTCGGCGCGGCGGTCGAGTACCTCGAGGCGCTGGGCATGGACCGCGTGCGGCGCCACGAGGTGGCGATGAACGCCTACGCGCTGCGCACGCTGACCGAGCGCTTCGGCGAGGAGATCACGATCCACGGCCCGGCGGAACCGGCGGCGCGCGGCGGGGTGATGAGCTTCGAGTTCCGCGGGATCCATCCTCACGACCTCTCACAGGTGCTCGACCAGCACGGCGTGTGCGTCCGGCCGGGCCACCACTGCGCCAAGCCGCTCATGCGAGTTCTCGGCGTGGGCGCCACTGCGCGAGCATCGTGGTACGTGTACAACGAGGAAGCCGACGTGGACGCCCTCGCGGACGCCCTCGCCGAGGCCGGCCGCTTCTTCGACTTCTAGGACGCCAGGGCACCACCCACGCCCGCCGGGCGGCCCGCCGGGGCCACCGACCAGCCACCACGGAGCGAGCACGCAGCGATGTCAGGCCTCGAAGACCTCTACCGGGAGATCATCCTCGACCACTACCGCAACCCGCGGAACCGCGGCGAGCTCGAGGTGCCCCCGGCCACCCGTGCCGAGGGGTTCAACCCGCTCTGCGGCGACGAGATCGTGGTCTACCTCCACCTCGACGACCCGACCCGCGGCGACAGCGCCGTCGTCGAGGACGTCCGCATCGGCGGGCAGGGCTGCTCCATCTCCCAGTCGTCGGCCAGCATGATGTCGGCCGCGGTCAAGGGCCGGACCGTCGGCGAGGTCCGCGAGCTCACCCGGGCCTTCAAGGCGATGATGAGCATCCACGAGGGTGAGCTGGAGGGCGGCGCCGCGGAACCCGCCGACGCCGATCCGTCCGAGCTCCGGCTCGGCGACCTCGAGGCGCTGCGCGGCGTGGTGAAGTTCCCCGTCCGCATCAAGTGCGCCACGCTCAGCTGGAACACCCTGCTGCAGGGCATCGACGACGCCGAGGCCGGCTGAGCCACCGCACCGGCACCGCACCCGCGATGACCGTTCCCCTGCCCACCCGCACGCAGGTGCGCGACGCCCTGCCGCCGGGGTGCCGACGACCCCGCACGCTCCGGTCGCTCGGGTCGCTCGCCTTCTCGCTCGCCGCCACGGCGTTCCCCGTGGTCCTGGCCGCCCGCTTCCTGCCCCTCACCTGGGTCTGGGCCCCGGTCTGGGTGCTGTACGCCGTGGTGTGCGGCACGGCCGCCACCGGGCTGTGGGTGCTCGCCCACGAGTGCGGCCACGGAGCGTTCAGCCGCTCCCGGGCGCTGCGCGACACCGTGGGCTTCGTCCTGCACTCGGCGCTCCTGGTCCCCTACTACTCCTGGCAGCGCAGCCATGCGGTGCACCACGCCTTCACCAACCACCTCGACGACGGGGAGACGCACGTGCCGGGCCGGTCCGGCGACGACACCGGCGCCCCGAGGGGCCGCGTCGCGACCGCACTGGTGATCGCCCGGTCCCTCCTCCTGGGCTGGCCCGCCTACCTGCTCGCCGGTGCCACCGGCGGGCCGTCACGGGGCCGGACCAACCACTTCTGGCCGCTGGCCCCGTTCGAGTCGGACCTGTTCCCGCCCCGCTGGCACGTCCGGGTGTGGGGCTCGGCCGCCGGGGTGGTGGCGGTGCTCGGCGCCCTCGTGGCCTGGGGCGTGGCCGCCGGGTCGGTGGTGCCGGTGCTCGCGCTGTACGTCGGGCCCTACCTGGTGGTGAACGCGTGGCTGGTGACCTACACCTGGCTGCAGCACACCGACACGGACGTGCCGCACCTGGCCGACCCGGAGTGGGACTGGGTCCTCGGCGCCTTCCAGACCGTCGACCGTCCCTACCCGTGGCCGGTCGACGTGCTCCACCACCACATCGGCACCACCCACGTGGCCCACCATCTCGATCCCCGCATCCCCCACTACCGGGCCCGGGAGGCCACCGACGCGATCGCCGCGGCCTTCCCGCAGCTCTACCGCTTCGACCCCACCCCGGTGGCCGCCGCCCTGTGGCGGGTGGCCGGGCGCTGCCGGACGGTCGACCGCCACGGGGACGCGTGGTGGTTCGTGCCCCCTGCGGCGACGGCGGGCGACGACCCCGGCGACCGCGACGACGACCGTGAGGTCCGGGGCAGCGGTTCCGGCGACGTGGAGGGCCTCGCCGCCTGAACCGCCGGCCGGCCCGCGCTCAGGCGGCGTCCCAGTCGAAGCGCACCACCACCGGCGGGTGGTCGCTCAGGTCCGAGCCGTCCGGAGCCCGGAAGCGCTCGGTGGGCATCGCCCACGAAACGGCGTCGAGGTCCACCCCCACCCCGTCGCGGTAGGCGATCTTGTCGATCGAACCCGGGTCGGGACAGGCCAGCTCGTCACAGGTGTCGGTCAGCCCCGCGGCGGCCAGGAACTCCTGCCAGATCACGATGTCGGCGCCGCCGGAGCCATCGGGGTGGACCAGGTCGGTGTGGAGGTTCGTGTCGCCGCCGAGCACCACGGCCCGCCCGGCGGAGTGCACGGCGATGAAGCCGGCGAGCTGGGCGAAGTCGTCGGCCTGCAGCGCCTGGTCCAGCGGCGTGCCGCCCGCCTCGGCATGCAGGTTGTAGACGTCCACCTCACGCCCGTCCGCGAGGGTGGTGCGCACCACGCCGAACCCCTTCATCGCGAGGCAGTCGGCGGCACCTCCGTCGGGGAGCGGCCCACCGTTGCACCCGGTCCACGGCACCCGCCGCTCGCCGGTGAACGGGTACCTCGACAGCCAGCCGAGGCCGTCGCCCACGAGCAGCGGCCGCGAGGAGGGGTCGAGCCCCACCGCGATCGGACCCGGGTGCTGGGCCGAGCGGTACGGGAACGTGGTCGAGGCCCGCAACCGCTCGTGGTAGTTCGCGAAGTCCAGCAGGCCCGCCAGGGGCTGCCACCAGTCGAAGTCCTCCTGCGTGAGCACCAGGTCGTAGTCGTCGAGCAGCGGGCTGATCAGGCCCATGTTCCGCTCCGGGTCGGAGCCCGAGATCCCCTGGGGGAGGCCGGCGACGTTGTAGGTGAGGACGCTGAACGAGCCGGGCGGGCCCGGCAGGGGCGTCACGGTGGTGGGTGGCGCACCCGGCCCCGACCCCGGGGGGTTGGTGCAGGCCGCCACCACCGCGACCAGTGCCAGCACCGCTGCCACCGACGTCGCCGCCCGCCGTGTCGCCCGCGGCGTCGCCCGCGGCGTCGCCCGCGGCGTCGCCCGCGGCGTCGCCCGTCGTTCCGTCCCCGCCATGTCGCCCCCTCGGTGAACCTGCGCTGGCGCGCAGGTTACGCAGAGGTGGCGCACCTGTCAGGCAGGGCTGCGTCGGCCCCTCCCGACCTCTGCCACCGCGGGCGGCGGACCGGGTGGCTCCGACGTGGCTCAGGCGCCAGCGAGGGCGTCCATGCGGGCGGCGAGCCGGACGTCGAGCTCGGTGATCCCACCCACGTCGTGGGTCACGAGGTCCACGACCACGCGGTTGTAGACGTTGCTCCACTCGGGATGGTGGTCGAGCCGCTCGGCCGAGGTGGCCGCCGCCGCCATGAACCCGAAGGCACAGCCGAAGTCGCCGAAGCGGAACTCCTTGTGGAGCTTGCCGTCCACCACCTCCCAGCCGTCGAGTTCGTCGACGGCCACGGCCAGTTCGTCGCCGGTGAGCACCTTCGGTCGGGCCATCGCCGCAGCGTAGGGGGCGCCGCAACGGCACGGGGTGCCGCCGCGACGAAGGTGCCGCAACGGCACGGTTCAGACGAGCGGATCGGCGAAGGGGTCGTCGACGACCGCCCGCCCGACGGGGTCGTCGGTGGCGGCCTCGGCGTCGTCGTCGGCCAACCACGCGGCGTACCCCTCGGCCTCGAGGCGCTCCGCGAGGTCGGGGCCGCCCGACTCGAGGATCCGGCCCCGGGCGAAGATGTGCACCACGTCGGGGTGCAGCTCCTCGAGGAGCCGCGAGTAGTGGGTGATGGCCAGGACCCCGAGCGGCTCACCGCCGTCGATGCCCTCCTTCGTGGCCGCCTCCACGCGGCGGGACACCGCCCGGAGCGCGTCGACGTCGAGGCCGGAGTCGAGCTCGTCGAGGATGGCGATCCGCGGCGCCAGCACGCCGAGTTGCAGCGTGTCGTTGCGCTTCTTCTCGCCGCCCGACAGGTCCACGTTGAGCGGACGCTCGAGGAACGTGCGGTCGAAGCCGATCCGGTCGGCCTCGGCCCCCAGGCGTGCCCCCACGAGCCCGCGGTCGCGGCCCGCGGCGGCGAAGGCCTCCTCCAGCACCTCGTCGAGGCGCACGCCCGGCACCTCCGTGGGGTACTGCATGGCGAGGAAGAGGCCCGCCTGGGCGCGGCGCCAGGTGGGCAGCGACAGGAGGTCCCGGCCGTCGAGGGTGACCGAGCCGCCGGTCACCTCGTAGCCGGGCTTGCCCATCAGCACGTTCGACAGCGTCGACTTGCCGGAGCCGTTGGGGCCCATCACCGCGTGCACCTCGCCGGAACGGACCGTGAGGGACACGCCGTGGAGGATCTCCGCGCCCCCCACCTCGGCGTGGAGGTCGTCGATCACGAGTTCGCTCATGGGGCTCCTTCGGTCGTCGCCGCACCGGCCGCGTCGTCGAGACGGACGACCACGTCGCCGGCCTCGACCACCACGTCGTAGACGGGCACCGGCCGCACCGCGGGCAGCGAGCGGGGTTCGCCGGTGCGCAGATCGAACGCGCTGCCGTGCTTCGGGCACTCCAGGGTGCAGTCGTCGGGGTCGACCTCGCCGCCGGACAGCGACACGTCCGCGTGACTGCAGCGGTCGCCGATCGCGTGGACGTCATCGCCGAGGCGCACCACGGCGAGCACGCGGTCGCCCAGGTCGAACCGCCGGGCCTCGCCGTCGGCGAGCTCGTCGAGGGCACAGAGCCGCACGGTGCTCATGGCCGGTCCCCACGGCCGAGACGGAGGTCGAGCAGGGCGTCGATCCGGCCGCGGGCGAGGTCGGCCACGCCCGGCTCGGCCACGGCGTCGAGCACCTCGTCGAAGAACCCGCCCACGATGAGCCGCTCGGCCACCTCCGTGGGCACCCCGCGGCTCTCGAGGTAGAAGAGCTGGTCCTCGTCGACCGGGCCCACGGTGGAGGCGTGGCTGCAGCGCACGTCGTTGTTCTCGATCTCCAGGTTGGGCACCGACTCGGCCCAGGCGTGCTCCGACAGCTTCACGATCCGGTTGGTCTGGACGGCGTTGGTGCCGCGGGCGTCGGGCCGGATCCGGATCAGCCCGGAGTACACCGCGTGCGACGTGTCGGACACGGCCCCCTTGAACAGCAGGTTCGAGGTGGTGTCGGGCGCCACGTGCTCCTGGAAGGTGCGGAGGTCGAGCATCTGATCGCCGTCACCGAAGTAGACGCTCGACAGGTTGCCGGTGGCACCGCGGCCCGTGAGCCGGCAGTCGAGACGCAACCGGGCGTACGAGCCGCCGAGTGCCGCGACGTCCACGTCGAGGGTGGCGTCCTGGCCCACCTCGGCCACCAGCGACCCGAGCTGCCACACCCGGCGACCGAGGTCCTGCAGGACGGTGTGCGACACACGCGCCGCCGCACCCACGGACAGTTCCGTGACCGGCGCACTCAGGGCGTCGACGTCGTCGGACACCGCCACCTCCACCACGGAGCACCGGCTGTTCTCGCCCGCCCGCACGGCGAGACGGCCGAACACCGCGGCCCCGGGCCGGGTGATCACGCTCACCACCACGAAGGGGGCCGGCACATCGGTGGAGCGGGGCACGTCGAGCACCAGCGGCTCTGCCGAGAGGGCGGCGTTCAGCGCGGCGAAGCGGTCGACCGGCCCACCAGCGGGGCCGTCGAGCGCTCCGGAGCCGTCGGCGGCGGACGCCGGGCCGAAGGTGACGCCCGACCCCGCTGCCGCCGGCGACAGTTCGGCCCGGGCGACCAGCCCGTCGACCAGCACCACCAGGCCGGCACGCTCCGGTACGGCGGCCAGCACCTCGGCCAGTTGCGGCGGTTCCGCCGGCGCGGGGCCGGCCGGCACCACCGGCGCGTAGTCGGCGGTGCGGAGCCGGGCGACGCGGCTGTAGCGCCACTCCTCGGCGTCGACGGTCGGCAGCGGCACCCCGGCGATGGCCTCCGCCGCTGCCCTGCGGCGCTCGACCAGCCACGACGGACCCGGGAGTGCGGCGGCGGCCTCGGTGAGGCGGCCGGGATCGGCGTCGGGATCGAGCAGGCCCCGGAGGGCGCTGTCGGTCGGGGTGTCGGCGGGCGCAACCACGACACGAATTTACACTACCGGCGTAGTGGTTATTCCCGTCGGCCCGTCCCCCGTGACCCCCACCCCCGGTCACCCCCCGGGTCGGCGAGGTCGACCAACGCGGCCCACTCCCCCGGCGTGACCGCCACCGGCGACGCCACCCGCGGGGCCCGAACC
>CAIPVR010000106.1 GCA_903868545.1 uncultured Actinomycetes bacterium
ACCTCGCCGCCGTCACCGCTGTCCTCGGGCAAGGTCGTCGAGGCTGCCCGGGCGCCGTCAGGATGGTCGAAGCGCTCGGGAGGTCGTTCGTCTACTCACTCGAGGAGAAGCCGCGACCCGGGACCCGCGCCGACCGCTCGAGGGACGCCCGCGAATACCTGAGACTCGTCGATCACGGCTGTCGTGTCGTCGCCGCCGAACCACAGCAACCCCCCGGCTGCCCGGCCTTGTACGTCGCTGAACTCGCCGCCCGGCCCACGGCCGCCTCGACCGTCGACTTCTTCGACCAGACCCCCGAACTCGCGTACATCCGTGACATTGCCCGGCACCGGCTCGTGAACCCGTGGCTCCTCCTCGGGCTCACCGCCGCCTACGCTGTCGCCGCCTGCCCACCCCGCGTCGTCATCCCCCCGTTCATCGGCACCAGGGCGTCACTGAATCTGTACGTAGCGGCCTACGGCCCGTCCGGCGCCGGGAAGTCAAGCGCCCTCGGGCTCGCCCTGTCCGGGGATGTCCTGCCCGCCGGGCTCGTCGATTCCCTGACTCCGTCGAGCGGGGAAGGCATCCTCGCCTTGTTCGTGTCCACCGACTCAAGCGGCGAGCAGACTCAGCACCGGGAGGCCGTGTTCGCCACCGTCGACGAGGTCGGCACTCTCGGCGCTCAACAGGCCCGATCCGGGTCGACCCTCGGCGGGGTTCTCCGTTCCGCGTGGACCGGCTCCACACTGTCGCAGCAGGGCGCGGAAGCAAGCCGCCGCCGCCACCTCGACGCAGGAACGTACCGGTTCTGTCTCGCGGTCGGCGTACAACCATCGACCGCCTCGGTCCTGCTCAACGACGACGGCGCCGGAACCCCGCAGAGGTTCCTATGGCTGCCCGCGACCGACCCCGACGCCACCGTCGACGCCCCCGCCCCCGGGCCGAACCCGTTCACCGGCTGGCAGGTGTGGCGAGGCAACCTCGACGACGAGGTCCGCTTCCCGCCCGAGGTCGAAACGCTCGTGAAGGCGAACCACCTCGAGCAGGTACGAGGCGGCCGGAACGCCCTCGACGGTCACGCCCTCCTCGCACGCATGAAACTCGCCGTAGGCCTCGCGCTGATTCATGGGATGACCAGAGTCGACCCGGTGATCTGGGGGATGTCCGGCGCCGTCATGGCTGTCTCGGATCAGACCCGGGCCCAGGCCGTCGCCGCCGTCGCTGAGACGCGACGGACGGGACACCGGGCTCGGGGGGTCGCTGACGCTGAGTCGCAGGCGGCGGCCCTCGAGGCGAAGGTCGAGCGGGTGGCCGGAGTGATCGCCCGCCGAGTGTGGAAGGTCGGGAGTCAACGGAGGAAGGAAGCGAACCGGGCCGTAGCCTCACCCGACCGGGACGTCCTCGACCCGGCTCTCGATCTGGCGGTCGCCCGGGGGTGGCTGGCCCGTCGCGACGCTGGGGCCTCCGGGCCGGGGGAGCGGCGGCCATGAGAGCGGCGAACCTCCACCTCCACCCCGGACCTCCACGGAATCTCCTCGTAAACCGGGGGGGTGGAGGGGTGGAGACCTCCACCCCTGCCTCCCGGTATCTGAGTCGGGGACCGGTGGACGTTTCGACGGTAACTCTCTATCGACCTTCTTCTTCTTTAGTCATTCTGAGCCCGCTCAGGGCGGCCCAGAAGGACACCGAGCCCCAGGGCGAGGGGTGGAGGCCTCCACCCCTCCACCCCCTGCCGACAGACCCCGACCACGAACCCCGCAACACCGTCAGGAGAGCCCCATGAGAATCGACATAGACCCCGCCACCGGAGCGCCCGCGCTTCACTGCTGCGGAGCCGCCGACCCGACCACGCGTCGCCTCACCGTCCGCAACTCAGACCTAGCCGCCGTCATCGACGGCCG
>CAIPVR010000107.1 GCA_903868545.1 uncultured Actinomycetes bacterium
GACGGGTCGAGACGTGGCTGCGGCGGTCGTGGTGGCCGACTCGCTGGTGGCCGACGGACTCGCGGTCCGGGCGGCCGACGGTTCGCTCACCCTGCCCCGCTGACGGCCCGGGCGGGCGCTCGCCCTCGCGGGCTCTCCGGTCCCTCGCGGACTTCGGCGGTCAGGGGCGCCGAGAGCGCCATGAGGACCCCTATTCGTCGGGTCGGCGGGCGGGGTCGGGCTGACTCCCCGCCATCGGGGCAGGGTCAGTGCGGGCGGGTGAGGGCGGCGAGCACCTCGTCGACGCACGCGTCGGCCAGCGCCCGCATCTCGTCGTCGGTGCGGTCCTGGATGGGATGGGCCACGAAGACCCGTGCCGTGTCCACGCCGAGCGCGGCCACCTGGGTCTCCGCGGCGTCGACGAACTCGTCGGAGGCGACGAACACCCCGGGGACGCCCCGCCGCTCCAGGTCTGCGATGTCGTGCACACTGCACGACGTGCAGCTCCCTCAATCGGCGAGCGCCTCGATCACCACGTGGCACTGCTCCGCGATCTCCTGGCGGAGGTCCACCGGCGCCGGTTTGGTGAAGGTGGGCTTCGCGTAGCGACGGGTCTCGAGCCCGCGTTCGCGGAGCCGCAGGTCGAGCTGGTCGAGGAAGACGTCGCCGCGGGCCTTGGTGATGTCGAGCAGGCCGACGGTCAGCCCGTCGAGCGAGGCGGGACGCTCGGAGAGCTCGACGGCCTGGGGGCTCAGCTCCCCGGTGGGGTCGAGCACCACCCGCGCCACACCGTCTCCCGTCATGGCGCCAGCCTACGACCCGATCCGCCGGGTGACGGGCTGCGAGCCCATCGAGCCCGAGGCCCACCCGCCGATCACGGCGGAGAAGAGTCCGGCGCCGCCACCCGCGGTGAAGAGCAGCAGGCCGCCGTCACGGAACTTCGGCAGCTCCACGGCGTCGAAGCCGTCGGGCATGCCCTCGGCGATGCCGTGCGCCCCGCGGGTGGTGGCCCCCGGCGGGAGCAGGGTGAGTTCGGCCAGCCGCTCCCTCAGGCGGGCCTTGGACCATCCGGCCCCGCGGAACACCCGGAGGTGTTCGGGGCTCAGCACCACCGCGGCGTCGAAGGCGAGGGCGAGCTTGGGGTGCGCGATGGTGCGCAGGATCTCGGCGAGCCCGCGGGCCAGCGACTCGGGTTCCCGTGACAGCTGGTCGGCGAAGCCCCGCACCCCGTCCGCCGCGAACAGCGTGACGGTGTCGTCGTCGGGGCCGAAGCCGTGCTCCACGGCCTGCGAGGGCCAGTCCGGTCCCTCGTCGAGCTCCGACGGCGGGGTCTCCGTCCAGCAGAACGTGTACTTGCCGGGGTTTCCCAGGGTCGCCCGGTCCACCCCGCCGGGCCGGCCGCCGCCCACGTTGCGGACCACGAGCTGCAGCGCCCGCCCGATCGTGGCGTTGGCCCGGTTGCCCTGGCCCATGGCGTTCATGCCCCAGTTCATCCCGATGCGCCGGGCGATCGGTCCGTTCACCACCACCATCGGCCCGGAGAACCACGTGGTGGCGAGCAGGCCGTGCATGTTGAACTCGTCGGTGCAGGCGGCCTCGACCGCCGCGAGCACCACCGGCAGGTACTCGGGCCGGCACCCGGCCATCACCGCGTTCACCGCGACCTTCTCGACGGTGCACTCCACCAGGTCGGGTGGCACCACCGCCACCACCTCGTGCGGGTCGCGGGTGGTGCCCTCCAGCATGCGCAGCACCCGGGCCTCGGTGGGCGGCACCACCGGCAGGCCGTCGGTCCAGCCGCGGTCGAACGCCGCCTCGAACTCGTCCTCGAGCGCGGCGATGTCCACCCGTCGGCTGCGGAGCCGGCCACCCTCGAACCGCACGCGCAGCTCGTCGGTGCGTGCGGGGTCGACGGACAGCGACCCGCAACCCGGCCGGTACTCCGGCAGGCCCTCGCCGAGGTCGGCCACCCCGGTCGCCCGCCGCCACTCGGCCCGGTCCCAGCCCACGAGCCGCTCGTCCTCCGTCCCGCCGTCCCGGTGCAGCAGGGTGGGCACCGTCTCGATGTCGAGCAGCCACGAACGGTCGAGCGAGGTGTCGTCCACCGGCCCCGCCCCCGGCGGCAGCCCTTCCGGGAAGCCCGGGTCGTCCTGGGTGAGCACGGTGAGGGCGACCTGCTCGGCCAACTCCGCCAGCGCGGGCGCCACGGTCACGCAGGTGGGGCAGTCGCGCTTGACCACGGCCACCCAGCCGTCGGGGAGCCCGAGGGGCGGGGCGCCGGCGGGGCCGGTCGTCGGGCCGGTGGTCGGGGCGGTGGTCGGGGCGGTGGGAGCGTCGCTCACCACCGCACCCTACGACGGCCGAGATTTCGGTCACACCCCTGCCGTCCGCACCCCCGGTTTGCGTACTGTTCACCTCCTCGGCGTCGGGTCGTCCGGCGCCGCCGGCCAGGGGGATCAGGTCCTGAACGTCACCTTCTACGGGGTGCGCGGCTCCACGCCGTGCTCGTGCGAGAGCGTGAGCCGGTACGGGGGGAACACGGCGTGTGTGGTGGTCGAGTCGACCGACCACGCCCCGATCGTGCTGGACCTGGGCACGGGCCTCCGCTTCTTCGGCCTCGACCACGGCACCGACGGCACGTTCCGCGGCACCGCGCTGGTCACCCACCTGCACTGGGACCACGTGCAGGGCATCCCGTTCTTCGCCCCGCTCCTGTGCGAGGGCGCCCGGCTCGACGTGTACGGCCCGGCCCAGGACGGCACCTCGCTCGAGGCGGCGGTGCGCTCCTTCGTGCAGGCGCCCTATTTCCCGGTGGGCATCGACGACCTCCCCGGCGAGATCGTCTTCCACGACACGGCCCCCGGCACGATCGAGCTCCCCGGCGCCACGGTGCGCGCCGCATGGGTGCCCCACATCGGCCCCACGCTGGGGTTCCGGGTGGAGAGCGAGGGGCGCTCCGTTGCCTACGTGAGCGACCACCAGCAGCCCGGCGTGGGCGCCACCGAGGTGGACCCTGCCGTGGTCGAACTGTGCCGCGACGTCGACGTGCTGATCCACGACGCCCAGTTCGACGACGACGAGTTCGCGCTCCGCTCCGACTGGGGCCACTGCACCGTGGACTACGCGCTGGAGGTGGCGGCCGCGGCCGGTGCCCACACGCTCGCACTGTTCCACCACGACCCCTCCCACACCGACGACCGGGTCGACGAACTGCTCGCGGTCACCGCCGAGCGGGCCCGCGCCCGGGGAGTGGCGGAGGTCGTCGCCGCGGCGGAGGGGCTCACGCTGTCGCTCTCGCGGCGGCTCACCTGCGCCGACCTGCCGGCCGCCCGGTAGCCTGCGCGCTCCATGAGCGACGCACAGTCCGAGCCCGCCTCGGTGGAGATCGATCCGTCGGTGTTCCGCAAGGTGCTGGGCCACTTCCCGACCGGCGTGACCGTGGTGGCGTCCCAGGTGGGCGACCGCCAGCTGGGTCTGGCCATCGGTTCCTTCTTCTCGGTCTCGCTCGATCCGCCGCTGGTGGGCTTCTGCGTGGCCACCACCTCCGGCAGCTGGCCGCACATGGCCGAGGTGGGGAGCTTCGGGGTGAGCGTGCTCGCCGACGACCAGCACGAGATGTCCAACCGGTTCGCCTCCAAGCTGGAGGACAAGTTCGAGGGGCTGTCGTGGGAGCCGGCCCCGGTCACGGGCTCGCCGCTCATCCACGACGCGGTGGCCCACCTCGACTGCGACCTCCACGACCAGGTGACCGAGGGGGACCACGTGGTGGTGATCGGCCGGGTCCGGGCGCTCGAGGTGCACCGCGAGGAGGCCGGGCCGCTGCTGTTCTTCCGCGGGGCCTACGGCCGGCACGAGCCGCTCGGCTGACATACTCCGCCCGCATGGCCGTCTACGCGCTGGGGGACCAGGTCCCCGAGATCCATCCCGATGCCTACGTGCACCCCGACGCCACCGTGATCGGCAACGTGGTACTCGGCGCGCACACCTCCGTGTGGCCGCAGGCGGTGCTCCGCGGTGACGACGGGTTCATCTACGTCGGGGCCCGTTGCTCGATCCAGGACGGCGCGGTGCTGCACACCACCGCGATCTGGCCCACCACCCTGGGCGACGAGGTGACCGTGGGGCACCTCGCCCACCTCGAGGGGTGCACGGTGGAGGACAAGGCGCTGATCGGCGTCGGCTCGATCGTGCTCCACGACGCCCGGGTGGGGCGCGAGGCGGTGGTCGGTGCCAACGCGTTCGTCGGCAACCGCAAGGTGGTGCCGCCGCTGGCCATGGCGCTCGGGGTTCCGGCCACCATCAAGGAGGGCGCGGTCACACCGGGCCACTTCGACATGGGCGTGGAGTCCTACGTCCGGCGGACCGCCCGCTACCGGGACCGGCTCCGCCGCCTCGACTGACCCCCTCCCCTCCGGGGAATAGGGGTCCTCAGGGCGCTGAGAGGTGCCCTGATGTCCGAAGAGCCGGGGCGGGTGGGCTGACCGGGGCGGGTGGGCTGACGGCGGCGGGCTGAGCCGACCGGGGCGGCGGGGCCGGGATCGGCCGGGGCGGCCCGGGCGGTCGGAGGTGGGGAGCGGTGGACGGTCAGCCGCGGTAGGCGGTGGAGTGCAGCCAGGTCACCCAAGCCGGCCCGCCGTCGAGATTGCGCACCACGGCGAAGCCCAGCAGCAGCACCCCGAGACCCACGAGCACGGGCGTCGGCGGGTGCAGTATCCGCCGCAGCCGGTCCGGGAACGGCCGGTCCTGCAGTGAACGGACGAGCCACACCAGCCAGGCGAGTGCGAGCAGCGGCATGGCCACGGCGAGCAGCACGTTGTGGTCGAGCGCTGCGGCGAGGTCGCCGCGCAACAGCGAGTTCGCGGCCCGGAGGCCGCCGCAGAAGGGGCAGTCCACACCGAGGACCCCTTGCGACCAGCACACCGGCGTGCCGCCGTCGCCGGGGTTCCAGACGGCCACGGCGGCGCAGGCGCACGCACCGGCCGCGCCCACCACCAACGGGGCCACCCAGCGGCGGCGGGTCGGCCCGTGCTGCGGGAGCGGGCCCCCGGACCCACCGCCCGGCACACCACCCGGCACACCACCCGGCACACCGCCCGGCACACCATCCGGCACACCGCCCGGCACACCGCCCGGCACACCACCCGGCTCGTGCCCGGGAGCGCCGCCCGGCTGGTCGCCGGGCACGTCACCCGGTCGAGACGGGACGGTCGCGGTCATGCCGTCAGCCTAGGACCAGCCGACCCGATCGACCCGGAGCCCGCCGTGTCCGTCACCTCGCCGGGTTGTTACTATCCCGATAGGAGAAATTCGCCGGACCGCCGGGGCGTTGCTCCGAACGATCCGTCCAGGACCAGTCCACCCGCCACGGAGGCACCCATGTCGGTCGATCTCGACCTCTCCAAGTACTCGCTCGGCTGGAGCGACGAGGAGGACTACGTCTTCAAGCCCAAGCGCGGCCTCACCGAGGACATCGTCCGCGAGATGTCGTGGATGAAGGGCGAGCCGGACTGGATGCTCGACTTCCGCCTCAAGTCGCTCCGGGCCTTCGAGAAGCGCCCGATGCCCTCCTGGGGCGGCGACATGAGCGAGATCTACTTCGACGACATCTACTACTACATCAAGCCCACCGGCGGGCAGGTGGACGACTGGGACGACCTGCCCGACGCCATCAAGAACACCTACGAGAAGCTCGGGATCCCTGAGGCGGAGCGGAAGTACCTCGCCGGCGTCACCGCGCAGTACGAGTCGGAGGTCGTGTTCCACCGCAACCGCGAGGACCTCGAGCGCCAGGGCGTGATCTTCTGCGACATGGACACCGCGCTCCGTGAGTACCCGGAGATCGTCAAGCAGTACTTCGGCACCGTCATCCCCCGGAACGACAACAAGTTCTCGGCGCTGAACAGCTCCGTGTGGTCGGGCGGCTCGTTCATCTACGTCCCGCCGGGCGTGGAGGTGGAGATGCCGCTGCAGGCCTACTTCCGCATCAACGCGGAGAACATGGGCCAGTTCGAGCGCACGCTGATCATCGCGGACGAGGGTTCCAAGGTGCACTACATCGAGGGCTGCTCCGCCCCCGTCTACACCTCCGACTCCCTGCACTCCGCGGTGGTGGAGATCGTCGTGAAGCCCTCCGCCCGCGTCACCTACACCACCATCCAGAACTGGTCGTCGAACGTCTTCAACCTGGTCACCAAACGCGGGTTGGCGATGGAGAACGCCGAAGTGCGCTGGATCGATTGCAACATCGGCTCGCGCCTGACCATGAAATACCCCGGCGTGATCATGAAGGGCCGCCGCGCGCGCGGCGAAGTGATCTCGATTGCCTTGGCCAACACCGGCCAACACCAGGACACCGGTGCCAAGATGATTCACGCCGCCGACGAAA
>CAIPVR010000108.1 GCA_903868545.1 uncultured Actinomycetes bacterium
CGCGCTCGGGTCGTCGGCTTAGCCGGTCTGGGTGCAGTTGCACCCGAGCTATTGGGGCTGTCGGCCGCACTGGCCGCGGAGTACGTGCTGGTTGCCAAGATCGAACAGGCTGGGCGGGTCGCCACGCTCGGCCATCAGCGGCAGGTCAGCGAAGCCTTGGCCGCGGGCACCGTCGGGCGAGCCCTCGTCGAGCAAACCAGGGACTGGTCTGAGGACCCCCGAGACTGGCCGGAGCTGCTCGTTCGGGAGCTGGTTGACTGCCACGCGCAACTCAAACTCCAGGCTGCAGCCTCAAGCCGAATGCGCGATCTTGTGCTCGCCGTCCCGGACAGTGCCGGAGATGACGACGGACCCCGACCAGCCAAGCCTGGTTCCGGCGACCCAGCGCAAGCCGGGGCTGAGCTCAGCGCTGGCTACGAGGTTCATGCCTCGGCGGCTCAGGTCGCTGCAGTCAGGCTCGAGCATGCGTTGGCGCATGGCGACGAGGCAACGGCGTCAGTGCTGCTTCTCGACCTGGCCCGACATCTCGACGATCTCCGGGAGCACCACCGAATCCTCGGCGATGTCCGTGACCAGCGAAGTCGTTGGTTCCAGCGAACCTGGGGATCCGTGATCGAGTCCATCGCCAACGGGTACGCCCCGCTGGTCGAGCGCATGGGATCTGGGGGCCAGTTCATGCTCACTCTCCGCAATGACGGAGCGCCCGAGCTGCGAGCCCTTCCTCCCGGAGTCCTCGAGCTTCCGGCTCCGCAGGACTCGGTGGATCAGTCGGTTTCCGAGGCGTGAGCCAACGTCCCCTCGTGCGCGACGCTCCAAGCGAACTGCAGCCCGTTGTCACTCGGACTGAAACTCGGATGGCACTCGACAGCTGATGCGGAAGCGCGTGGGGCGATAGGTAGCGGCACCTGTTCCACCGCTGTTCTGCAGAGAGTTCCGTCGGAGAGCGACCGCAGCCCTCCGCTGGTTCGGCCTGCCGTGTCACCTCGGCGACGTCGGCAGGGACCCGTGCAGGCCGTTCCGTGCGTGGTTGTGCGACTGTCGCCCGGCCGTTGTCGCACGACGCCGCACACGCGACCGCCTCCGGTTTCGGCGGATTCGATCCGGCGCCTCGTGCCCGATCAGGACCGCGCCGGCTCTGCTCACCTGGCCCCGGTGCCGGCGGAGGACCGGCACATGTCAGCGGTCGCCTCGTCGTACGGGAACCACTGCTCGATCCGTACCTGCTCCACCGCCACGTTCTGCGGGGCCTGGAACATGGTCACGGTGGTGAGGAACCGCAGGTCCACGCCGTCACGACGCAGGTGCAGCACGATCGCCGGGTCGGACGGCACCGCGAGGTTCACCTCGCGCCAGTCGTCGGCCACCGTGGGCATGGCGAGCAGCTCGTCGAGCAGCTCGTGGAGCTGCCCGTCGTCGGGGTCGGCGAGCACCTCGCGCTGGATGCGCCAGAGCAGCTGCCGCCCCACCTCCTCGAAGTTCACGAGGTACGGCTGGGCGCCCGCGGGGTCGAAGGTGAGCCTTGCCAGGTTCAGGCCGGTCACCCCGTCGGCTGCCGCCGGGGGTCGGTCGAGGAGCAGACCGAACAACGTGGTCGCCGCCCGGTTCGCGTCCAGCAGCGTGTAGGTGTGGTCCATCACGACCAGCGGGAATGGCTCGTGGTGCGACTTCAGGAAATCGAGCGCCTCGAGCACCGGCGGCGCGAGCTCCACGGGCTCGTCGAACACCTCGTCGTGCCCTGCGGCGGCGAGCATCGCGTTCACCTGCCGCAACGGCACCCCGAGCGTGGACCCGATGCGCAGCACCATCTCGGCGCTCGGTGCCGAGCGGCCGGTCTCGATGAAGCTGACGTGCCGGGCGGAGATCCCCGCCGCGAGCGCGAGATCGAGCTGGCTGAGCCCCCGGGAGGCCCGCCACTGTTTCAACATCGCCGGGATCAGTCCCGCCCGCTGGTCGCCGCCGGCCACGGCCGTGACGCTACGGGGCCAGCGGCGGCCGGGCACCTACCTCGGCAGTTCGTCGCCATCTTCGCCACGGATCGCGAGGCTGTGTCCATGGCCTCACTCTCGACCTCCGACGCCACCGAGCTGTTCCGCACCCCGCCCGACCGGTATCTCGACGTGGGTGCCGGCGAGGTCGCCCACCGGGTGGTGGGTACCGGCCCGGACGTGCTGTTCGTCCACGGCTGGCCCGTGAGCGGCGCCACGTTCCGCAAGCTGCTGCCGCACCTCGCGGACCACGTGACCTGCCACCTCATCGACCTCGTGGGTGCCGGGTCGAGCCGCTTCCGGGCCGACACGCCGTTGTCGATCGACGGCCACGTCGACGCAGTGCGCCGCGTGGTCGACCTGCTCGGCCTGGACCGAGTGGCCGCGGTCGGCCACGACAGCGGCGGCATGATCGCCCGCCATGCCCTCGCCGGCGACGACCGGCTCTCGGCCATGGGCCTGATCGACACCGAGCAGCCGCAGGGCCTGTCCTGGCGGTTCCGCATGTTCCTCGCCGGCCGTCACGCCCCGGGCTTCGGTGCGGTGCTCGGCCGTCTCGCCGGCTCGCCCCGCCTGCGCCGCAACGGCTTCGTGTTCGGCGACGCGTTCGAGGACCGCTCGCTCCTCGACGGCGAGTTCGACGAGTTCTTCCTGCGCCCACTGGCGCAGGACCGCGACCGGCGCGACGCGGCCATGAAGATCCTCCGCAGCTTCGACACCCGGTACGTCCACGAGCTCGGCGACCTTCACCGAGGTATCGACGTCCCGGTGCAACTGGTCTGGGGCGAGCACGACAAGTTCTTCCCGCTGGCGCGGGCGCGCGGGATGGTCGGGACGTTCGCCGACGCTCGCCTCGCCGTGGTGACCGGCGCAGGGCTCTTCGCCCACGAAGAGCGGCCGGCCGAGGTGGCCGACGCGCTGCTGCAGGTGCTCCTCCCTTCGTCCTGAGCCGACCACTCGGACCGCACCCCGGTCAGGGTCGCGGTGCGGGACGGGCAACGTGACGGTGCTCCGCCTCGACCACGTGCACCGTGGCGGTGTGCGGCCATCCCGTACCATCCGGACGTGCACGAGGTCGTCGCGGACGTGGCCACCGACGCCGTCTACCGGGCGCCGGTCTGGATCTCGATCTCCGCGACCGCGGTCGGGGCGATCGAGGGGTCGCTCATGGCCCTCGACGAGCCCGACGCCGACCTGGTCGGGATGGCGGTGCTCGCTGCGTGCCTCGGGTTCGGCGGCGGCATCGTCCGCGACATCCTCTGCGGGTCCCTGCCGCCGGCGGCCCTCCGCGACCCGGCCTACCTCGTGACGGTCATCCTCTGCGCCGGCGGGGTGTGGCTGGCCCACCACTGGATCCGCCGGCTCGGAACCGTGCTCTACGCGCTCGACGCACTCGTCCTCGGCCTGTTCGGCGTGGTCGGTGCGCAGCAGGCGTTGCTGGTCGGCCTGCCGACGGTGAGCGCGGTGCTGCTCGGGGCCATCGTCTCGGTGTCCGGCGGCATCCTCGCCGACATCCTGTCGCAGCGCCGTCCGGCCATCCTCCAGGCCGGGCCGCCCTACGCCACGGCCTCGCTGGTGGGGGTGGTCTGGTACGTGCTCGCGGTCCGCGAGCTCGGTGTCGACGCGAACGTGGCGGCGGCCGTCGCGGTGGCGCTGGTGCTCGCCCTGCGGATCGTCGCCGACCGGCTCGGTGTGACCACGCCGCGCGCCGACCTCATCGAGGGGACCCACTTCCGGCGCCTCCGCTCCGCGGTCTCGGACCGGGTGGCGATCCGCCGCCATCGGGACCAGGCCTCCGGCGACACGCCCGACGGCGGGCCGGTGGCTCCCGACCGCGGCGGCCCCGACCGCGCCGGCGACGACCCCTCCGCCGGGCCCTCGGAGCGATGACCCCACGGGCCGGCACGCTCCTGCAGGCCGAGGAGATCCCTCCCGATGTGCCCGGCTCCCGTGCGTGGCGCGTCCGGTTCGCCTCGCGGGACCTCGCCGGCCGGCCGACCGAGTCGACCGGGATCGTCGCGGCCCCGGTCGACGGACCCGCCGACCGGCCGGTGGTGGTGTGGTGCCACGGCACGACCGGGCTGGGCGATGCGTCCGTCCCGTCCCGCCAGCCCAACCCGGCCGGGGAGCTGATCACCTACCCGGAGCCGGTGGGCCCCGAGGAGGTGGACCGGGGGGTTCCGGGGATGGCCGACTACCTGGCCGCCGGGGCGGTGGTGGTGGCGCCCGACTACCAGGGCCTCGGCACCGAGGGCTTCCACCATTACTGCGTCCACGCCACCGGTGCCCGCGATGCGGTCAATGCGGTGCGCTCCGCGGGCCGGCTCGCCGAAGCCGGGGCGGGGACCCGGGTGGGGGTCCTCGGCTGGTCCGAGGGTGGTGGCATGGCCCTCGGGGTGCCGGAGCTACCCGCCGACGAGCTCGCCGGCCTCGACCTCCGGGCCGTGGCGACGTTCGCCCCCGGGGTCCCGGCCCTCGCGTTCGAGGTCGACCGCTCCACGATCGTGTCGGAGGCGGCGATCGGTGA
>CAIPVR010000109.1 GCA_903868545.1 uncultured Actinomycetes bacterium
ACGCCGTCATCATCCACCCCGGCCCCTTCCGCCCGTCGTGCGAGGTGCCCGACCCTAGAGTCGGCGCGGTGGCCCGGCCGACCGATCCCGACACCGATCCCGTTCCCGGGGCAGGGGCGGGGGCGATGGCCGAGACGCACACCTCGTGGGTGTTCTTCACCGGCACCCGCGCCCTCAAGGTGCTGAAGCCGCTCCGCACGCCCTTCCTCGACAACTCCACCCCGGAACGCCGGCGCGCCGCCTGCGAGGCGGAGATCGCCCTCAACCGGCGCATCGCCCCCGACGTCTACCTCGGGGTGTCCCCCGTGCTCGAGCACGGCGAGCCGGCCGACTGGATGGTGGTGATGCGGCGCCTGCCGGCGGACCGCCGGCTCAGCACGCTCGCCGGCACCCCGGAGTTCACCGACCGGGTGCGCGAGGTGGCTCGCGCCGTGGCCGTCTTCCATTCGGGGCTCGAGCCGCTGCGCGACGAGCCCGGCGCCACCGCGGAGGGGCTCCTCGCCTGGTGGGAACGGGAGGTGGCCGAGACCCGGGACGGCCCCTCCGGGTCCTACCTCCGCCCGGACCAGCTCGAGGAGGTCGGCGAACGGGCCCGGGACCACCTCGCCGGACGGACCGGGCTCCTCGCGGCTCGGGCTGCGGCCGGACTCGTGGTGGACGGACACGGCGACCTGCTCGCCGATGACGTGTTCTGCCTCCCCGACGGGCCGCGGATCCTCGACTGCCTGGCGTTCCGCAGGGACCTCCGCGTGGGAGACGTGCTCGCGGACCTCGCCTTCCTCGTCATGGACCTCGAACGCCTCCCCGGCGGGACCGCGGCGGGACGGGCGCTGGTCGACGCCTACGACGAGTTCACCGGCCACCACCACCCGGCGTCGCTCCTGCACCTGTTCGTGGCCCAACGCGCCCTCGTGCGGGCCAAGGTCCGAGGACTGCGGGCCGCCCAGGCCGGGGCGGAGGCCGACGCCGCCCCCGAGGCTGCCGCATTCCTCGAGCAGGCCCTTCGCCACGCCCGGGGCGCCACCGTGCGGCTCGTGCTCGTCGGCGGTGCACCGGGCACCGGGAAGTCCACCGTGGCCCGGGCGGTGGGCGAGGCGCTCGGCGCCGCCGTGCTCGGCACCGACGAACTCCGTGACGCCGTCGTGGAACCCGGACGGTCCGACCGCTACGCGCCCCGGACGGTGGCGGCCGTGTACCGGGAACTGCTGCGGGAGGCCGGTGAACTGCTCGCCGCCGGCACGTCCGTCGTGCTCGACGCCACCTGGACCGATGACTCGCTCCGGGCGACGGCCCGGCAGCTCGCCCGGCACCACCACACCACGATGGAGGAGCTCCGCTGCGTGCTCGACCCCGACGAGGCGGCTCGGCGGGTGGCCACCCGCCGAGCCTCGGAGCGGCCCGGGCCGTCCGAGGCCACGCCCGACGTGGCCCGACGCCTCGCCGCCCGTGCGGCGGCCTGGCCGGAGGCAGTGGTCATCGACACCGCCCCGCCGGCCGCCGACGTGGCCGCGACCGCACTCGCCGCACTGGTCGACGTGCCCCGGGCCTACTCCCCCGGCACCGCAGCGCCCTGAGCCCCGCGGTTCGGGACCCCGGCCTCGGCCATGGCCCGACCCAGCGCACCGCCGAACCGCTGCACGTCACCGCCGCAGGCATCGAGCTCGGCGGCGTCGAGCAGCACCACCAGGTCATCGCCGACACGGCCGACGACCACCGGCTCGATCCCACGGGTGAACGCCGCCACCTCGGGCGTCTGCTCGTTGCGGTGCCAGACCTCGAACGGCACCCCGAGCGTGCACGTGAACCGGTCCCAGTCGGGCTTGCGTCGCAGCGTCCCGTGGGTGATGTCGCACAGCGCGCAGTGCCGCCCCCGCAGCTTCCCGGCCACGTAGGCCAGCTCGCCCCGCAGTCCCGCGTCGGCGTCGTACACGAGGTACAGGTGGGTCACGGTCACGCCTGTCCCAACCGGCGGCGCACCCTGACACTTCCCCGCGGCGTGCTAGACGTTCCGGCGGGACCGATGCCGAGCGCACCGCAGGGGGGCGAGATGACCGATGTGATCGACGCGCTGGGGAACGTGGTGGCGGCCGACCGCCTGCACACCGGCGCCGCCGTCAACGAGGACGACACCCACGACGAGTGCCTGACCGTACCGGGCGTGGTCCCGCTCGCCGTCGTGCAGCCCGAGACGACCGACGAGGTGTCCGCCATCCTCCGCCTCGCCGCCGAGCACCGTGTCCCGGTGACCGCCCGCGGTGCGGGCACCGGGCTGTCGGGGGCCGCGGTCCCCCGCGCCGACGGCGTCGTCGTGAGCTTCGAGCGCATGAACCGGATCCTCGAGATCGACACCGAGAACCACCTCGCCGTGGTGCAGCCGGGCGTGCGGCTGAACGAGCTCGACGAGGCGACCCGCGCGCACGACCTCGTCTACCCCGTGTACCCGGGCGAGTACTCGGCCAGCCTGGGCGGCAACGTGGCCACCAACGCCGGCGGCATGCGGGCGGTGAAGTACGGCGTGACGCGTCACCACGTGCTCGGCCTCGAGGCGGTGCTCGCCGGCGGTGAGGTGATCCGCACCGGCGGCCGGTTCGTGAAGGCGAGCACCGGCTACGACCTCACCCAGCTGATCATCGGGAGCGAGGGGACCCTGGCCCTCGTCACCGAGGCGGTGCTGAAGCTCTACCCACGGGTGGCCCACCAGGCCACGGTGCTGGCCCCGTTCTCCACCCTCGACGAGGTCACCGCCGCGGTGCCCCGCATCGTGGACTCGGGGATCGGCCCGCTCATCCTCGAGTACATCGACCTGCTCACCATGTCGGCCACGCGGAGCTTCACCGGGCTCGAACTGGGCATCCCCCAGGAGATCCAGGACACCGCGCTCGCCTACCTGGTGGTGATGCTCGAGAACACCCACGAGGACCGCCTCGCCGAGGACACCGAGGCACTGGGCACCCAACTGGCCGAGCTCGGCGCCCTCGACGTGTACGTGCTGCCCCCCGCTGCGGCCGGCCAGCTCATCGACGCCCGGGAGAAGGCCTTCTGGATGGCCAAGGCCAACAACGCGGACGACGTGATCGACATCGTCGTGCCGCGGGCCCAGATCCCCACCTTCATGAACCGGGTGTCGTTGCTCGCCGGCGAGTACGAGGCGTGGATCGCCGGGTGCGGCCACGCCGGCGACGGGAACGTGCACCTCGGCGTCTTCTGCGGCGACGACGACAAGCGGTCGCGACTGCTGCACGAACTGTTCGAGGCCGGGATGGCCCTCGGCGGCGCGATCTCGGCCGAGCACGGGATCGGCGAGGCGAAGAAGCAGTACTTCATGGAGCTCGAGGACCCCACGAAGATCGCGCTGATGCGGCGCATCAAGACCGCCTTCGACCCCGACGGCATCCTCAACCCCGGCACCATCTTCGACTGACCCCGAACGACCCGATCGACAGGAACCACCACATGAACGGCGCACAGGCCCTCATCCGCACGCTCGTCGACTCCGAGGTCGACGTGTGCTTCATGAACCCCGGCACGTCGGAGATGCACTTCGTGCACGAGTTGGACCAGGTGCCCGGAATGCGCTCCGTGCTCGCACTGTTCGAGGGCGTGGCCACCGGGGCGGCCGACGGGTACGCCCGCATGGCCGGCCGGCCGGCGGCTGTGCTCCTGCACCTCGGGCCCGGCCTGGGTAACGGGCTCGCGAACCTGCACAACGCACGGCGGGCGAAGACCCCGGTCGTCAACATCGTGGGCGACCACGCGACCTACCACGCCAAGTACGACGCCCCACTGCAGTCCGACATCGCGTCGATCGCCGCCGGCGTCTCGGGCTGGATCCGCACGGCCACCGACCCCGAGCACGTCGCCCGCGACGCCGCCGACACGGTGGCGGCCAGCTACGGGCCGCCCGGGCAGGTCGCCACGTTGATCCTCCCGGCCGACGTGTGCTGGCTCCCCGCACCCGGCCCCGTCGGCCCCACGCCTCGCACCGCCCCTGCGGTGGTCCCGGCGGAGCGCATCGAGGACGTGGCCGCCGCGGTGCGCTCGGGTCGGACCGCGATCCTCGTGGGCGGGACCGCCATGACCGAGGGCGCCCTGCGCGACGTGGCCCGCATCGGGGCCGCCACCGGCGCAAGGGCCCTCGCCGAGACGTTCCCCGCACGGGCCGAGCGGGGCGCCGGACTGCCCGTGGTGGAACGGCTCGCCTACCTCGCCGAGTTCGCCCAGGCCCAGCTCGACGGCGTGGAACACCTCGTCCTGGTGGACGCGGCGCACCCGGTGAGCTTCTTCGCCTACCCCGACAAGGCGTCCGACCTCGTGCCGGAGGGGTGCTCGGTCCACGTGCTGGCCGCACCCGACGAGGACGCACCACGCGCCCTCGCCGACCTGGTCGCCGCGCTCGACGCCGGTGACGCCGAGGTGCCCACCGCCCCGGCCGGGCGCCCCGACCGGCCCACCGGCGCGCTCAACGCGGAGACCCTCGCGCTGGCCATCGGCGCGTTGCTCCCCGAGGGCGCCGTCGTGGCCGACGAGGGCAACACCGGCGGGCTGTTCGTGTCGGGCTTCACCGCGGGAGCGCCCCGGCACGACTGGCTGTGCCTCACCGGCGGCTCCATCGGCTACGGCCTTCCGGTCGCCACCGGCGCGGCAGTGGCCGTCCCCGACCGCAAGGTGCTGTGCCTCGAGGCCGACGGCTCGGGCATGTACACCCTCCAGGCACTGTGGACGCAGGCCAGGCTCGGCCTCGACGTCACCACCGTCGTGCTGAACAACGGCTCGTACGCCGTGCTCAACATGGAACTCGACCGGGTGGGCGCGGGCGCAGCGGGAGAGAAGGCCCGCGAGATGCTCGACATCCCCGGGCTCGACTACGTGTCGCTCGCCCGCGGCATGGGGGTGCCCGCCACCCGCGCCACCACCGCCGAGGAGTTCACCACCCAGCTCGAGCAGGCCCTCGCCACCGACGGCCCCGCGCTGGTGGAGGCCATGATCCCCGCCACCCTGTGAGCCCCCCGTCCCCCGCTCTGTGTCGCGTGGGCGCACCCATCGGTACGCCCACGCGACACGAAGTGCGGCAGCATCGATGAGCGGCCCGTCGCTGGACCCGCTCGAACTCCTCGACCGCGTGGTCGCGGCGATCCCCGACGGCGAGGATCGTCCGCAGCAGCGACAGATGGTCGCCGAGGTGGAACGTGCCCTCGCCGAGGGCTCGCACCTCGCCGTGCAGGGCCCCACGGGGGTGGGCAAGTCGGTGGCCTATCTGCTCCCGGCGGTGGCCAGGGCCGGTGCCGGCGTCCGCACGGTCGTCGTCACCTCGTCCCGGGCGCTGCAGGACCAGTTGGCCCGCACCGACCTGCCGTTCCTCGCCGCCACGCTCGAGGTGCCGTTCAGCTTCGCCGTCCTCAAGGGCCGGGCGAACTACGTGTGCCAGGCCGCGGTCGCCGAGACCGAGGTCCGGCTCGGCCGGGGCCCCGAGGCCCAGCTCGAGCTCGACGGACTGGCGGACGAGCCGGCCATCACCGGCGCCGCCGAGCGGGAGCTCACCCGGCTGGTGGACTGGGCGCGGAGCACCACCAGCGGGGAGCTCGCCGACCTGGAGGAGCCACCGTCGGAGGCGGGCTGGGCCGCGGTGTCCGTCGGTCCGGGCGAGTGCGTCGGGGCGAGCCGCTGCGGCCACGCGGAGGACTGCTTCTCGGAGCAGGCCCGTGCCCGGTGCGAGACCGCCGACATCGTGGTGGTGAACGCCCACCTCTACGCCGCCCACGTGCAGAGCGGGCGGGCGGTGCTGCCGCACCACGACGTGCTCGTCATCGACGAGGCCCACGAGTTCGAGGACGCCATGGTCGGTGCGCTCGGCACGCAGCTGTCGGCCGGACGGCTCGTCAACCTGGCGAGGGTCCACGACCGGGTCGTGGCCGAGGCGCCCGAGGTGGGGGTGAACCTCCAGTCCGCAGCAGACGCCCTCGCGGACGCGCTCGACGGGGCGCTGGCCGATGCGCTCGACGACCACCGCTCGGGCCGCCTGCACGGCGACCTGCCCGACGGGCTGGCCACGGCCCTGACGGTCGCCGGACTCGCCGCCGACCGGGCGCTCACGGGACTTCGGGAGGCAGCCCGCCAGGCCCGGGACTCCCGTTCGTCCACCGCCCGCCACCGGACCGAGCGGGCGGTCCGCACCGCCGAGGGCGTGGTCGACACCGTGGCGTCCCTCGCCGCGCCGCTCGGACCCGGGCAGGTGCGCTGGATCAGCGAGGGCCGCGCCGGGCGGCACACGCTCCAGCTGACCCGCATCGACATCGCCGACACCCTCCGAACCACTGCGTGGGACGGGGAGGGGCCGGCCGGCGGCGCCGGACCGGCCGACGACGGGCCCGGACCGGCGGGGGGCGAGGCGGGCGGGGAGGCCGCCGCGGACGCGCCGACGGTGGTGCTGTGCTCCGCCACCCTGGACCCGGGCACAGCCGGCCGTCTCGGACTCGACGCCCGGTTCGTAGCGGTGGACTCACCGTTCGACTTCCGCACCAACGGCCTGCTCTACGTGCCGCGGCTCCCCCGCCCGGCCAGCGACGAGTGGCCCGACGCGGTCGCCAAGGAACTGGCCCACGTGCTCGAGGTGTGCGGTGGGCGCACCCTCGCGCTGTTCACCTCCCACCGGATGCTGCGGCGGTCGGTGGAGGCGGTGCGTGACCTGCTCCCCGACCTCGAGATCCTGGCCCAGGGCGACGCACCGAACCCGGTGCTGCAACGACGCTTCCTCGACGAGGAGCACACCAGCCTGTTCGCCACCGCCAGCTTCTGGACCGGCATCTCGTCACCGGGCACCACCTGCTCGGCGGTGGTCATCGACAAGATCCCCTTCCCGGTGCCCACCGACCCGATCGTGGAGGCCCGCTGTGACGCCGTCGGCGACGACCGGGCGTTCGCCGAGGTCTCGGTCCCGGCCGCCGGCATGCAGCTCGCCCAGGGCGTGGGCCGCCTGATCCGCACCGCCACGGACCGGGGGGTGGTCGCGGTGCTCGACCCCCGCCTCGCGGAGGCCCGGTACCGGCGCCGGATCCTCGACCTCCTCCCCCGTCTCCGCCGCACGCGGGATCGTTCCGACCTCGACGCCTTCGTCGAGGGCCTCGACCTCCCGCCGCCGCCCTGACCAACCCCTTCCCCGGCTTTGCGTCGCGTACGCGCACTGATCGGTACGCCCGCGCGACACAAAGCGGGGCCAGGGGGTCAGGCGGGCAGGAGGTCCCAGTCGCGGAGGTCGGGGTGGGCGAGGCGCCGCCGGTACACGGTGGTGTGGTCGGTCCAGTTGTTGGTGATCCTGCCGTCCGCTGTCTTGTACCAGGAGTGGCAGTCCTCGGCCCACACGGTGTCGGCCGCAGCGGACTGCACCTCGGCGTCGTCCCGCTCGGCCGCAGCCCGGGTGACGTCGACCGCCCGGAGGTCGCGGAGGACCTTCTCCTCGATCATCTGCACCGCATAGCCCACCTGCTGCTCGATCATGAACAGGATCGAGTTGTGGCCCAGGTTCGTGTTGGGCCCGTACAGCATGAACAGGTTCGGGAAGCCGGGCACCGAGAGTCCGAGGTAGGCCCGGGCACCACCGGCCCACTCGTCGTTCAGGTCGCGGCCACCCGCACCCGTGACCCGCAGCGGTGCCAGGAACTCGGTGGTGCGGAACCCGGTGCCGAAGATGAGCGCGTCCACCGGGTGCTCGACCCCGTCGGCGGTCACCACTGCATCGGCCGTGATGCGCTCCACCGCGTCGGTGACCACCTCGACGTTCGGCCGGAGCAGCGTGGGGTACCAGTCGTCGGCGATGAGGATCCGCTTGCAGCCCGGCGGATAGTCCGGGACGATCGCCGCCTCGGGCAGCCGTTCGGAGACCAGCGGCCGGATCTGCTTGCGGAACTGCTGCTCCAGCCAGGCACCGAGCCGGCTGCGCCGCCGCATGAGGTTGAAGCGCATCTCCAGCCGCCAGTAGATCGAGTCGCGGTAGGCACGCTGGAGGCCGGGCACGCTGCGGAACGCCCAGCGCTCCCACGAGCGGAACGCCCGGTCGCGCTTGGGGGCCACGTAGTTGGAGCTGCGCTGGAACAGCGTGAGGTGCCGTGCCTCCCGGGCCACCTGTGGCACGAACTGGATGGCGCTGGCGCCGATACCGATGACGCCCACCCGCTCGCCCCTCAGGTCGTGGCCGTGGTCCCAGCGCGCCGAGTGGAACATCGCCCCGCGGAAGTCGTCGAGCCCGGGCAGGTCGGGCACGTACGGACGGTTCAGCTGGCCGAGCCCGCTGACCACCACGTCGGCCTCGACGGAGCGCACACCGCCCTCCTGGTCGCGCACGGTGAGGTTCCACGTGCCGGTGGCGCCGTCGTAGGTGGCCGCAGTCACCTCCTGACGGAGCTCCAGGTGCCCGGCGAGCCCGTAGCGGTCCACGAGCGACTCGAAGTAGCCGAGGATCTCCGGCTGGGTGGCGAACTTGCGGGTCCAGTCGGCCTTGGAGGCGAACGAGAAGCTGTACAGGTGCGACGGCACGTCGCACGCCGCGCCCGGGTAGGTGTTGTCGCGCCAGGTCCCGCCCACGCCCCCGGACTTCTCGTACAGGGTGAAGGTCTCGATCCCGGCGAGGCGCAACTGGATCGCCATGCACAGACCGCCCGCCCCGGCCCCGAGGATGGCCACCCTCGGCGAGCGTGCACCCGACGCCAGGGCCGCCCGCAGCGCGGCCGCGCGCTCCTCGCGGCCGGCCGACACCGCGCCCGTGACCCCGCCCGACACCGCGTCGCGGTACTCGGGGTGGATCGCGCCCGCCGGCGCCCCACCGTCGTCCCTCACCTCGGTCGCCGACATCGTGCTCCCGTCCCCCTGACCGACACGGATCCACCCAGGACCACGAGCGACCCTACCGGGTGCACCACGGCGGCGAGGTCCGGTCCGTAGCCTGAGCGGGTGCGTATCCTCCTGACCGGTGCGACCGGCTATCTCGGCGGCCGGCTCGCCCCGCTCCTCCTCGACGCCGGCCACCGGGTCCGGTGCCTCACCCGCAGCCCGGAGAAGCTGCGCGAGGTGCCCTGGGCGGCGAGGACGGAGGTGGTGGTGGGCGACGCCCTCCGGGCCGACGACGTCGCCCGGGCGTGCGAGGACGTGGACCTCGTCTATTACCTCGTGCACTCCATCGGCGCCGGGACCGACTTCGCGACCCAGGACCGGCTGGCGGCCACCAACCTCGCCCGGGCCGCAGCGGCGGCCGGCGTGGGCCGGATCGTCTACCTCGGCGGCCTGCTCCCCCCTCCGGACGAGGCGGCCTCCGAGCACCTCGCGTCGCGGGCCGAGGTCGGGAAGATCCTCCTCGACGGTGAGGTCCCGGCCGTGGTGCTCCAGGCCGGCGTGGTGATCGGCAGCGGTAGCGCCAGCTTCGAGATGCTGCGCTACCTGACGGAGCGGCTCCCCGTGATGGTCACGCCCCGGTGGGTCACCTCCCGCGTCCAGCCGATCGCCGTGCGCGACGTGCTCAGCTACCTGCTGGGCGCGGCCGCGATGCCGCCCGGCACGAACCGCCGCTTCGACATCGCCGGACCGGACGTCCTCACCTACGCGGAGATGATGCAGCGCTACGCGGCGGTCGCCGGCCTGCGCCGTCGGGTCATCGTGCCGGTGCCCGTGCTGTCACCGTGGTTGTCGAGCCAGTGGGTGAACGTGGTCACCCCGGTGCCCAAGGCGCTGGCCCAGCCGCTCATCGAGTCGCTCCGGAACTCAGTGGTGGCCACCGAGCACGACATCCGTGACCTCGTCCCCATCGAGCCGGTGGGCTTCGACGAGGCGGTCCGGCTCGCCCTGGCCCGCATCCGCGACCTCGACGTGGCGACGCGCTGGTCCAACGCGTCGTGGCCGGGTGCGCCGTCGGACTCGATGCCCACCGACCCCGACTGGTCGGGCGGCACCGCCTACCGGGACGAACGCGAGGTGGTGGTGCGCGCCGCACCCGACGAGGTGTGGCGGGCGGTGGAGGGCGTGGGCGGCGACCGGGGCTGGTACTCGTGGGCACTCGCCTGGGCGGTCCGGGGCCTCTTCGACCGGCTGGTCGGAGGGGTCGGGCTGCGGCGCGGGCGTCGCCACCCGGACCGGCTCCTCGTGGGCGAGGCGGTGGACTTCTGGCGGGTGGAGGCGCTCGAGCGACCCGACCGGGACGGCACCGGCCTCCTGCGCCTCCGGGCCGAGATGCGCCTGCCGGGCGAGGCGTGGCTCGAGTTCCGGGTGGCCCCGGGCGAGGAGCCCGGCACCACCCGGCTCGACCAGCGGGCCCTCTTCCTGCCCCGTGGGCTGGCGGGCGACCTCTACTGGTGGGGGGTCACGCCGTTCCACGGTGTGGTGTTCGGCGACATGGCCCGCAACCTCGGGCGGGCCGCCGGGGCGGTGGGGCCGGTGCGGCGCGTACGCTGAGGTGCCCTGTCCACCGCGGCTCCCTCGGCGGACGTCACCCCCGGAGGTCAGCACCCATGGACCGGCTGAGCGCCCTCGACGCCGAGTTCCTGCACCTCGAGGACGACGTGTCCCACATGCACATCGCCGGGATCTGCACCTTCGACGCGCCGATGCCGTCGCTGCAGGACCTGCACGACCTCGTGGCGGCGAAGCTCCACCTCATCCCCCGGTACCGGCAGGTGGTGCGAACGGTGCCGCTCGAGCTCGGGCGGCCCGTCTGGGTGGACGACCCCCACTTCCACCTCGACTACCACCTGCGCCACACGGCCCTGCCCTCGCCGGGCGGCCGGGCCGAGCTCGAGACACTCATGGGCCGTCTGATGTCGCAGCCCCTCGACCGGCGCCGGCCCCTCTGGGAGGCATGGCTGGTGGAGGGGCTCGAGGACGGCGCCTGGGCCCTGATCTTCAAGGTCCACCACTGCATGGTGGACGGCATCTCCGGGGTGGGCCTGCTCACGGTGCTCCTGGACCTCTCACCCGATGCCCCGCTGCCCGACCCCGAGCCGTGGAGCCCCGAACCACCGCCCTCAGGTGCGGGACTGGTGCTCGACGCCTGGGGCGGCGCGCTGTGCGACGCGGGCGAACTGGTCGCCGACCTGCCCGCCCTCGCCACCGACCCGAGGGCCGCCGCCGTTCGCGTCGGCGGGCTCGCCGCCGGCGCGGGGCGCCTCGCCGCCCGGCTGGTTCCCGGCTCCGGAGCCCGCACGCCGGTCGCCGGCGACATCGGACCCCACCGGGTCTGGGCGCATTCGACGGTGCCGTTCGAGGCGGTCCGGGATGTCCGCCGCCACCTGGGTGGCACGGTCAACGACGTGATCATGGCCGCGGTCACCGGCGGCTACCGCGCCGTCCTGCTCGCCCACGGCGAGGACCCGGCCCGCTGCTCGGTGCGCAGCCTCGTGCCCGTCTCGGTCCGGGGCCGGGAGGGCCGGGGCGTGCCCGACAACCAGGTGTCGGGCCTGCTGCTGGACCTGCCCGTCGAGGTGGAGGACCCGGTCGAGCGCCTCGCCGAGGTGCGCCGCCGCATGGGGGCGCTCAAGGCCTCGCACATCGACGAGGCGGCGGTGCTCGTGGAACGCCTGGGCAACCTGGCGCCGCCGGCTCTGGTCCAGAGCGCCACCCGCCTCGGCGTCGCGTCGCAGCGGTTCCTCACCCAGCGCTCGGTCACCACCGTGACCACCAACGTGCCGGGTCCCCAGTTCCCGCTCTACTGCCTCGGCCGGGAGCTGCGCTCCTACCTCCCCTTCGTGCCGATCGCCCACGGCTTGCGCATCGGCACCGCGATCCTCTCCTACAACGGCGAGATCGCGTTCGGGGTGACGGGCGACCTGTCGGTCGGCGAGGACGTGGAGGTCCTCGCCGAGTCCGTGGCCACCGGGGTGATCGCTCTCCGGGACGCCGCTCTCCCCGGACCCGCCGCCGACCGACCGGTCGACGGATACCCCAGGGGGTAGGGTGGACCGATGAGCACCGTGGAGCTGACCGCCGACACCTTCGAGTCCACCGTCACCGGCGACGGTGTGGTCCTCGTCGACTTCTGGGCGTCGTGGTGCGGGCCCTGCCGGGCGTTCGCCCCGGTGTTCGAGCAGGCGAGCGAGGAGCATCCCGCCGCCACGTTCGGAAAGGTCGACACCGAGGCCGAGCAGCAGCTCGCCGGCGCACTTCAGATCCAGTCGATCCCCACGCTCATGATCTTCCGCGACGGGATCCTGCTGTTCCGCCAGCCCGGCGCCCTGCCCGCGGCGGCGCTCGAGGACCTGATCGCGCAGGCCGAGGCGCTCGACATGGACGAGGTCCGCGCCCAGCTCGACGAGCCCGGCGAGGACTGAGCCTCAGGACACCGGTTCCGCAGCACGCTCGGGACGGGCCCCGCCCGGGGCCGGACCACCGTCGGGGGCACCGCCGGAGTCACCACCTGTGCCCGGCCGACCGGCGGGCGGGGCCGAGCCCTCCACGTCGAGGTGCGGCAACCACCGCAACCACCGCGGGAACCACCAGGCCCGCGGGCCCAGCAGCTCCATCACTGCGGGCACGAGCACCATCCGCACCACCGTCGAGTCCAGCAGCACCGCCACCGCCATGCCGAACCCGATGAGCTTCACGGTGGGGCTGGCGTTGGTCACGAAGCTCAGGAACACCGCCATCATGATCAGGGCCGCGGTCGTGATCACCCGGGCCGTGCCCGCGACCCCCGCCACCACCGAGCCACGGGCGTCCGCCGAGCGGGCCCACTCCTCCTTGATGCGGCTCATCAGGAAGACCTCGTAGTCCATCGAGAGTCCGAACAGGATCACGAACATCACCAGGGGCACGAACGACACGATCGGGATGGTCTGGTCGAGGCCGATCAACCCCTTGCCCCAGCCGAACTGGAACACCGCCACCACCACGCCGTAGGCGGCCCCGATCGACAGCAGGTTCATCACCGCCGCCTTCAGCGGCACGAGGATCGAACGGAACACCAGCACCAGCAGGACGAAGGCACCGAGCACCACTGCGCCGATCACCAGCGGCAGCACCTTCACCACCAGGTCGGTCAGGTCCGTCAGGGTGGCGGTGGCGCCGCCCACGTGGGCCCGGAGGTCCGTGCCGGCGGTGGCCGCCGCCAGCCGCTCCCGCACGTCGCGGACGAGTGCGGCGGTCCGGGCGCTGTCGGGGCCGGTCTCCGGCACCAGTTGGTAGATCACGGCGGAGGTGGACGCCGCGTCGTTCGGGATCGGGCCCACCGAGTAGCGGAGGCCCTCCACCGTGCCGGGCGGCTGGAGTGCGGCGAGCGCACGGTTCACCGGGGCGAGCTGCTGGAGGGCCTCGGCATAGGGCACCGCGGCCGGCAGCCCCACCACGACCACCAGGGGACCGTTGGCGCCGGCCCCGAACGAACGCTCCGTCTCCACGAAGGCCTCCCGCTGCGACAGGCCACGCGGCAGCGAGTCGTCACCCGGCATGCCGAACTGCATCCTCAGGAAGGGCACCGCCAGCACGAGGAGCACCGCGGCGCCGCCGAGCAGCGCCACCCACGGACGGGCCGACATCCGGGTGGCGAACCGCCCCCAGAACGTGGCCTCAGGGGCCACGGGGTCACCGCCGTGGCGGTGCAGCGCCACCCGGTCGATGCGCGCGCCGGCGATGCCGAGCAGCGACGGCAGCAGCGTGGCCGCCGCCAGCATCATGACCAGCACGCCGAGTGCCGCGGCCAGGCCCATCGTCTGTACCAGCGGGATCGGGACCACCAGGAGCCCCAGCAGTGCGATGCACACCGTGACCCCGGCGAAGAGGGCGGCACGCCCCGACGTGGTCATGGCCAACCCCACTGCGTCGTGGGGCGCGTACCCGTCGGCGAGGAACTGCCGGTACCGGGTGACGATGAGCAGCGAGTAGTCGAGGCCCACGCCGATGCTGATCATCAGCGTGACCGCCGGCGCGGCGGCCGACACGTCCACCGCCGTGGCCAGCAGGTACACCAGTCCACCCGCCGTGACCGCGCCGAACAGTGCCGTCACGATCGGGATCACCATCCCGAAGAGGGAACCGAAGGCCACCAGCAGCAGGACCGCGCCGATCCCGAGACCCACCTCGTCCGCGTGGTCCGCCCACCAGCTCACCGGTTGGTTCCAGGTGTCGGCGACGGCACCCCCCACCGCCACCCGCACACCGGCATCGGCGCCGGCCACCGCGGCCGACACGGCGGCGTACGGGTTGTCGTAGGCCGACCCCTCGCGGTGCGGGTCCACCGGGAAGCGGTCCATCAGGGTGGTCAGCGGCGCGTCGAACGTCACCGTCGACAGGGCCACGCGGCCGTCCGCCGACACCGACGGCGGGATCGCCCTCGCCAGGCGGTCGGCCGCAGCCTGCTCCGCCGGGGGCAGGGCGGCGGCCACCCGCTCGAGGGTCTCGGCCGGGTCGGAACTCAACGGGTCCGACACGGAGCGGACACCGGGCACGCGCTCCAGTCGCCCCACCACGGCGGCCACCGCCGACGCGGCCGCCGGATCGGTGAGCCGGCCGTCCGGGACGCTGATCACCAGTGAGGCCGTGGCAGCGTTCTGCGACGAGAACCGCGAGTTCAGCAGGTCGTACGCGGCCTGCGAGTCGGTGTTCGGCACCCGGAAGTCGTTCGAGGTGCGCGACTGGTCGGCGGTCGTTGCGGCGCCGGCGCCCACCAGGACCACCAGCCACACGACCGCGAACCACCGGTGGTGGCGGGCCACGAAACGCCCCGCCCGCCCCAGCAGACCGAGCTGTGGCGACGGCCGGTACTGGCGACGGTCGGAATCTCGACGGTTGCGGGGCACGGCACACTCCAGGGGACGGTTCCCCCACGGATCGGCCGCACAGCCCTGATTGTGAGCACCGCCACCTCACGCGGTGCCGTCGCCGCTCACGCGGTGCCGTCGCCGCTCACGCGGTGCCGTCGCCGCTCACGCGGTGCCGTCGCCGCTCACGCGGTGGCCGGCTGCTCCTCCACCGAGGCGAGACGGATCTCCACGTCGTCGTCGACGGCGCCCGGCGCGCCCTGGGAGCGCTTCCAGACCACCACCGCCACCACGCCGACCACGGCCAGCAGGAGGAACAGCACCAGACCCTTGCGGGACTTCTTCGCGCCCTGGACCTCCTCGGCGAGTTCCTGGGCCTTCGCCGCCATGTTCTCCGCCTTCTCGGCGGCCTTGGCCGCACCCTCGGCCACCACTGCGGTGGCACCGGCGACCGAGGCCACCTTGTGCAGATCCTCGGGGATGTTGCGCTTCCTGCTCATGTCCGGGCTCCCATTCCGTCGGCCGCCCATCACGGGTACGGCGCCGCCAACCTAGTGGGCGGCACGGGGCGGCGGCACGGGCCCGGACCGCCCGGCCGGGGCTCAGTCCACCGAGATCCGGGCGAACAGCTCCGTCTTCCGCTCCTCGAACTCCTCGAAGTCGATCCGCTTGGCCTCGAAGTCGGCGTGCAACTGCTCCACGAGCTTGAGCAGTTCGTCGGCGCTGAGCTCCTCCTCGCCCTCGGGCAGGTCGAAGCCCTCGTCGAGGTCCGTCTCCACCTCGTCCTTGTCGAGACGACGTTCCCGCTTGGCCGCGGCCTTGGCCTTCTTGGCCCGGTCACGCTGCAACTTCGCGAAGCTGGTCCTGCTGGCGCCCATGTCGAACTCCTCACTCGTGGTCCCGGCGACCGGGCGCGCACCACGGCCGTGAGGTCGAGGTGCGGAACGGGTCCGGCGCCCCGCAGGGCGGCCCTGGCGACCGGTCGCACCCCCGAGGTTACGCCGAGCGGACCCCTCGGCTCACGGCAAGGACCCCCGGAGTGACGATCATCACAGCGCCCCGGCCCCGAGAAGGCCCGCCGACGGGCTCAACGGGGCCCGATCCGCACGAACTCGAAGTCGGCGCCGGCGCTGAACCGGGCGAGCGCCACGTCCGCCGGCTCCGGCCGGGGATCACCCCCGTGCAGCACCCTCCACGCCCGGATCCGGCCCATGGGCGGCTCCACCGGCTCGCACCGGGCGGAGGGGTCCACCGCCCCGACCATGGCATCGAGGGCCGGGGCGGCCAGGCCATCGGCGAGCAACGTGGCCCAACCGAGCGCCTCGGTCTCCTCGGTCGCCGGGCAGTCACCCACCGCGACGACGGTCTCGCCGTCACCGTCGACCCACACGTCGACGTAGTCCCGCGGCGCGAACGCAGGGTGCAGCTCCAGCACGGTGGCCACCCCCGCCGCATCCGCCGACGCACCCAGCGCCCGGGCCAACCGCCCCGCCACCAGCCCGGCGACCCCGGTGAACTGCCGGGCGAGGATCGTCGACGCCTCGGCCGGCCCCACACGGGACGCGACGGCTGCGTGGAACGACATCGCCAGGAGGTGTCCTTGCAGCGCGAACTCCCGCACGAGGGCGAGCAGCGCCTCCCTCGAGAAGTCCTCCAACCGGAGGTCCGGGTCCACCGGACCGGCATAGTCCGAGCGCCCCTCCCCCGCCGGGACGAGCGGCAGCACGGGCACGTGGAGCTCGGCGGCCCGGGTGCGGGCGATGCGTCGGGCGGGAGCGGGCTCCGGCCGCGGCGACGCGCCGGGATCGATCACCACCTCCCAGGCGCAGTGGGGCCGGCGGTCGGTCGGCACCCGTGGCGGCCGGTGCACGGGCACCATCCGGGCACGCGGGTTCGACGCGCACACCGTCGCCTCGAAGGTGGGGTCCTCGATCGTGTGGCACATCCCGTGGACGAAGTCCTCGCCCATGGGTTCCACGTCCACGAGCGCCCCGCAATGGGCCAGGTGGAACTCCCCCCGGTCGGGCCCGCTCACGGAGAAGCGGAAGTCGAGGAACTCGTGCGGGGCGCCGATGTCGAACTGCATCCCCTTGAAGGTCGACGACACGTCGAGCTCGTGGTCGAAGCCGAGAAGTCGGCGCACACGGCGCGTGTACACCGGGCTGGCCCCCATCCACTCGTCGATCGCCACGGCCTCCATCACCTCACGGCCGGCCGCCGCGATCACGTGCGGCATGCCGGCCCGGTCGATGAGGTGGCCGGCGAGGAGGTACTCGCGGCCGAGGGTGGCGAGCTGCCACCGGTCCAGGTCCTCCACCGCCGTGCCGCTGCTCACCGGGTCAGCGTACCGGCGCCCGGGCCGGGCTCAGGCCAGGCGGAACTCCGCCGTGTCGCCCGCCTTCACCTCGTACAGGTCGCCGCGCACCCGCACCGCGAGCGGGCCGTCGGCCCCACGACCGACCTTCATCCGCACGACCCGGTCGTCGATCCGCAGGTGCACGTTCCGCCCCCGGTAGTGGAGGCTCAGCCCGAGCGAGCCGAGCTCGGCGGGGATCACGGGGTCGAGGCGCAGCTCCTCCTGGCGGAGCTCCAGGCCGGTGTAGCAGCGCTGGACGAGGTCGATCGTGCCCGCCATCGCGCCCACGTGGATGCCCTCCCTCGTGGTGCCGCCCTGGATGTCGTCCACGTCGGAGTGCAGGGCGTCGAGGAACTCCTGCCACGACCGTTCCCGGTGCTCCCGGGCGTGGATCCACGCGTGCACCACCCTGCTCAACGTGGAGCCGTGCGACGTGCGGGGTTCGTAGTGGGCGATGCAGCGCCGCCGCAGCCCGCAGTCGTCCACGTGGTCGTAGTCGAGGCGGGCGAGCACCTCGCCGAGCTCCTGCTCGCTGAGCAGGTAGAAGAGCATCAGCACGTCGGGCTGCTTGGTGAGCTGGTAACGGTCGGGGGAATCGCCCTCCGCCTCGAGGATCCGGTCGAGCCGGGCGATGTCGCCGTAGCGCTCCCGGTAGGCCTCCCAGTCGAGCTCCTCGAGCTGCTCGTACCCCTCGAACTGGCTGAACACCGGTCCCGCCAGGTCGCCCGGCAGTCCACTGTCGTGGAAGCACAGGCGCATCTTGCGACTGACGTCGTCCCAGCGGTCGAGCTCCTGGGGCGTGATGACGAGGCGCTCCCGCAGGTCGGCGCCGGTGGCCGGCGGCAGCAGCTCGAGCACCTCGAGCGCCCGGCACAGGCACCAGACGGCCATCACGTTCGTGTAGGAGTTGTTGTCGAGGCCGGGGGCGTCGCGCCCCGGGTACCCCTCGTGGTACTCGTCGGGCCCCATCACGCCGTGGATCTCGTAACGGTCCATCGAGTGGTCGTAGGTGGCCGTCGAGGCCCACATCCGGGCGATCTCGAGCAGCATCTCCGCACCGAAGAACCGCATGAACTCCTCGTCACCGGTGGCCTGGAAGTAGTGCCAGACGTTGTAGGCGATCGCCGCGTTCACGTGGCGCTGCAGGTGCGACGCGTCGGGGAGCCAGTGGCCCGACTCGGGGTTCAGGTGCATCGTCTGGGTCTCCTCGCGCCCGTTGGCGGAGGACTGCCAGGGGTACAAGGCGCCCGACAGCCCTGCGGCGCGGGCCAGGCGGCGGGCCTGCGGGAGCCGCCGGTACCGGTACAGCAGGAGCGACCGGGTGAGCTCGGGCACCCGCAGGGAGAAGAAGGGGAAGATGAACAGCTCGTCCCAGAAGATGTGCCCCCGGTAGGCCTCGCCGTGCAGGCCCCGGGCCGGCACGCCCACGTCGAGCAGCGCCGAGTGCGGCGACACCGTGACCATGCAGTGGAACATGTGGAGGTGGAGCAGGCGGGCCACTTCGCCGTCGCAGCCCAGTTCGAGCTTCGTGCGGTTCCACCGGTGGCGCCACGCCACCACGTGCCGGTCGAGCAGCTCGTCGAAGTCGGCCACCACGCGCACCCGCTCGCACGCGTCCGACACCGGCTCGCTGATCGCGTCGTCGCGGGAGGTGAACAGCGCCACCACCTTCTCGACGATCACCTCGTCGCCCGGCTCCACGTCGACACGACGACCCAGGGCGATCGCGCCGGTCCGTTCCTCCACCTCACCCGGCCCGTCCACCGGCTCGCCGCCCAGGAAGATCCGCAGCCGTGACGCGAGCGCGATCCGGATGGCGGACTGGTTGGTGACCACCGCCAGGCACACGGTCTCGGGGTCGACCACCGAGGTCGACAGCGGTTCGAGGTGGCGTGACGGGAGGGACGAGTAGCGGGGCACCCCGCCGTTCACCACGGTCCCGTCCAGACCCGACCAGACCTGCAGCCGGCCGCCGCGGCCCTCGGGGACGAGCGTGGTCTCCAGGCCGCACAGGTGCGGGTCGTCCATGCTGACGAACCGCCGCTGGGTCACACGGGTGCGGCGGCCGTCCGGCTCCTCGAAGATGGTGTGGCGGGTCAGGACGCCGCGGTGGACGTCGAGTTCGAGACGGTGGGAGCTCACCTCCGCGGTCGTCTCGTCGATCCACGGGCCGTCGTCGTAGCGGAAGCGGAGCGGGAGCCAGTTCGGCAGGTTGACCAGGCTCTCGTTCTCGACCGTGCGCCCGCTGACCTCCGAGGACAGGCGGTTGTAGAGGCCGGCGGCGTAGGTGCCCGGGTAGTGGACCCCGTCGGCCACGCACTCGGGGAGGGCGCCCCGGGTGGCCACGTAGCCGTTCCCGAGGGTGCACAACGCCTCTCGGAGGCCTTCTCGGTCGGGGTCCAGCCCCTCGTAGGTGAGCAACCACTCGCTCATGACGCCCCCTGCACGGCGGGTCCGGACGGGGCGGCACCGACGGCCCGGACCCAGCGGTCGGCGCCCACCTCCAGTCGGGACAGGTCGTCCACCACCACGTCGGCCCCCGCCGAACGGAGCTCCGCGGCCTGCCCGTGGCGGTCGACGCCGATCACCGGTGCGAACCCGCCTCGACGGCCCGCCTCCACCCCGGACCGGGCGTCCTCCACCACGGCCACCCTCCCGGGCGGCAGGCCGAGCAGGTGGGCCGCCTCGAGGAAGATCGCCGGATCGGGCTTGCCGGCAAGTCCCCGGCGCTCGGCCGTCAGGCCGTCGACCCGCACGTCGAAGGCGTCCTCGAGTCCGGCGGCGCCCAGCACTGCCGCCTGGTTCCGGCTCGCCGACACGGCCGCCACCGCCACCCCCATCGCACGCAGATGGCGCACGAGGTCCACCGTCGACGGGTAGGCCTCCACCCCGTCGCGGGCCAGTACCGCCATGAACGCCCGATTCTTCGCGTTCCCGAGGCCGCACACGGTGCGGGCCCCGGGGGCGTCGTCGGGGGACCCCGTCGGAAGGTGGATGCCCCGGGAGGTCAGGAACGCGGCCACCCCGTCGTAGCGCGGGCGACCGTCGACGTGGGCGAGGTAGTCCTCGTCGCTGAACGGGCGCTGGGCCGGGTCCTCGCCGGCGAGGAACCCGTCGAAGGTGGCGGCCCAGGCCGACCGGTGCACCTCGGCGGTGCGGGTGATCACCCCGTCGGTGTCGAACACCCAGCCGTCGGGGGCGCCGAACGATCGAGGGGCCTCCTGCGGCACCGTCACAGTCTTGCATCCCGCCGGCACGTCGGGAGGGTCCCGACCGCTCAACCGGGCCGACCGGCGTGCCGATGGGTGAGCGATGGACGACCACGACCGGGGGCGCCGGCTCGGCGAGCGCCTCCTCCCCGAGGGTGACCTGCTCGTGGCCTGGCGGACCGACCGGCCCGCACGTGGGCTGCGCCGCAAGGAGGCCCCGCTGGCGCGGCTGGCCGACATCTCGGTCACCGGCGCCGGCCTGGTGGCCCCGGACGACGACGACCTCGGGGCCGGCTCGGTGCTGATGGTCGGGTTCGACGGTGCCGACGCAGTGGTACGCGTCCGGCACCGCACACCCCTCCCGGAGCCCGGCTGGTGCTTCTACGGCGTGGAGTTCGTCACGACCGATCCCCGCATCGACGCGTGGGTGGCCGAGCTGCTCGACGGGCGCAGGTCGCGGCGTCTGCTGGACGCCTGGAACCACGGCTTCTGATCGGTGGCCCGCCGGCTGACCGGGGGCGGCGTCGGCGCGCTGCGACCTAGGACACCGTGATCGCGAACTCGGCGGTCTCCGCCGGCGCGACGCCATCCTCCCAGGGCCGCACGTAGTCGAGTGTCAGCGTGGCCGTCCCCGGCGCCACGCCCTCCACCACGATCAGCTGGGTGCCGGCGGCGCCCACCCGGGACGTGTCGGGGGCCCGGTAGGTGTCCGACACGATCCGGTAGACGGCAGTGTCGGGCGCCGCGGCCGGCTCCCACTGGTAGCCGGTGCTGGGGTTGGCCTCGAGTTCGATCGTGGCGCGTCCACCGACTTTCAGCTGCACCGGACCCGGAGCCGTCGCCGTCGGACCGTCGCCGCCCGACGGGGCGGTGGTGCTGGTGCCCGCGTCGTTCGCCGAGTCCTTCGAGGAGCCGCCGTCGCCGCAGCCACCGAGGAGCACCGGCACGGCCAGCACGGGGAGAAGGAGCAACCCGATCCGGCGTCGGGTGGGGCGCCGGGGTGAGCCGGCGCGGCGGGCGGAACGGACATGGTTCGAGGCCATCCCCGAACGGTACCCACCGCCGGGGCCGGAACCGGCCATCCCCGGCGGACCTACGATCGTCCCCCGTGACCGCCACCCCGGACGACCACACCCCGGACGACCACACCCCCGACGACCACGGCCCGGTCGAGGTGCTCGCACCGGTCGACGGGACGTGCGTCGCGGTCCTCGTCGCCGCCGGCGACACGGTGGCAGCGGGCGGCACCCTGGCCCTGGTCGAGAGCATGAAGACCGAGCACCCGGCGGTGACGCCCGTCGGCGTGCTGGTGACCACCGTGACGGTCACCGAGGGCGCCGCGGTGAGGGCCGGCGACGTCATCGTCCGAGGTGTGGCGGCCTCCGGCCCCGGCCCCGGCCCCGGTACCGGCACGGCTGGCCCCGGACCTGCGACGGCGGCCCGCGGCACGGACCGGGCCGACCTCGCCGAGGTGCTCCGGCGCCGGGCACTGCTCGAGGACCGGCAACGACCGGCTGCGGTCGCCCGCCGTCGCGACCTCGGCCGCCGCACGGCCCGGGCCAACGTCACCGCGCTCCTCGACGACGGGTCCTTCGACGAGTACGGCGGCCTCGCCGTCGCGTCCCAGCGGTCCCGGCGCAGCACGGAGGAACTCCTCGAACGCACCCCCGCCGACGGGCTGCTCACCGGCACCGGCACGATCGGTGGCCGCCCCGTGGCCGTGCTCGCCTACGACGCCACCGTGCTCGCGGGCACGCAGGGCTACCAGAACCACCGCAAGACGGACCGGCTGCTCGACGTGGCCGGGCGTCACGGACTGCCGGTCGTGGTGGTCGCCGAGGGGGGTGGCGGCCGGCCCGGCGACGTGGACGCCCCGGGCGTCTCCGCGCTGGACGTACCCTCCTTCGCCCGGTTCGCAGGGCTGGCCGGGCGGGTGCCCACGGTGGCCGTCGTCTCCGGCTACTGCTTCGCCGGCAACGCGGCGCTCGCCGCCTGCTGCGACATCGTCGTGGCCACCGACGACGCCAACCTCGGCATGGCCGGCCCCGCGATGATCGAGGGCGGTGGCCTCGGCGTGGTCGCCCCCACCGAGATCGGCCCGGTCGGGGTGCAGGCCGCGAACGGGACCGTCGACGTCCGCGTGCCCGACGAGGTGGCCGCGGTGGACACCGCCCGCCGGCTACTGCTGCTCGCCCTCCTGCCACGCGACGGCTCCGCCCCGGTGGACGACCACCGGCAGGCCACGCTCCGCGACGCGGTGCCGCAGGAACGGCGTCGCGTCTACGACGTGCGTGCCGTCGTCCGCACCGTCGCGGACGACGGCACCCTCACCGAGCTCGGGCCGGCGCACGCGCCTGGCCTGGTGACGGCGGTCGGACGGCTGCACGGCCGGGCCGTGGGGATCATGGCCAACGATCCGGCCCACCTCGGGGGGGCGATCGACACCGACTGCGCCCGCAAGGCCACCCGGTTCATCGACCGCTGCGACCACTGGCGACTACCCGTCATCGCCCTGTGCGACACACCCGGGCTGATGGTGGGCCCCGCGGCCGAGGCCGCCGGCCAGGTGCGGGCCTCCGGCGAACTGTTCCGGGCGGCGGCCCGGGCCACGGTGCCGTGGGTGCTGGTGGTGCTCCGGAAGTGCTACGGACTCGGCGCCCAGGCGATGGCGGGCGGGAGCCTCCACGAGCCGGTGCTGGGCGTGTCGTGGCCCACCGGAGAGTTCGGGGGGATGGGCCTCGAGGGTGCGGTGCGCCTGGGGTTCCGGCGGGAGCTCGACGCCATCTCCGACCCTGCGGAGCGGGCCGGGCGGGAGGCGGAGCTGATCGAGCGGGCCTACGCCCACGGCGCGGCGCTCAACGTGGCGACCCATACGGAGATCGACGACGTGATCGATCCCGCCGACACCAGGCGCCGGATCGTGGCGGCGCTCACCGCCGCCGGGGAGATCGACCGGCAACCGTGACCCGGCGCCCGGCGATCGCCGCGCTCAGGTGATCGCGATCCAGGCCACGAACACCACGACGACGAGCACGGCCACGAGCACGATGGGGAGGGGACCGAAGGCTTCCTTGCGCTTGGCCTTCAGTTCGTAGGCCTCGTTGGCCTTCGACCCCACCTTGGGCAGGTGGTGCTGTTCGGGCTTCCTGGGCTTGCCGCCGCTGCTTCCCACCCGGCCACCCTACCGGCCGACCGGCGTGGCGGGCGCATCCTCCGACGGTGGCGCCGGCGGCGCCGGGTCCACCATGCCGAAGGTGCGGCGCAACGGCCCCACCCGCCGGATCACCAGGTGGTCGAGGCCGAGCACCACGAGCACCGACAAGCCCCACAGCGGGTAGATCACCGCCAGCACGACCGCCACCACGATCATGGCGCGGCTGATCCGGGCGTCCACCGGGCGGCGGGGGAAGCCGAGGCCCGTGCGCCGTCGCTTCCACCACATGACGAGAGCACTGAACGACGACCAGATCACGAGCACGCAACCGAGCGTCATGGCGATCCGCGACACGAGGCCGAACTGGGTGCCCATGTGGGTCTGCACGCCGAACTCCGTGACCTGCTGGACCGCACCCCACTCCGCCGAGGTGCTGCGCCCGAGCGTGCGGGCGCTGAACTGGTCGACGAAGAGGGCGCCCTGATCCGACAGGTTCGAGGGCCACGGGTTGGTGACGACGTAGGAGCCGTAGGCCGGGGCCGAGGCATCGGACAAATCGTCGGCCGGGAACGCGATGGTGGCGCCGGGGAGCATCCCCTCCTCACGGGCCGCTCGGGCCACGAGGTCGAGCGACGCAGCGGGGGCCGGTAGCGTCGCCGCGGAGTCCGGTGATGCCGGCTCCGCCCCGCCTCCCATGTCCATCCCGGGCATGTCCGGATCCATCCCGGTGGGCATCGACCCGCTGGAGGTCGGCACGGCGTCCTCACGGGTGGCCCACGGGATGCGGTTGCCGATCCGGTCGAGATCCCCCACCGTCGGGGCGGTCGAGGGCAGGGGGTCCATCGACCAGAAGTCCTGCTGGTTGGGCGTCACCTTCGAGGCGAGGAACGAGAAGTTGGCTCCCCAGAAGTCCCCCCACGGCATCCCGGTGGTCACGAAGAACACGAGGAGCACGGCCAGGGCAAGGCCAGGGATCGCGTGCAGGTCCCGCCAACGGGCCCGTCCCTTCTTCCCCAGCCGCGGCACGAACATCGCCCGGCCGGTGCCCTTCTTGCGGGGCCACCACAGCACCAGTCCGGTGGCGGCCAGTGCGAGCGCCCAGACGGCGAACACCTCCATCACCAGCCCCCCGACCGGAACCGGGGTGAACGCCGGCTCGTCGCCGAGGATGCCGGCGAGCACGGGCACCGGCACCGTCACCGAGTCGTTGTTGAGGAACCCGTGCAGACGGTTCGCGAGCCCCACCAGGCCGGCGCCGGGGTCGGCGTCGCCGAGCACGTCGCCGTTGGACGGGTCCACGTACACGTTGCGGACGGTCTCGCCGTCGTCCTTGCTCACGGCGAACACCGTGGTGTCGCCGGCGCGGCGGGGCGGCGTGACCGAGTCGATGCCCCAGTCCTTCCGGGCCGCGGCCACGGCCTCGCGCTGGTCGTCGAGGCTCACGCGCGCTTCCGTGGACGATGCGCGGTACAGGTCGCCGTACTGCCAGTCATTGACGGTGTCCGCGTACAGGATCACCAGTCCCGTGACCGCGAGCACCACCAGCACCGGCATCGCGAAGATGCCGGCGTAGAAGTGGACCCGCCACATGGCGCGCCAGGCTCGGGTGTCGGTCATCCCGCCAGCCGCCCGGCGTCGTCGGTGGTGGCCGTACCGCCGCGCCGTTGCGGCACGACCGACAGTCGCGGGCGGGCGTCGGCGGGTCCCTCGCTGCGGCCCGGGCCCTCGTCCGACGCAGCCCCGGGACGGGGCCAGCCACGCCGGGTGGCCAGGAGCCACACCAGCACCAGGCCGGCCACCTCGAGGAGATGGCTCATCTCGGCGAGCGGGAAGGCCTCGCCGTTGGCCACGTCGAGGACCGCGAACACCACCATCCCGACCGCCAGCACCGCGGTGAAGGGCACCAGCGCGCGGGCGCGGGCGGGGCGGGCGGCCACGACGAGCAGGGTCACCCCGTAGGCGGCCTCGAAGATGCCGAGGTGGTGGGCGAGGTGGCCGTGGTGCGGATCGTTCGACAGGAGCACCTCGGGCACGGCGGTGACCAGGTAGCCGAGCGCCACCACGGCGAGGAGGCCTCGCAGGACCCACCACACCCCGGCCCGGTCGACCTGCGCCGCCCGGGCCGCCACCCGTTCCGGGAGGCCCGGCGCTCCGGCGAGACGGTCGAGGTCGTCGGCCACCCGGCGGCACGACGGGCAGGTGTCGAGGTGTCGGCGAACCTCCGCCCGCGCCAACCCGGGTTCCTCACCGTCGAGTGCCGCCGACAGGGCAGCCCTCACCTCCTCGCAGTCCGGTCGCCGTGTCTCCATGTCCTCCCGGTCGTGCGGGGATGCCGTCTGGTTCCCGTGTGCGTCGGACTCGTGCACGGTCGACATGCCCGACCCGGCCGGAGTTGCAGGGGCTCCGGTCGGCTCGGGCAGAATGGCCGGGTGCGTGCGACGCCCCGCCGATGAGCGACCGCCTGACGCTCCTCGCCCTCGCGGCCGCCGAGGGTGACGACCGGGCCCTCGCCGACCTGGTCCGCCTGACCCAGGACCGGGTGCAGCGGTTGTGCGCGCACCTCGGCTCCCCGGCCGATGCGGACGACCTCGCCCAGGAGACCTACCTGCGCGCCCTCCGCACGCTGCCCCGGTTCCGGGCCGACGCGCCGGTGGAGGTGTGGCTGCTGTCGATCGCCCGGCACGTGTGCGCCGACCACGTACGCCGCAAGGTCCGGCGCAGCGAGATCGACCGTCGGGTCCGTCCTCGCGAGCGCGTGGCGACGCCCGACCACTCCGGCGAGTTGTGGGACCTCGTCGGTGGGCTGGACCACGAGCAGCGCGAGGCGTTCGTGCTGACGCAGTTCCTCGGCCTGACCTACCAAGAGGCGGCCGACGTGTGCGGCTGCCCCGTCGGCACCATCCGCAGTCGCGTGGCCCGCGCCCGGATGGCGCTCCTGGCCCAGCTCGCGGCCACGGATCGCGACGTCACGGCCTGACTGATCCTGCTCGGTGCCCGGGCGGTCAGGCCGGGTCGGGTGTCGGTCGGCTGGTCGGCCGGCCCGTTGGGCGGGAAGCGTGCGGCCGGCGGGTGTGGTGATGGCGAAGCCCCAGTGGGGGTGGGGTTCGATGTTCCAGCCGGCGCGGTGCATGGTGCGGTGGATGGTGCTGTGGTGGTATCAGCAGAGCGGGGCGAGGTGGTCGAGGTCGGTGGTGACGCCCGGGGAACCCGGATTCCCCGGACCCCCCGGATCCCCCGGGTCCATCGGGTTCCCCGAGCGGCATCACATCGAACGTGTGTCGTCCTCGCAACACCCCGTGACACCCCGTCCGGCAGTGCCTCAGGCCCACCCCCCGGCGAACGAGAGGTACTGCCCGGTGGCGAAGCCGCTGGTGCCGTCGAGGAACACGCCGCACATCGCGGCGAACTCCTCCATGCCACCGAGACGGCGCATCGGCACCTGCGCCTCCACCCTGGCCCGCACCTCCGGATCGGTGGCGCCGGTGGCGGCGAGGAATCCGGGGAAGTCCATGAAGTTCGTGCCGATGGCGTTCACCTGCACGCCGTGGCGGGCCACCTCGTCGGCCACGTTGCGCACGAGGTGGGTGGCCCCGGCGCGGGCCGCCGAGTAGAGCGGCGCCCCCGGGGTGGGTCGGGCCGCGCTGGCGCTCGTGATCACCAGCACCTGTCCGGCGCGGCGTTCCACCATGTGCGGGACCACGGCCTTGAGGAAGAGGTAGGGCGCCTCCATGCAGCCGCGTTCCACCCGACGGAGGTCGTCCAACGAGGAGTCGAGGAACCTTCCCACCACGATGGCCCCGCTGAACGCGGCCGCCGCGTCCAGTCGTCCGAACCGGGCCAGACCGGCGGCCACCAGGCGCTCGGAGTTGCCCTCCTGCGCCGGGTTGCCCACGCCCTCCACGACCTCCACTGCGGCACCGCGCGCCTCGAGGTCCTCCACGAGACCGGGCGCGGGGTCGCCGATGACGAGGTCGTGGCCGCGGCCGGCCAGCAGCCGGGCCAGTGCCGGGCCGACGTAGTCGTCCGCCGCGTGGACCAGCGCGACCCGCCGGTCGTCGGCCGAACCCCCGTGCGTGGCCGTCACCTCGTGCGTGGCCGTCATGACGTCATCCCTCCCAGTCCCACGAAACCGCGGTTCAGCTCGATCTCGCCCATGTGGCGGAGCCCGTGCTGGTACATCCAGCACTCGATCCCGTCGAGCCGGGTGATCCCCTGCTCCCCCGCCACCCGGGCCGAGTAGGTGTTGGCCACCACCGGTGGCAGTGGCCGGGGGACGAGGAGCTGGGTGAGGTCCGCCGGGTCCAGCGAGGCGAGCCAGTCCTCGGTGCGGGTGAAGACGGCCGCGATGTACTCGCACAACGCGGCGTAGTCGCCCACCCGCTGCCCCATCATCTCCTCGACCGTGCGCTCCTTGCCGTGGTCGTCGATCGCCATGTTGACGCGTGCCTGCCACCCGTCACCCCACAGCGGCGGCTCCCCGGCGAGGACCATGAACGCCGCGTCCTCCATGTTCGGGTAGTGGAAGAGCGAGAACGCGATGGGCAGCACCCCGTCACGCTCCACGTGGTTCACGTGCTCGAGGTCCATCGTGGCGGTGGCGTCCTCGTAGAGGGAGTGCATGGCCCGCATGCGCCGTCGCAGCGAGTCCAGGATCAGTTCGTCCACGTGGTCCCCCGGTGGTGGGCCGGGCGGGCACGGGGCGGCGGCGTCCGGCCGCCACCCGACCCGCCGGGCAGGGAAGTTGCAGTACCGATGCTAGTTGTTCGGCCCGACCGGCGGCGGCGGTACCCTGACCGACCGTGGGTGACCCGGGGGCGCAGGACGAGCTGGCCATCCGGGACCTCGTCGCCCGGGCGTCCCGCCTGGCCGACGCCGACGACGTGGAGGCCTACGTCGCACTGTTCACCTCCGACGCGTCCTGGGAGTTGCCGGGAGGCGGGCGGCACGGGCACGACGACATCCGGGCCGGAGCGATCGAACGGCGGGCCGACGGGACGGTGGGCCCCGGCACGGCCACCCGCCACACGGTGGGCACCGTGGTGGTGCGCGTCGACGGCGACCACGCCACCGCCGAGTCGACGTGGCAGTTCTTCACCCACACCACCACCACCCCGACGCTCGCCCGCTTGGGCACCTACCACGACCAGTTCGTGCGCACGCCCGACGGCTGGCGCATCCGGCGCCGCACGATCGAGTTCGGCTGACCTCCCGAGGAGCACCCATGACCACCTGGCAGACCATCCCCGAGCTGGTCCTCGACAGCTGCTCCCGCCACGCCGACCGCGACGCCCTGGTCGACGGCGACGTGCACCTGACCCACGCCGCGTACCTCGACCGCATCCGACGGGCCGCCGCGGCGCTGATCGCGATTGGGGTGCGCACCGGTGACCGGGTGGCCGTGTGGGCGCCGAACTGCTGGGAGTGGCCGGTGGTGGCACTCGGCGCGCACCTCGCGGGCGCCGTGGTGGTGCCGGTCAACACCCGCTACAAGGGCGCCGAGGCGGACCAGCTCCTCGCCCGGTCGGGCGCTCGGGTGCTCTTCACGGTGACGGACTTCCTCGACACGGACTACGTGTCGCTCCTCCTGGACCGGCCCGCCGGGGAGCGGGCCGACCTCCCCGAGCTCGAGCAGATCGTGGTGCTGCGCGGCGCCGCCCGTGAGGGCACCGTCGACCTTGCGTCCTTCCTCGACGGTGGCGCCGCCGTCACCGACGCCGAGGTGGACGAGCGGGCCCGCTCGGTGGGCCCCGACGACCTGTGCCACCTGATGTTCACCTCCGGCACCACCGGCACCCCCAAGGCGGTGATGCTCGCCCACGGGCCGGTGGTCCGCGCCTACGACAGCTGGGCCGCCCTCGTGGGGCTGCGGGCCGACGACCGCTACCTGATCATCAACCCCTACTTCCACAGCTTCGGGTTCAACGCGGGCGTGCTGGCGTGCCTCACCCGCGGGGCGCTCAACCTGCCGCAGGCCACCTTCGACGTGCCCGAGGTGATGCGGCGTGTGGCCGCCGAGGGCATCACGGCCCTCCCCGGTCCGCCGGCGATCTACCAGACGATCCTGAACCACCCGGACCTCGCGGAGTTCGACCTGTCGAGCCTGCGCCTGGCGGTCACCGGTGCAGCGGCGATCCCGGTCGAACTGGTGGTGCGGATGCGGGAGGTGCTCGGCTTCGACACCGTCGTCACCGCCTACGGCCTCACGGAGGCCTCGGGCATCGCCACCGTGTGCGACCACGACGACGACCCGGAGACGATCGCCACCACCTCCGGCAAGGCGATCCCCGACGTGGAGGTCGTGGTGGTCGGCCCCGACGGCACCGAGGTCACGAGGGGCGAACCGGGCGAGGTGCTGGTGCGTGGCTACAACGTGATGCGTGGCTACTTCGGTGACCCGGAGGCGACCGCCGAGGCGGTCGACGGGAACGGGTGGCTGCACACCGGCGACATCGGGGTGATGGACGAGCGCGGCTACCTGCGCATCACCGACCGCCTCAAGGACATGTTCATCGTGGGCGGCTTCAATGCCTACCCGGCCGAGATCGAGGCCCTGCTCGGCACGCACCCCCAGGTGGCGCAGGCCGCGGTGATCGGCGTGCCCGACGAGCGGCTCGGGGAGGTGGGGATGGCGTTCGTGGTGTCCGCCGCGGGCACAGAGCCCGACCCCGACGAGGTGGTGGCGTGGTGCCGCGAGCGGATGGCCAACTTCAAGGTGCCCCGGCGGGTGGAGGTGCTCGACGCCCTGCCGCTGGTGGCGGCCGGCAAGGTGGACAAGAACGCCCTGCGGACCCTCGCCGCCACCCCACCCCCACGATCCGGCGAATAGGGGTCCTCCGGGCGCTCTCCGGCACCCCAACCGCCGAAGTCCGCGGCTTGGTGCGACCTGGTGCGGCCCGGACCGCCCGCCAGCCGCGTCAACAACCTGGCAGGGCACAACAGCTAGGCCGGCGCCGGTAGCACCTCGGCGCCGAACGCCTCGAGCGTCGCCGGCGGCGCGAAGTCGGTGAACCACCCGTAGACCCGTTCGACGCCACGCTCCCCGAGCGCGGCGAGCTGCTCCGCGATCTCCGCCCCGCCGCCCACGAGTCGCATCGAGTTGCGCATCCAGCCGAACCGCTGCTCGGCGAGGCCCACGACCGCGTCCCGGTCGGCACCCCGGGGGACGAACGTGACCCCCACCTGGACCGACACCCGGGCCGCGCCCGCGGCGGGGCGGAGCTCCTCGATCCGGTCCAGCTGGTGCACGGGGAGGTTCCACCAGTCGGCGTGCCGGGCCACCAGCGCCATGGTCCGCGGGCCCGTGCCGCCGATCGTGACGGGGATCCGGCGGGTGGGGACGGGCAGCTGCGTCGCACCGGCACCGCACCCCGTGGCCCCCGCCACCTCCTCGCTCACCGGCTCGCCCGACCACAGGGCCTCCAGCAGCTCGAGCGTGCGGCCGAGACGCTCGATGCGGCTCCCGGCAGTGCCGGCCTCCAGACCGAAGACCTCCAGTTCGTCCGGCACCGAGCCGGAACCCAGCCCCAGCTCGAATCGGCCGCCGGAGGCGTGGTCGAGGGTGACCACCTGCCGGGCCAGCACCGCCGGGTGGCGGAACGCGTCGCAGAGCACCAGGTGGCCGATCGAGAGACGCTCGGTCCGCGCCGCCAGCCAGGTGGCCGTGGTCATGGCCTCCCACATGGGCTTGTCCTCCGCCATGGGCGGCACCAGGTGGTCCATCAGCGCGATGCCGTCGAGCCCGGCGGACTCCGCGGCGCGCGCCCGGACCACGAGGTCGTCGAGGGACAGCCGCATCTGCGGCAGGAAGAGGTGGAACTCCATCCCGCCATCCTGCCGGGTCGGCGGCGCCGGACGGTACCCTCCCGGTTCCCGCCACGAGGAGGACCCCATGCGGCTCGGCGAGACCGCCAATGACGACGCCCGTGCCAACGGCAAGCCCCTCGACGGGGTCCGTGTCCTCTCGCTCGAGCAGATGCAGGCGCTGCCCTTCGCCACCCAGCTGCTCGGCCGGCTCGGCGCCGAGGTGGTGAAGGTGGAGTCGCCCAAGGGGGGCGACCTCGGCCGCGGCTCGCTCCCGGCGATGGAGGACCCCGACGGGCGCCGGGTGGGCGCCACCTTCCTCCGGAACAACCTGTCGAAACGCAGCATCTCGGTGGACCTGAAGACCCCTGAGGGCCGGGATCTGGTCCTGCGGCTGGCCACCCGATTCGACGTGGTGGCGGAGAACTTCAAGGCCGGGGCCGCGGCCCGGCTGGGGTTGGCCTACGACGACGTGGCCGCCGTGGCCCCGGCGTGCATCTACCTGTCGGTGAGCGGGTTCGGGAACCTGGGCGACAGCCCCTACCGGGACTGGCCCGCGTTCGCGTCGGTCGTGGAGGGCATGTCGGGCATCTACGACTTCATGGCCCGCGACGGCCGACCGCCCACCGCCAACCCGGTGGGCGCGCTCGGCGACATCTCCGCCGGGCTCTTCGCCACCATCGGCGTGCTCGCCGCCTTGCGTCACCGTGACCGAACTGGCCGCGGCCAGTACGTCGACATCGCCATGCTCGACGCCGTCATGGCCATGACCGACATCGTCACCAACTTCTGGAGCCTCGGCCTCCGCGGCGGCGACGTGGGTCCCGTCGTGCTCACCACGTTCCGGGCCGACGACGGCTGGTTCGTGCTGCAGGTGGTGCGCGAGCACCAGTTCGAGGCACTCGTCGCCCTGATCGGCCACCCGGAGTGGGGCACCGACGAGCGGTTCGCCACCCGCCAGGGGTGGGTGGACCACCTCGAGAGCGTGCTCCGCCCCGCCGTGGAGTCGTGGGCCTCCGGGCGCACCAAGCGGGAGGCGTGCGACGCGCTGTCGGCAGCGGGCCTCGCGGCCGGTCCGTGCCTGACCGACGACGAGGTGGTGCACGACCCGCACGTCGCGGCCCGCAACATGCTGGTGGAGATGCCCCGGGTGGACGGCGTGGAGCAGCCGGTGCTCATCCCCGGCAACCCGGTGAAGCTCTCGGCGGTGACGGAGGGCCCGGAGACACGCGTGCCATGGCTCGGCGAACACACCGACGAGGTGCTCGGCGAGGAGCTCGGCCTCTCCCCCGCCGAACTCGCCGGGCTCCACGAGCGCGGGGTCATCGCCTGAGCGTGTCGCCCCGGCGGCGCCTCAGCGGTCGTGGACCTGGCGGAGGAACTGCCGGGTCCGTGCGTGCTGCGGGTCGTCGAGCACCTGCGAGGGGTGCCCTTCCTCCACCACCACACCATCGGCCATGAACACCACCCGGTCGGCCACGTTGCGGGCGAAGCCGATCTCGTGGGTGACCACCATCATCGTCATCCCGTCGGCCGCCAAGGACCGCATCACGCCGAGCACGTCGCCCACCAGTTCCGGGTCGAGGGCCGAGGTGGCCTCGTCGAAGAGCATGATCTCCGGACCCATGGCCAGCGCCCGGGCGATCGCCACCCGCTGCTGCTGCCCGCCCGAGAGCTGCAGCGGGAACTGGCCGGCCTTGTCGGCCAACCCCACCCGCTCGAGGTTCTCCCGGGCGATCCGCTCGGCCTCCTCGGCGGAACGCCGCAGCACCTTGCGCTGGGCGATCGTCACGTTGTCGAGGGCGGTCAGGTGCGGGAACAGGTTGAACTGCTGGAACACCATGCCGATCCGTCGCCGGACCGCGTTGACGTCGGTGTCCGGGTCGCAGATGTCCACGCCGTCGATCAGCACCTCGCCGGCGTCGGGCGTCTCGAGCAGGTTCACACACCGGAGGAGTGTCGACTTGCCCGACCCCGAGGGGCCGATCACCACGACCACCTCGCGGTGGCCGACGTGGAAGTCGATGCCCTTGAGCACCTCGTTCGAGCCGAAGCGCTTCGTCAGGCCCCGGATCTGAACGGTGGGCACTGACACGTCGTCCGTCGCCGGGGTGGGTGTGGCCTCACTCATCGCCGGTCCGCCTTCGTGCGGTTCTCCACGTACTGCGCCAGGAAGGTGAGCGGCACCGTGATCGCGAGGTAGCACACCGCTGCGGCGATCAGGGGCGTGTAGTTCCCGAGTGAGTTCGAGATGGTGCGGCCCCACGTGGTGAGCTCCCGCTGGCCGATCGCCACACCCAGGACCGCCAGCAACGACGTGTCCTTCAGCAGCAGGACGAGTTCGTTGGTGAGTGGCGGCAGGATCACCCTGAACGCCTGCGGGAGGACGATCGACCTCGTGGTCTGCCAGGAGGACATGCCCAGCGAGCGCGCCGCCTCCACCTGCCCCCGGGGGACCGCCTCGATCCCGGCCCGGATCGTCTCGGCCAGGTAGGCGCCCGCCACCAGCGCGAGCGCCAGGCAGCCCGCCCCCCACGGTTCGGACAGGAACCCCGGGAGGTTGTCCCCACCGAACGCGATCGGCAGCCCGAAGCCGACGATCAGGATGGTGAGCAACGCAGGGAGCGCGCGGAACACCTCGATGTACAGCCGGGCGATGATCCTCGCCGGCGGCACGGAGGACTGACGCATCAGCGCCACCACGAGCCCGACGACGAGTCCACCGCTGTAGCCGATGGCCGTGTACACGACCGTGTTCCGCGCCGCCTCCAGGACGATGTCCGGGAACTGGGCGGTGAAGTCCTCCCACTTGAAGAAGCGGTCGGCCAGGTCGCCCCACCGGACCGTCACGGCCAGGGCCACGGCGATCGCGCCGAGGCCCAGCAGGAACCCCAGCCACTGGAGGAGCAGGCTGCGTCGTTGCCGCGTCATGGGCATCCGGTGGCCCCCGACACCGTCACGGCACCACGGCACCGGCGGCGCGCCCGTGGGGCGCGTCCGCCGGACCGTGCGTGCATGCGTGCGTCAGAACGCTCGGCCCGACCGGCCGCTCAGGGCTTCGCCGTGGTGGTGGAGCCCGACGGGGGCTTCTCCCCGAAGTACTTCTCGTACAGGCGGTCGTAGGTGCCGTCGGACTTGGCCTGCGCCAGCCCCTTGTCGAGCAGCTCCAGCGTGGCGGCGCCGTCCTTCTTCGGGGTGGCCATGCCGTACTTCTCGTCGGTGGGGATCCGTGCCGTCACCTTGACGTCGTCGTTCGTGGTCGCCCGGTAGGCGTTGATCGGGTAGTCCTGCACCACTGCGTCGATGGTCCCGGCCTCGAGCGCGGCGAACAGGTCCGCGGCCCCGGGCAGAGCGGTGACCGTGGCGCCGGCCGGGGTGTTCGACGTGACGAACTCCTCACCGGTGGTGCCGGACTGCACGCCGATCTTCTTCCCGGCGAGCGACTCGAGGGAAGTGAACTGCGAGGCGTTCGACTTCAGCACCAGGATCGACTGGTCCGAGTCGAAGTACGGCTCGGTGAAGTTCATGTTCTCCTTGCGCTCGTCGGTGATGGTCACCGACGAGACGACGGCGTCGCAGTTGCCGGCGTCCATCGCGGCGAAGATCCCGTCGAACGGCGTGACCTTCACCTCGAGCTGCTTGTCGGCCTTGGTGGCGATCTCCTGCACGAGGTCGATGTCGAAGCCGGTGTAGCCGCTGGGCGTGGAGTCGGGCGGGTCCGCCTCGAACTCCATCGGCTCGTAGGGGATGTCGGAGCAGATCGTGAGCGTGTCGGCCGACGACCCACCGGAGGAATCGGACCCGGACCCGGATTCGGAGTCGGAGCCCCCGCACGAGGCGAGGAGGAACGCCGCGGCCACCACGAGGGCGGGCACGGCGAGGAGACGACGGGACATGTGGAACGCCTTTCCATCGAGCGATCTGGCTCGCGCATCGTAGGACCCGGCGCGGCCCGGGTGAGGCTTTCGTCATCATGCGTTCACACGGGCCCCACCCGGCGACGGCACGCGTCTACGGTCGGCACCGTGCCGGACCACGAGTCCCCCGTCTCCACCACCCTGACCGGGACCCCTGTGTTGCGCTCCACCGCGCTGGCCACGCCGGTCGGCCGGGCGCTGCTCGTCGTGTCCGACCTGGGGCTGGTGGCGCTGCGGCTCGGCGACGACGACCGGTCCCTCGCCGCCGAGGTGGCGCGGGACCTCCAGGGTGCGACCGTCCGTGACGACCCGACCGGCCTCGCCGACGCCGCAGGAGCGGTGGTGGCCTGGTTCGACGGCGACGACGCCCTCGCCGGTCTGCCGGTCGACCTCCGCGTGGGCCCGTTCGGCCGGCGAGTTCTCGACGAGGTCCGGCGGATCCCGCGCGGTGCCACCCGCACCTACTCGGAGATGGCCGTCGCGATCGGCGCACCCCGCTCGGTGCGGGCGGTGGCACGTGCGTGCGCCACCAACCCGGTGGGACTCGCGATCCCCTGCCACCGGGTGGTGCGGGCCGACGGGGGACTCGCCGGGTACCGCTGGGGGCTCGACCGGAAGGCAGCGCTGCTCCGCCTCGAGGCGGAGCAGCGGCCCCGGCCCGTTCCCATCGCCACTCCCGGTACCGGGAACCCTTGACCGGACGCAGTGCCGGTCGATGGGACCGGATCGGCCGGCGTCACCGACGCCCATCCACCACGCCACCGGAGGCCCGGATGCGTCATCGCCCCCTCACCCTCGCAGTGCTCCTCCCCGTGGCCGCCCTCGCGGTCCTGGTACCCGCGTGCAGCGGCACGAAGAAGCCGCCCCCGGTGGCGAAGGCGCCCTGTGCAACCCCCGGCGAGCTGCCGTCCGGCACCACCGTCGCGGAGGCGTCCACCTCCACCACGGCCACCACCACGCCCCCCGCCGGCACCGCCGGCGCGCCCGCACCCGACGGCACCGGACCGGGCGACCTCGTGGGCCTCACCGAGCTCCGCCCCACCGGTGACGGGGCGGAGGGCTTCCCGACCGGCGCCCGGATGTGGCGGATCCTGTACGTCTCCACCGGCGTGGACGAGAACGACCTGCGCCTGGTGTGCGGCACCGTGACCGTGCCGAGGGCCGGGCCCGCCTCCTTCACACCGGCGGGAGGAACGACCGCTCCGTCGGACGGGGCCACGACCGCCACCGCGGGCAGCAGGGGCACGACGGGCCGGATCTACGCGTGGGCCCACGGCACCCAGGGACTCCAGGAGGGGTGCCTCCCCGCGAGCGACCCGTCGAAGGGGATCTGGGGACCGATGCCGGCCGGCATCCAGACGATCTCGTGGGGCGCGCTCCTCGGCAAGCACCAGGGGGAGCCGGAGGACGGCCTGCTCCAGGGAGCGGTGGACCGGGGGTGGATGGTGGCCACGACCGACTACCAGCCCGGTGACACCTACATCATCGGCCGACTCGCCGGTGCCAACGTGCTCGACGCCGCCCGCGCCGCCACGCAACTGGCCTCGCGGACCTTCCGCAGCAACGCCCCGGCCGACTACGACATGGTCGTGAACGGGCACTCACAGGGCGGTCACGCCTCGCTGTGGGCGGGGCAGCTGGCCGAGCCCTACCTGGCCGGCACCGCCCCCGCCCGCCCGACGGCGCCGCTCCGCCTCGTCGGCGTGTCGGCCATGGCCCCGGCGAGCAACTTCATCGCCCAGCCCGACCTCCAGCCCGGCATGGCCCTCGGTGACGGGCTCGCCGACCGGGAGATGCACCAGAGCGAGGAGATCGTCCCCGGGGTGGCCATCCCCGACCTCGAGCTCCAGGTGGGCCCGGTCCTGCTCAGCTACATCTTCGGTTCGTGGAGTCGCTACTCCGCCGCCGGCACGCCCGGGCGGGACGCGAAGTTCCCGTCCTACCCCGCAGCGGCCCGCGACCTCCGACTCGACGCGGTCGCCACCCCCGAGGGACGGTCCACCGTGCAGTCGATGATGGGCCTGTGCCTCAGTGGCTCCGACGCGGCGAAGGTGAAGCAGCTCACCGACCCCTACCGCGACGCCGAGACGAACCGGATGCTGGTGCCGGCCCTGTGGAACCTGCCCGACGACTACCGGGCGGGCCAGTACTTCCGGGGCGGGGTCGACCGGACGTGCGCCGAGGGCGACGTGCCGGGCATGCCCGAGTGGTGCCGCTGGATCCGCTGGAACCTGCCGGGGCCGGTCGCGGAGAACCCGTACCCGAAGTGGCCCGAGCGGGAGGGGCGCCCCGTGCCCGTGCTGCTCGCCCAGGGCCTCGCGGACACGATCATCCACTGCGTGGCGCCCGACGACCTCGCTCCCGACGAGGTGCCGGCAGCCGCGGACTGCATGTCCACCGCCCTCTACGACGCGCTGCACGACGCGGCCTACTGCCCGAAGGACGGGGACCGGGGCAGCCTGACCTACCTGACCTTCCGTCCCCAGCCGCTGGTCAGCCCGGCGACCCACCTCTCCCTGCCGGGCCAGCTCTCGGCCCGGGCACTCGGCAAGAGTGCCGAGGACCTCAGCTTCACCGGGTCACCCCTCGAGACCTGGGTGCAGTCCGCCTTCGACGGCACGCTGCGCGCCGGGTGCGAGGCGCGCGTGCTCAACCCGTGATCCCTCCGACGGCCCCGACCACCGGACCCCGGCCCCCGAGGGCGGGGGTCCCGAGGGTCAGGACTCGAGGGTGATCGCGAACTCGGGGCAGTTGTCCGCGGCGAGCTCCGCCTTGTCCACGAGCTCGGAGGGCAGGTCGCCCTCCACCAGCAGCACCGCGTAGCCCTCGTCGTCCACGTCGAACAGCTCCGGCGCCAGCAGGTGGCAACGGTTGTGACCCACGCACTTCTCGCGGTCGAACAGGATCCTCATCACACACTCCCCTGGCTCGGGACGGTCCTCAGCAGACGGACGGGCAGGGTACGGGGGCCCCGGACCTGCCCGGTGGACCACCGCACACCGGCGGGGTCCGAGAGCTCGAAGTCGGGCACCCGCCGCAGCCACTCCTCGAGGGCGACGCGCAGCTCCATGCGCGCCAGGTTGGACCCGAGGCACCGGTGGATGCCGAGGCCGAAGGCGGCGTGCCGGTTGCGGCGCCGGTCGATCACGAACTCGTCGGCCCGCTCGAACGCCTCGGGGTCGCGGTTGGCCGCCGGGAACGGCAGCAGGACCCAGTCCCCCTCCTTCACGGGGCACCCGCCGAGCTCGGTGTCGCTGGCCGCGATCCGGGCCATCGTGACCGGGGCGTAGAAGCGCAGGAACTCCTCCACCGCGAAGGTCATCACCTCGGGGTCCTCCACCAGCCGGCGGCGATCGTCGGGGTGGGTGGCCAGGTGGTGGAGGCTCGCCCCGATCGCCGACCACGTGGTGTCGATACCGGCGATCAGCGCCAGGGCGATCGTGCCGACGATGTGGTCCTCGTTGAGCGGCCGGCCGTCCACCTCCAGACCGAGCAGGTAGCCGATGAGGTCGTCGCGGGGGGTCGCCTTGTGCTCCTCGATGATCCGGTCGAGGTAGGTGATCATCAGGTCCTCCTCGTCGACCGGGCCGGTCTGGCCCGGCTTCTCGAGGATGCGGTGGATGAAGGTGCGGAACCGGTCGCCGTCCTCGGGAGGCACACCCAGCATGTGGGCGATCACCCGGACCGGGATGTTCTGGGCGTAGTCCACGGCGGCGTCGGCCGACGCACCGCCGGCGTCGACGATGCCGTCCATCAAGTCCGCGCAGAAGCGACGGGTGGGCTCCTCGAGCGGGTTGACCGCCTTCGGCGAGAAGGCCGGGAGGAGGATCCGCCGGGCGAACTCGTGGAACGGCGGGTCGGACGTGATCGGCGGTGCGAACCCCTGGGGCGCCGGCACGGTGGGCTTCCAGTCGGCCACGATCACGCCCACCGAGCTGTAGTGGTCGGTGTCGTGGGCGATGGCGCTCACGTCCTCGTGGCGGACCGGGAGCCACGTTCCGCCGAAGCGCTTGGTGTGCGCCACCGGGCAACGGGAACGGAGGTCGTCCCAGATCGCGGGGGCCTCGGCCGCGTAGGCCTCGTTGGTGTGGTCGAAATCGGTCGCCCAGTCGGCGATGCCCGAGCCCGGAGGCGGGGTCAGGGCACCGGTCGACACCGGGCCTGCAGCGTGCTCGTCATCCATGGCCGCACCGTACCGCCCGCGTCCGCGCCAGACTCTCCGGATGGCGGAGATCGTCCTCGTCCACGGAGCGTTCCACGAGCTGTGGGGGCCCACCCGCCTCGGGATGCGCTGGGCACCGTCGCTGATGGACGGCATGTGGGCCGCGGGCGTGGACGTCCGCGGGGTGCCGCTCGACCGGATCCGCACCGCACTGCGGGTGGCGTTCTGGGGCGACCTCTTCCGACCCGCCCCGCTCGCACCCGACGAGTTGGTCGCCCGGCTCGGCGAGGACGATGACGGCTCGATGGAGAACGTCGACCTCGCCGAGGTGGCACAGGCGCTCGCCGGTGGCGGCGGCCTCCACGGCCTGGCGGCCGCCATCGCCCGGGAGACCCAGCAGCGGTCGATGGAGCAACTCGGGCGCTACTTCCTCGAGCCCACCACCGCAGAGCGGGTGCACGACCGGGTCCACCAGGTGCTCGGCGAGGACACACGGGTGGTGGTCGCCCACTCGATGGGCACCGTGATCGCCTACGAGGCGCTCCGTGACCGCGCCGACCTGCACGTCGAGCAGTTCATCACTCTCGGCTCCCCCCTCGGCACCGACCTCGTGCTCGGGCAGCTGTTCCCCACTCGGGGGGACGGGCCCGCCCCGTGGCCGGCCGGCGTGGCCCGCTGGACGAACGTGGCCGCCGAGGGCGACCTCGCCACCATGGGCGCGCCCCGTCTGGCCGACCACTTCGGACCGGACGTCCGCGACGAGTACGTGTTCAACGGCCGCCACCCGCACGACATCGAGCCGTACCTCACCGCGGCGGAGACCGGCCGGGCCGTGGCCCGGGGACTGGGGCTCCTCAGCCGTTGACCCTCACCCGTCGACGCGCAGGCGCTCGGCGGCCATCACCACCTGGCGGTCGACGAAGTCGTCGACCGCCGCCACCACCCGCCGGCTCGGTGCCGCCCACGGCATCAGGATCGGGAAGACGTGGAACATGCCGGGCTCCTCGTGGGCGTCCACCTCCACCCCGGCCGCGTCCATGCGCTCCACCAGACGACGGATCGCGTCGCGGAACATCTCCCGGCCACCGGACGCCACGAACGTGGGCGGGTAGGTCTCCACCTGCGCATGCACCGCCGAGACCCGGCCGTCGGCAGGGTTCACGCCCCGCAGGTACGGGCTCACCGGGATGTTCCACGGGAGGATGTCGAAGGAGGCGTTCTCGGTGACCGACGGGTCGTCGAGGTCGAGGTCGACCTCCGGCGACAGCATCACCAGACCGTCCGGGCCGGGGCGGTCGGCCTCGGCGAGCGCCTCGACCAGCGAGGTGGCGAGACCGCCGCCCCCGGAGTCGCCGGCCACGATCAGGACCCCGCCGTCGGTGCGCCGTCGGAGCGCCTCGTGCACCTCGAGCGCGTCCTCGAGGCCGGCGGGGTACGGGAACTCGGGAGCGAGGCGGTAGTCGGCCACGAAGACCTCGCAGCGCGTGCCGGCCGCGAGCGATCCGACCCACGCGGCGTACATCTCCGGCGAGGTGCCGATGTAGCCGCCACCGTGCAGGTAGAGGATCGTGGCCCGGGGCTCGATCCCGTGCGGACGCATCCAGATGCCCGGCACCTCCGCCACCGTGCCCGGCTCCCGGTCCACACCGTTGCGGAGCCGGACCCACGGCGGCAGCACCACCCGGCACAGGCGGTCGAGGAAGAGCTCCATGGAGCGGAACTCCTCGATCGGAAGTGCCGTGGAGTAGCCCATGAAGCTCCGGAGCACCTGCCGGGTGACCGTGGCCCCCACGTTCTGCACCGGCCCGAGCGGGCCCGTCAGGGGCCCGCGGAACGGCACCCGCAGCAGGCCGTCGGTGAGGTTCTGCGCCAGGCCGAGCATCGTGATGCCGGCGATGGGTCCGGAGGTGGTGGCGACGTCGTCGCGATCGGCCATGACCATCCCCTGATCGTAGGGGCCGCACGTGCGGGCCCGGCGGGACGTCGTAGCTTCGGCCGCAT
>CAIPVR010000110.1 GCA_903868545.1 uncultured Actinomycetes bacterium
CCCCCTCGACTCCGACATCAACCGCACACTCGCCGCCAACGTGCTGAGGAGCGCCGTCATCAACTCCGACGTGGCTTCGGGTAACAAGCGGGCGTTCGTGCGGATTGCCGTTGCGGCGACGGCGCACCTCTGCTCGCAGTACGAGTCGGTGGGCAGAGAGGCCTTCGGCACCGCCTGAACCCGAAGAAGTCGCCGAAGCGCTGCCGAGCCCGAGCTACGTGGAAGCGGCGAGCGTTCCGCGGTCAAGCGATGGATGCAGACCACCGCGCTCTACGTTCGCTCACCAGCACCGACGAGGTGCGGGCCCGGTCACGCGGGGACGTTCGGACCACCCGTCCGGACCAGAGGCTGTCCGCCCCCTGTGCCATGGTGGACGGCGTGGCCGACGGGTCGACTGGCACTGCTGACCCACCCCCGGGCGGGCATCGGGCCGGCCCGGGCCACCTCCAAGCCATCGGTAGGGCACCACGTCGCACATGCCGTCCCGAACCCGGCAGGGAGGTGCCGGTCAGGGGAGTGTCAGGGCGCGGGGCACACCGGGTTGAGAGCGGGGTTGACCGACCAGCCGGCCACGTTGATCTCGGCGTAGCCGAGTTCGGGGCGCACCCGCACGAGCTGCACCCGGAAGTGCTCGTTCGGCGGGTCGCTGCGGTCGTTGCCGAAGTAGTAGAGCGCCCCGGCGGAACCCGGGGTGCGCAGACCGTTGGACCCGTCGAGCGTGCCTCCCATGAGCAGCGTCGAGGTCTTCGCCGAGGGGTCATACGGCCGGACCGGCCCCATCTCGTGGAGGAGCATGCCCGGGGCGCGCATGCCCTGGTCCCAGCCATCGGGCTGGCGGTACTCGATCACGTACTTCCGGCCCGCCGGCGACGTGATCGTCACCGCCATCGGCATCCCGACACGGGACCCGCCCGCCTGACTCATCGCCGCCACCCGGTAGGTGCGACACACACCCACCTCACCCGGTTCCTCGTAGGCCACCTCGCGCCCCGGCGGCAACGCTCCGAGGGCCATCAGGACCGGCGCGGTCACGCCCGGGCCGGAACTGGTCGCCGGCGACGCCAGGCTCGGATAGTTCGGGCTGGGGAACTTCGCCACCGCCGGCAGGCCGCCCATGATGTCGTAGGGGTCGCAGTACTCGCCGTCGGGCAGGGGCGGCGAACCAGCAGGGCAACCCTGACCGGGGAGGTCCCACAGCGAGTGCGGGAGGCCGAGACCGTGGCCCATCTCGTGTGCCGCGATGTCCACGTTCAGCCCGCCGGCGTCGAGGACCATGCAGCCCTTGATCCTCGGGTACGGCGTGGCCCGGGCGGGGTCGTCCGGCGCGGCCGGGTCCGGGACGGTGAAACCGGAGCAGGCCTGGTGCCCGGAGTCGCTGAAGACGTTGGTGACCACGATGATGCCGTCGTAGGCGGAGAAGTCCGTGACCGGCGCCGCGCTGTCGGAACCCAGGGTGGCGGCACCTGCGCACTGGCGGACCCGCTCGACCCGGCTCAGGCTCCGACCGATGGGAGGAGCCTCGCGCTCGGAGTTCTTCCACGGCGCGTCGTACCAGCCACGGATGTCGGTCAGGATCCGCACCCCGCCG
>CAIPVR010000111.1 GCA_903868545.1 uncultured Actinomycetes bacterium
GACGTCGGGCCCGGTGGCCGGCGCCGTGGCGCCCCGCCACCGCGTGGTGGTGCTCGGCGACTCGCTCACCAACGCCCCGTGGGACCTCGCCGACCGTGTCCGCTGGATCGACCTCGCCGCCGACGGGCTCGCCGCCCCGTCCGGGCCGTGGTCGGGGGTGCGGTTGCAGCAGGGCGACGGCCTCGGTGGCTGGGCCACCTCGGACCGCGGGGTGGCCTCCGGAACGGGTCCGCAGGTGGAGTACTGGGACGGGAGCTGGGGCTACTTCACCACGTGGTCCTACGCGGGCAAGCCCTGGATGTTCCCGCCGGTGGGCGTTCCGGACCTGCTGGTGGTGGCGCTCGGCAGCAACGACATCGGAGTGGGCTACTCGCCGCAGCTCTGGGCCGACGGCCTCCGCTTCCTGCTCGACCACTACGAGGACCGGGCCTGCCTGCTGGTGTTCCCGTGGTGGCCGGCGATCTACCCCGACGTGACGGCGTGGGCCGACGCCGCTCGGGCGGTGGCCACCGAACGGTCCTGCGACTGGGTGGACCTGCGGTCGGAGGTGGGGCCGCCCCAGCCGGGCGTCACGTCGCTCGACGTGAACCACCCGAACCGGCTCGGCCAGCGACTGTGGACCGCGGTCCTCGGTCCCCACGTCGCCACCGACCTGCATCGGGCGGGCCAGTTCGTCATGCCGCCCGCCCCCTGACGGGCCGCGGGCGGGTCAGGCGGCGGGGCGGGGGAGCGCGGCGGCGCACGCCGCCACCACCTCGGCGGCGTCCGACAGGTCGGCCAGCACCACCTGCGCCCCGTGGCCGGCGAGTTCCGCCACGCCGAAACGCCCGGTGGCCACCGCCACCACGCCGCAGCCGGCCCGGAGGGCCGCGTCCACGTCGCGCGGCGTGTCGCCCACCAGCACGGTGCGGTCCGGCGAATGGTGGCCGCCGTGGTGGGCGGTGCCGGCCGACAGTGCCACGGGCACCAGTGCGGCGCGGTCCTCGTGGTCGTCGCCGAAGGCCCCGAACGGGAAGTGGTCCGCGAGTCCGGCGGCGCGCATCTTCGCGAGTGACACCGCCCGCGCCCCGCCCGACAGCAGTCCGAGGTCCCAACCCGCCCCGGCGAGCGCCGCCACCGCAGCGGGCGCGCCCGGCAGCAGGCGGTGGCGGCGGTCGCCGACCCGCTCGAGGAACCGCCGGCCCAGCTCCGTCATCACCTCGGGAAGGAGCGCGTCGATCTCGTCGTCACCGACACCCGCCCGGCGGGCGGCCTCACGGGCGATGGCCAGTTCCTGGTTCCCTCCGAGCGGAACGCCGTCGAGGGTGACCGGCCGGTCGAACACCTCCGACAGCGCCTCCTCCAGGCAGGGGATGTGATCCGGGTCGCCCGCCACCAGCAGCGTCCCGTCGATGTCGAACAGGGCCAGCGGTCGCGCCGGGGCCCGCGCCGCGCTGGTCATCCGAGCAGGTGGTCGGCGGTGAGGCCCGCCAACGGTCCGTCGCCGCGGAACACCACGGTGCGGTCCACCACCCGGACCACCACGGCGTGCCCGTCGAACTCCCCGAGCACCAGGTGGCCCTCGGGGTCCGCTCCGGTGATGCACAACATGTCGAGGTGGTGCCGGCCCATCTCGATCGATCCGTCGTGGACGCGGTCGGCCACCACCTCCCAGTCGACGTCGCGCGACTCGGCCCGGGCCACCGCCACGAGCGTGGCGTGCCGGAGCGGCAGTTCGGCGCCGTCGAGGTGGAGGCGGTGGACGTTCAGCCGGGCGTGCAGCACCGGGACAGGATGCCACCCGGTTCCGGGCCCGCTGGTACCCGCCGGTAGAGTGCCGCCGTGCTCGGCACCGTGCTCCAGTTCCACACCGAATGGGCCTGGATGATGATCATCGGCAACGGCCTCGCCGGCCTGTGGTGCCTCGGTGCCCACTGGATCCCGGCCCTGCGGGTGAAGGCCATGTGGTGGTTCGTGGTGTTCGTCGAACTGACCATCTTCGTGCAGGTGATCCTGGGTGTGTACCTGGTGGCCGGTGAGGGCATCGAGGCACCGCAGTTCCACATGTTCTACGGATTCGTGGCGATCATCACCGTGGCGCTGCTCTACAGCTACCGGAACCAGATCCGTGCGTGGCAGTACCTGCTGTACGGCCTCGGCGGCCTCTTCCTGATGGGCCTCGGCATCCGGGCGATGCTCGTCGGCATGTAGACGCGCACGGGCCCCGGCTCGAGGCCGGGGCCCGCAGGGGTGTTCCGATGTGGCCGGGGCTCAGCCGCCCAGACGCTGCTCGAGGTTGGCCAGCTCGGCCCGCATCGCGTCCGGCAGGCGCTCGCCGATGAAGTCGAAGTGGTTGTTGATGAGCTCCACCTCGCCCTTCCACGCGATCGGGTCGACCTCGAGGAGGGCGGCGAGCGTGTCACCGTCGAGGTCGAGCCCGTCGGTGTGCAGGGAGTCGGGGGTGGGAACGTTGCCGATCGCAGTGGTGGTGGCCTCCGCGCTGCCGTCGAGGCGCTCGAGCACCCACTTCAGGACCCGGCTGTTCTCCCCGAAGCCGGGCCAGAGGAACTGACCCTCGTCGCCCTTGCGGAACCAGTTGACCCAGAACAGCTTGGGGAGCTTGTCGGCGTCGCCGCGCTCGCCGATCTCGAGCCAGTGGCCGATGTAGTCGCCCACGTTGTAGCCCATGAACGGCAGCATCGCGAACGGGTCGAAGCGCACCTCGCCCACGGTGCCGGCGGCCGCCGCGGTCTTCTCCGAGCTCATGATGGAGCCGAGGAACGTGCCGTGCTGCCAGTTGAAGGACTCGATCACGAGGGGCACGTTCGTGGCGCGCCGGCCGCCGAAGAGGATGGCGTCGATCGGCACGCCGGCCGGGTCCTCCCACACGGGGGAGATCGACGGGCACTGCGCGGCGGGTGCCGTGAAGCGGGCGTTCGGGTGGGCGGCCGGCGTGTCGGCGGCCGGGGTCCAGTCCTGGCCCCGCCAGTCCACGAGGTGGTCGGGCGGCTCGGGGGTCATGTCCTCCCACCACACGTCGCCGTCGTCGGTCTTCGCGACGTTGGTGAAGATGCTGTTCCCCCAAACACTGGCCATCGCGTTGCGGTTGGTGGTGTCGGAGGTGCCGGGGGCCACGCCGAAGAAGCCGGCCTCCGGGTTGATGGCCCGGAGTCGGCCGTCGGGGCCGAACTTCATCCAGGCGATGTCGTCGCCGACGGTCTCCACCTTCCAGCCCGGCAGCGTGGGGATCAGCATCGCCATGTTCGTCTTGCCGCAGGCGGACGGGAACGCGGCGGCCACGTAGCGGGTCTCGCCCTCGGGCGGCGTGACACCGAGGATCAGCATGTGCTCGGCCATCCAGCCCTC
>CAIPVR010000112.1 GCA_903868545.1 uncultured Actinomycetes bacterium
CGCCGCCCCACGATGTGCACCGCGGCGGCCCCGAAGGCGTTCGCGTTGCGCACCACCGTGCCGATGTTCAGGTCGTGGCGCCAGTTCTCGATCGCCACGTGGAAGCCGAACCGGCGTCGGTCGAGGTCGGCGACGACCGCCTCGACCCGCCAGTACCGGTACCGGTCGACCACGTTGCGACGGTCGCCGTGCGCGAGCAGGTCCGGGTCGAGCCGGGGGTCGTCGGGCCACGGGACCGGGTGGGGGCCCACCCCCACCCCCGGACCGGGAGGGTCCGACTCAGGCCCGGCCGCCCCCGACCCGGCTGCCCCCGACCCGACTGCCCCGGACCCGACTGCGTTGTCACCCACGATGTCGGACCGTACCGTGACGCCGTGCCGACGGCCGACCCGAACCCCCCCTCCGCGCCCTCCGGACCGACCGAATCCGAGGCGGTCCTCCTCGTCGCCCACGGCAGCCGGAACCCGGCCGCCGCGATGGACCACGAGGAGCTGTGCCGCCGGGTGACCGAGGCCGCCGGGGTGGCGGTCCGGCCCGCCTACCTCGAGCTCAGCGACCCGTCGGTGCCCGACGCGGTGGCGACCGCCGTCGGCGACGGCGCCACCCGGGTGCGGCTGGTCCCGCTGTTCCTGCACACCGGGAACCACGTGCAGCGCGACCTGCCGGCCCTCGCCGATGCGGCGCGGGCCGCCCATCCCGGCGTCGACGTGGTGCTCGACGAGCACGTGGGCGCCGACCCCGGCCTCGTGACGCTGGTGGCGGCCCGGCTCACCCCCGGGGCACCGGCAACCTGAGCGGACTCCCGGCCGCGGGAGTGCGGTCGGCGGCGGCCACGGCCACCTTGGGTACCGTGGCCCCCGTGGGACGACTCGCCACCACCCGCCGCGGGCTCGGACCCGCCGCCACCATCTCGCTCGCGGTGATCGCCGTGGCGCTCGTGGCGCTCGTGGGCGTGGGCCTCCTCAACGTGTTCGACCCGTTCGGCACCGAGACGGTGGACCGCTCCGGACCGGCGGTGCTCGAACGCATCAAGGAGCTCGAGGAGTTCACGGCGGCCGAGGCGAACTTCACCCAGGACGTGGACATCGAGCAGGACGCGAAGTTCCTGCCCGACTTCCTGAAGGGCGAGCGCGTCACCGCCCTGGTGACCGGCACGGTCCGGGCGACGGTGGACTTCGGCGCCCTCGACGCGGACGCCGTCCGCGTGTCCGACGACCGCCGCACGATCACGCTCCGTCTCCCCGAGCCGCAGCTGGGCGACGCCGACATCGCCGAGGGCTCCACCAAGGTGGTGTCGCGGCAGCGGGGCCTGATCGACCGGGTGGAGGACGTGTTCTCGGGCAATCCGTTCGACGACGCCGAGCTGTACCGCACCGCGGAGGGCAAGCTCGAGACGGCGGCCCGCGACTCCGACCTGCTCGACACCGCTCGGACCAACACCGAGAAGTGGCTCACCACCTTCCTGCAGGCCGCCGGCTTCGAGAAGGTCGAGATCACCTGGACCAAGCCGCCGGCATGACCTCTCCCGCCGGGCCGCCCGCGGCCCCGCAGTGGGCGGCCCAGGTGCTGGGCGCCGTCAAGGTGTTCGGGAACGGACCGGCCGCGGTGGTGGCCCTCGACCACGTCACCGTGGGCTTCGAGCAGGGCCGCTTCACCGCCATCATGGGGCCCTCGGGTTCCGGGAAGTCCACGCTGATGCAGTGCGCCGCGGGGCTCGACCGCCTCACCGCCGGCCGGGTGCTCCTCGGCGACACCGACGTGACCCGGCTGAGCGAGAAGCAGCTCACGCTCGTGCGCCGCCGGCGGGTGGGCTTCGTCTTCCAGCAGTTCAACCTCCTGCCCGCCCTCACCGCCGAGGAGAACATCCGGTTCCCGCTGCGGCTCGGGCGCCGACCGGTGGACCGGGAGTGGTTCGACCGGGTGGTCGACACCGTCGGCCTACGGGACCGCCTCGACCACCGTCCGGCCCAGCTCTCGGGCGGCCAGCAGCAGCGGGTGGCGGTCGCCCGTGCCCTCGTGGAACGCCCCGACCTGCTGTTCGCCGACGAACCGACCGGGAACCTCGACTCCACGTCGTCGACCGAGGTGCTGCGGTTCCTGCGCGACGCCGTCGACGGCTGGGGCCAGACGGTGGTGATGGTCACCCACGACCCGGCGGCCGCGGCCTGGGCCGACCGGGTGCTGTTCCTGGCCGATGGCCGGATCGTCGACGACCTGGTGGGGCCCACCCGCGACGCCATCATCGAGCGCATGGGTCGGATGGCGGCCTGATGCTGCGGCTCGCGCTCGCCAACCTGCGGCTCTACGCCCCGCGCTTCGCCGCCACGGCCCTGGCGGTGGTGGTGGGCGTGGCGTTCCTCGCCTCCGGCCTGCTGCTGACCACCGCCATGAAGGACGCCCTCGACGGCAACGTGGCCGAGCAGTACGCCGGGGTGGACCTGGTGGTGCAGCCCGCCGCGTCGCTGCAGGGCCTCGACGTGGCCGCGGTGCCCACCGAGGAACTGGCCCGGACCCGGGCCACCCCGGGGGTGGCGGCGGCCGCCGGCGAGCTGGTCCGCTCGGCCACCCTGCTCGACGCGCAGGGCGACACGGTCACGCCGAGGTCGCAGGGCCGGGCGTGGATCGATGACCGGGTGCTCAACCCCCTTCGTCTGGTGGAGGGCACGGCACCGGAGGGGACCGACCAGGTGGCGCTCGACCGGGCCGGCGCCCGGGCCGCGGGACTGCAGGTGGGCGACACCGCGCGGCTGGCCACCCCCGCGGGCGAGGTACGCGCCCGGGTGGTGGGCCTCACCGCGTTCGGCGACCAGGACGCCCTCGACGACGGCGGCACGATCTCGTTCTCCCCCGACGGCGCGGTTGCGGTGCTCAACTCGGGGCTGCCCGGTTGGGACCACCTCCTCGTCCGCACCGACGGCGACCCGGACGCGGTGCGGCGCACCCTGTCCACCGAACTCCCCCGGTCCCTCGAGGTGCTCACCGGCGAGGAGTTCCGCCGGCTCCAGCAGGAGCAGTCGTCCGGGCTGGTGGAACTGCTGCGGCCCGCGCTCAACGGCTTCGCCTACCTCGCCCTGTTCGTGGCCGGGTTCGTGATCTTCAACACCTTCACGGTCGTGGTCTCCCAGCGGCTCCGGGAGCTGGCCCTGGTGCGGGCGGTGGGGGGCACGCCGGGACAGGTGCGACGCTCCCTGCTCGCCGAGGGGCTGGTGGTGGGGGTCGTCTCGAGCGCCGTGGGCATTGCGGCGGGGGCGCTGCTCGCCGTGGGGATCAAGGCCCTCCTCGGCCTGTTCGACCTGCGCATCCCGGGATCCGGGGTGGCCCTCACCGCCGGCACCGTGGTGTGGTGCCTGCTCGCCGGCACCGTGGTGACCGTGGTGTCGGTGGCGGTGCCGGCGTTCCGGGCCGGCCGCACCCGGCCGGTGGAGGCCATGCGCGACTCGGCGGTGGACCGCTCCGGCACCTCCGCCGCGCGGGCGTGGATCGGCGGAGCGGCCCTGGTGCTGGGCGTGGCATTCCTGCTGTCGTTCCGGGCCGAGCTGGTCGGATGGCCGGCCCTGGCAGCGGGAACCCTCCTGCTCTTCGCGGGGCTGCTCGTGGGCGGACCGCTCCTCGCCCGGCTCCTGGGCCGGCTGCTCGGTCGACCGATGCGCGCCCTGGGGGTGACGGGCCGACTCGCGTCCGACAACGCGGTGCGCAACCCCCGCCGCACCGCCACCACCGCGAACGCGCTGGTGATCGGGCTGTTCCTGGTGACGCTGGTGACCGCGTCCGGCGAGGCGCTGAAGACCTGGACCGTCCGACAGCTCGACCGCCTCTCCAGCTCGGACTTCATCGTCGCCGCCGACTCGGTGCCGATCGGCGAGCGGCTCGTGCAGGACATCCGGGACACCCGCGGGGTGGCCGCCGCGGCACCGGTGCGCACCGCGACCGTCCTCGACTCGACGGGCCGTCTCGTCGTGCTGTCGGGTGGCGACCCGGCGGTACTGGAACGCACCACCGGCCTGCGCGCCACCAGCGGCTCCCTGGAACGGATCGCCGCCGGCGAGGCGGGCACCGTCGACCTCGCCTCCTTCGCCGGCGGCGGTGGTGGTGGCGGCGGCGGGGGCGACGCCGGCCCGGGGACCGACCGATCGATCGCGCCGTCACCCACCGGCGTGGGCAGTGCCTTCGAGGTGCTGGACCCGAGCGGTACGCCCACCACGGTGGTCGTGGGCGCCACGCTCGAGGCCAAGGTCGACACGCTGTTCCTCGGCACGCTGGTGAGCGACGCCCGCTTCCGGGAACTCGCCGGTGACCGTCCGGTCAACCAGGTCTTCGTCCGCACGGAGCCCGGTCAGGCCGACCGGGTGGGCGCGCGCCTCGACCGCCTCGTGCGCAGCTACGCCGGTGTGGAGGTGCAGCCGGGCAACTTCCTCGGCCAGATCGTGGGTCAGGTCTTCGACTTCCTCATCGGCGCGGTCAACGCCCTGCTGGGCATCAGCGTGTTGATCGCGCTGATCGGCATCGTGAACACCCTCACGCTGTCGCTGTACGAGCGACGCTCCGAGCTCGGCATGCTGCGGGCGCTCGGCATGCAGCGGCGCCAGGTGGCACGCATGGTGCACCTGGAGGCCGTGCTCATCGGCCTCCTGGGCACCGTGGTCGGCGTCGGCGCCGGCCTGCTGCTGAGCTGGGTGGTCATCGGCTCGATCGGCTCGGGCGCGGTGGACCTCAACCCGAACTGGGCCCGCCTCGGCCTGATCACGCTCGCCGGACTGCTGGTGGGGGTGGTGGCCTCGCTGGTCCCGGCGCGGCGGGCGACCCGTCTGGCGGTGCTCGACGCGATCAGCACCACCTGACCGGCAGCACCACCTGACCGGCAGCACCACCTGACCGGCAGCACCACCTGACCGGCAGCACCACCTGACCGGTGGCCGTTGCGCCCTAGGGGAGGATGCCGGCGGGCCGGGCGATCCCGGCCGCGTCGAGGGTGGCGAGGTAGAGCTCGGTGATCGTGGTGGCGTTCTCCTCGTGGAACGGCTGGCCGTCGTCGTCGAGGAAGTCCATGCCCTTCTCGATCACGAACTGGATCACCGCCGGCTCGGGGCTGTCCTCCGGCACCATGAGCGTGTGGACGCTGCCCGCGTCCTCGTAGATGTAGTCGCCGGGGCCGGCCACCCAGTCGTACTCGAGGTAGCCCCAGGTGCCGGCGATCGTCCACGCGTGCACCTCACCGTGGTGGTGGTGCTTGGGCAGGACCGTTCCCGGGGCGAAGCGGTTCATCAGGGTGTAGCGGTCGCCGTCGGCGCCCACTCGGAGCACCCGCATCTCGATGCCCGGGGCCAGTTCCGCCCAGGGCAGTTCCTCGGAGCGGCAGACGCTGGTGTCGGCGGCGGGATCGGTGGTGGTCGGATCGGTGACGGTCATGGGTCCCCCTGGACGGCGGGGCCCGGCCGGGACGCGGTCGGGCGACGACCCCCGGAGTGTACCGACCGGCCTTTCCGGAAACCGGGCGCCGCCACGACACGCCCGTGGGACCCGCCTCGAATGATACCCCCGGGGGTACTTGACGATCCTTCGTCGCGCACCGAAGATGGGGGCGTGACCCCCGCCGCACTGGCCCTCGCCTGCTCCCTGGCGCTGCTCATCGGCCTGTCACTGGGTGCGGTGGGCGGCGGTGGTTCGATCCTGGCGGTGCCGATCCTGATCGGGGTGGCCGGCCTGGCCGTCGACGAGGCCACCACCGCCTCGCTGGTGGTGGTGGGCACCGCAGCGGTGGTGGGACTGGTCGCCCACGGGACGGCGGGCCGGGTGCACTGGGGCACCGGGGTCGCGTTCGGGGCGGCCGGTGTGGGCGGGGCCCTGGTGGGAACGCGGATCAACCGCGCCCTCGACCCCGACCTGCTCCTCACCGGATTCGCCGTGGTCATGCTCGTGGTGGCGGCACGGATGGCCCAGGGCCTCCGCCACCCCGACCGCGCCACCCCCGCGGCCGATGTGCCCTCCGGTCCGCTGCCCGCACCCGTCCCGGTGGAGCGACCGGCCGGCACCCCCCGCTGGAGCGACGGCGCCTCCCTACGCCGGTACGTGTCCGCGCCGGCCACCGCCGGCGCCCGGGCCGCCGCACCCGCCGCCCCCGACCCCCTCACCGCCACCACGAGCAGCCCCGGCGGCTGGACCGCCCGACGGGTGGCGGAGGTCGTCGCCACGGGCACCGCCGTGGGCCTGCTGACCGGCACGTTCGGCGTCGGCGGGGGGTTCGTCATCGTGCCCGCGCTGATGCTCGTGCTCGGCCTGCCGCTCGCCGTGGCCACCGGCACGTCGCTGCTCGTCATCGCCATCAACAGCGTGGTGGCGCTCGGCCTGCGCGGCGGCCTCGACACCGTGGACTGGTCGGTGGTCGGACCCTTCACCGCCGCGGCGGCGGTGGGGGTGATCGGCGGACGCCGGGTGGCCGACCGCGTTCCCACCCGCACCCTCACCGCTGCGCTCACCGCGCTCATCACCGTCATCGCCCTGTGGACCGGGGCGCGAGGCCTCGCCGGCCTCACCTGACCCGAACGACCGCGTCGAACCGTCCGGAGGAGGACACACCGATGATCTTCGAACAGCACTACCTCGACTGCCTCTCGCAGGCCTCGTACCTCGTCGGCGACGAGCGCACCGGCCGGGCCGTCGTGGTGGACCCGCGGCGCGACGTCGCCGACTACGTGGCCTCCGCCGCCGAGCACGGGCTCCGCATCGAGCTCGTCATCGAGACGCACTTCCACGCCGACTTCCTGTCGGGCCACCTGGAGCTGGCGGCGGCCACCGGCGCCGAGATCGGGGTAGGGGCCGCGGGCACGCCCTCGTTCCCGCACCGGCCGCTCGCCCACGGCGAGCGCATCGAACTCGGCGACGTGGTGCTCGAGATCCGGGCCACGCCGGGCCACACCCCGGAGTCGATCTCCGTGGTGGTCTGGGACCTCGCCACCGACCCCGACCGCCCGTACGGCGTGCTCACCGGCGACACCCTGTTCATCGGTGACGTGGGCCGACCCGACCTGCTGGCGTCGGTCGGCGTGAGCGCGGAGGAGCTCGGCCGCCACCTGCACCGCTCGCTGCACGAACAGCTCCTCACCCTGCCCGACGGCACCCGGGTGTTCCCCGGCCACGGCGCCGGCTCCGCGTGCGGGCGGCAACTCTCCACCGAGACCGTCTCGACCATCGGGGAGCAACGACGGTCGAACTACGCGCTGGCCGACATGACCGTCGAGCGCTTCCTCGAGGTGGTCACCGAGGGACAGCCGGCGGCGCCGGGCTACTTCTCCTACGACGCGGGCCTCAACAAGTCCGACCGGCTGCTCTTCGACGAGTCCGCACCGGCCGCGCCACTCACGCTCGACGAGGTGCTCCGGCTCCGCGACGGGGGCGCCGTGGTACTCGACGCCCGCGACGGCGCCGCGTTCGCGGCCGGCCACCTCGAGGGCTCGGTCAACGTGGCGCTCGACGGCCGCTTCGCCGAGTTCGTGGGCTCGGTGGTCCGCCCCACCGACACCATCGTGCTGGTCACCGAGCCCGGCGACGAACACGAGGCCCGCGTTCGGCTGGGCCGCATCGGCTTCGACCGGGTGGCCGGGGTGCTCGCGGATCCGTACGGGTCCATGGTGGAGCGGCAGGAGGTGGTCCGCCGGGCCTCACGGCTCACCGCGGCCGAGTTCCTCGAGCGGCGGCGGGCGGTGGCGGACCTCGTCGTGCTCGACGTGCGCACCCACGGCGAGCACCAGCTCGGCTCCGTCGATGGCGCCGTCGTCGTGCCCGTCGCCCGGCTCGGCGACGAGATCGAGCTCCTGTCGGCGCACCGCGAGCGACCGGTCGTGGTGTTCTGCGCCGGGGGCTACCGCTCCTCCCTCGCCGCGAGCCTGCTCCGGGCGCACGGGTTCTCCGACGTGTCCGACGTGCTGGGCGGCTACGGCGCGGTGGCACCGCTCCTGTCGGGCACCACGACCTGAGCCGGCCCACGTGCACCCGTGGCCCGGGGAACCGCGGCCGACGCCGGGAGTACGGTCGGCGGCGTGTGCGACACGCTGGTCACCCTCACCGACGACGGGGTGCTCTTCGCCAAGAACAGCGACCGGGAACCGAACGAGAGCCAGTTCCTCGACTGGCAGCCCGCCCGCGACCACCGGCCCGGGGTGCCCCTGCGGTGCACCTGGACCACCATCGACCAGGTCGGACACACCCACGGCGTGCTGCTCAGCCGACCGTGGTGGATCTGGGGCGCCGAGATGGGCGCCAACGAACACGGCGTGGTGATCGGCAACGAGGCCGTGTTCACCACCGCGGCCGAGGAGGAGCGGCCCGGGTTGATCGGCATGGACCTGCTGCGCCTCGGCCTGGAACGGGCGACGGACCGGCACGGCGCGGTGGAGGTGATCGTGTCGCTGCTCGAGCAGCACGGCCAGGGCGGAGCGTGCTCCGCCACCCGGCCGGGGTTCCGCTACGACAACTCCTTCCTCGTGGCCGACCCGTCGGGGGCGACGGTCCTCGAGACGGCCGGGCGCCGTTGGGCCACCGAGGAGGTGTCGGGCACGGGACGGTCGATCTCGAACGGGCTCACCATCGCGGCCTTCGCCGCAGCGCACGCGGACCGGCTCCGGGGGCGGGTGGCCGCGTGCACAGTACGTCGGGCCCGCACGGAGGCCGCGGCCCGGGCCGCGGCGCCCGCCACGGGCCCCGCGGCGGTGGCGGCGCTCATCGACGCGCTCCGCGACCACGGCCCCGGGGGCCTGCCGCGCTACTCGCCGCTCAACGGCGCCCTCTCGGCCCCGTGCGCCCACCCCGGCGGCCTCCTCACCTCCACCCAGACCACGGCGAGCTGGGTGGCCGACCTCCGTGACGGCACCGACGGCGGCCGCCACTGGGTGACCGGCACCTCGGCCCCGTGCACGTCGCTCTTCAAGCCGGCCCGGGTGGGCGCCCCCGCCGACCTCGGCCCCACGCCCGGCGCCACCTTCGACCCGGCCACGGTGTGGTGGCGCCACGAACCGCTGCACCGGGCCGTGATGGCCGACCCGGCGACGCTGCTCCCCCGGTACCGGCCCGAACGGGACCGCACCGAACGCTCCTGGCTGGCCGACCCTCCGGGCACGGCCGAGGCCTTCGCCGCGGCGGACGGGCTCACCGCTCGCTGGCGCGCCGACGTCGAGGCGGCGGGCCAGCCCGACCGTCGACCGGCCCTGGTGCGGCGGAAGTGGGCCGCATGGGACCGGACCGCCGGCCTCGGGGAGCGTGTGGCGCCGTGAGCGCGGGCCGGGTGGTGGTCGTCGGCGCCGGGCTCTCGGGCCTCGCCGCGGCGAGGGCCCTCGTGGCCGGCGGGGCCGAGGTGGTGGTGGTGGAGGCCCGCGACCGGGTGGGCGGACGGGTCGAGGGGGGTCGCACCGCCGACGGGGTGCCGGTCGAGCTCGGCGGCCAGTGGATCGGCCCCACGCAGAACCGCATGTACGAACTCGTGGGCGAGCTCGGGCTGCACACCTTCCCCACCTGGAACCACGGCAGTCACGTGGTGCACCTGGGCGGCCGGGCGTCACGCATGGGCAGCGCCCGGGGGGCGGTGCCCCGCCTCGGCCCCTTCGCCCTCGCGGACCTCGCCCAGGGCCTCGCCCGGTTCGACCGGGCGGCGGGCCGGGTGCACCTCGAGGAGCCGTGGCGCACCCCCGGGGCCGGCGACCTCGACGGCCAGACGTTCGAGACCTGGATCCGGCGGCACCTGCGCACGCCGCTCGGCCGGGCCTACTTCCGGATCGCCACCGAGGCGGTGTTCTCCGCGGAGTCGACCGACCTGTCGGCCCTGCACGCCCTCTTCTACGCCCGCTCCGGCACCGACCTCGAGACCCTGCTGTCGGTGGACCGGGGTGCCCAGCAGGACCGGATCACGGGCGGCTCGGTGCGCATCGCGGAGGCCATGGCCGCGGAGCTCGGCGACCGCGTCCGCCTGTCACGGCCGGTGCGTCGCATCGACCACGGTGCCGCGGTCCGCGTGCACATCGACGGTGACGGCGCTCCGGAGGTGCTCGACGCGGACCGGGTGGTGGTGACGCTGCCACCCACGCTCGCCGGACGGCTCGTCTACGCCCCCGCCCTGCCGTCGTGGCGGGACCAGCTCACCCAGCGGCTCCCCGCCGGGTCGGTCATCAAGCTCTGCTGCATCTACGACGAACCGTTCTGGCGCGCCGACGGACTCACCGGGCAGGCCGCGTCGGACGTCGGGCCGGTGAAGGTCACCTTCGACAACTCGCCGCCCGACGGCACGCCCGGCGTGCTGATGGGTTTCATGGAGGCCGACGACGGCCGCGAGTGGGCGCGACGCGGCCCCGGGGAACGGCGCGCCGCGGCGATCGAGTGCTTCGCCCGCTACTTCGGCCCCCGGGCCCGGCGGCCGATCGAGTACCTCGAGCGCGACTGGATGGCCGAGGAGTACAGCCGCGGCTGCTACGGCGCCCACTTCACCCCGGGGGTGTGGACCTCGTACGGCCCGGCGCTCCGCGAGCCGGTCGGCCCGATCCACTGGGCCGGCGCCGAGTGCGCACCCGTGTGGAACGGCTACATGGAGGGCGCCGTCCGCTCGGGCGAGCAGGCCGCGGCCGACGTGCTGGCGCTGCTGTGAGCCACGACGCAGCACCGGGGCCGCGGTTCCTCACCGAGTTCGACCCGGCCTACGGCCGGTGCGTGGAACTCGGCCCCGACCTCCGGCGCGTCGTCGCCCGCAACCCCACGAAGCACACGGCGTGGGGCACCGGCACCTACCTGGTGGGCCGGGGCCGTGTGGTGGTGGTCGACCCGGGCCCGGCGATCGACGAGCACGTGGAGGCGGTCCTCGCCGCGGTGGAGGGCGAGACGGTCACCCACGTGCTGGTGACGCACACGCACGCCGACCACTCCCCCGCCACCGCGGCGCTGGTGGCGGCCACCGGGGCGGTCACCCACGGCTTCGGGCCGCACCCGGCCGGCGTCGACGGCGAGAGCTCCGGCGAGAGCTCCGGCGAGAGCTCCGGCGAGGGCTCCGGCGAGGAACACGGCGACCTCGGCGACTACGTGGCGAACCTGCGGCGGCTGCTCGACCGCGACGACGAGGTGTACCTCCCCGCGCACGGGCCGCCCGATCGGTCCTCGCCCACCTCCTGCACCTGCGGTCGACCGGCGCGGTGGAGGGCCCCGACCGGCACGGCCGGTGGCACCGGGCGACGCCGGTCAGCGGGGGGTGAGGGCCACGTCGTTGGCGGTGCCGGCGGCCCAGCGGAACTCGCTGCCCACCCTGGTGAGGCCGTCCGGGTAGTCGATGTCGGACAACCGGAACTGCACGTCGAGGGCGTCGGGCGTGGCCTCCAGGATGCCCACCCCGTGGCGCACCAGGTCGACGTAGCGGAAGCCGGGCCGGAGGTTCGACGCGGCCTGCGACACCGCGGCGCCGATGTCGTAGCCGGCGAGGTCGAACGCACGGGACGTGACGGAACCGCAGACGAACTCCTGGGCCACCACCGGGCTGGCCTCGTCGTCGAAGTCCACCTGCAGCGGCGCCTGCCAGAACGAGTGGATGTCGCCGGTGACGAAGGCCGTGTTCGCCACCCCCTCGTCGTGCAGGAACGACATCACGAGGTCGCGCTCCCACTGGTAGCCGTCCCACGCGTCGGGGTTGAACCAGATGCCGCCGTGCTTGGGGATGTCGGGGTTGGCGGCCCGCAGGAACGGCTCGTCGAGGTCCAGGAGCCGCACCGGGGCGATCATCTCCTGGTTGCCCACGACCTTCCAGCGCACCCCGTCCTGCTGCGCGGCGCCGAGGCCGTCGAGGTACCACTCGCGCTGTGCGGCGCCCAGCAACGTGCGCCCCACGTCGTGGATCTCCCGGCCCGGGGGCACGAGCGAGTTGGTGAGCGACCCCTTGCCGCCGTCGGGCTGCTGGTCGCGGTACTGCCGGGCGTCGGGCAGCGTGAGGTCGACCAGGTTCCCCCACCGGACCCGGCGGTAGATGCGGGTACCGTCGATCGGCCACACCGGCTGGTACTCGAACCACGCCCGGTAGGCGTCGGCGGCCCGCTGCGGGTTCTCCAGGATCGTGACCCGGCTGCAGTCGTTGACGAACTCGTGGTCGTCCCACACCGGCGCGAAGGCGTGCGCAGCGTGCGCGGCACGCAGGTCGGGGTCGGAACGGTAGGCCCGGTACTTGGCCCGGTAGGTGGCCAGGTCGGTGGCCGGGCCCACGCCGTCGCGGCGCAGGTCGAACGGACCGACGAACGAGCCGGACTCGTAGATGTAGTCACCGAGGTGGACCACCGCGTCGAGGTCGAGCGCCGCCACGTCGCGCCACGCCGTGTACCACCCCGACGGGTAGTTCTGGCAGCTCGCGATCGCCAGGCGCACCCGCGCCGGCGACGAGCCCGGCGCGGCCGGTGTGCGGGTGCGGCCCACGGGGCTGCGGCGGCCGTCGACGGTGAAGCGGTACCAGTGGGTGGTGCCCGGTGCGAGCCCCTCGGCGAGCACCTTGACGCACCCGTCGCGACCCGGCTCCGCGGCGGCCGTCCCCGACGCCACCACCGTGGCGAAGCCCGGGTCGGTGGCCACCTCCCACGCGGTCGGCACCGACGACGTGGCACCGGGGGCCACCCGGGTCCAGAGCACCTGCGCGGTGGGGGTGTGCAGTCCGCTCGCCACCCCGCAGTCGAACACCGGGTCCACCGGGGTCCCCGGCGCCGGGAGCGTGGTGGTGGGCATCCCCGGCGTCCCCGGGGTGCACGAGGCCAACCACGACGCGCCGGCGACGCCGGCCGCGCCGTAGGCGCCGAACTTCAGGAACGAACGTCGGTCCGTGTTGCGACCCGCCATGATGTCTCCCTCTCCCCGGTCGCCCACCGGGTCCAGCGCCCTCAGTGTAGGAGGGGACGTGGGGGCCGGGAAACGGGCACATCGCCCTCCCCGGCCGCCCGGCCCCGAGCGTGGAGCGCCAGGGCACCTCCGAGCGCCGCGAGCACCAGGACCGACACCCCGGTGAAGACCACCACGGGCCCGGCCGCGGCGTAGACGACGGGCGCCAGCAGGGCCATCGAGGCGGCGCCCACCTGGCTCACGGCGTTCGACAGGCCCTGTCCGGCTGCCACCTCCCCGGGCCCGCACGCCCGCAGCATCGCCGCCTGCACCGACGGGTTGGCCACCGCACCGGGGAAGCCCTCGAGCAGGGCCAGCGCGGTGATCACGTACGGCCAGGGCACCACGCCGTAGAGCGCGGTGATCGCGGCGAGCAGCACGAGCGCCACGGCCGCGGCCCGGACGGGGCCGACGCGGTCGGCGATGCGCCCACCACGCGGGGACAGGAGCACCACCGGGAGGGAGTAGAGCGTGAGGCCCACGCCGATCAGCACCGTGCCGGCGCCCCGGTCGGTGAGGTAGCGCGACCACAGGGCGTCGTACAGGCCGACCGGCAGGAACGCCGCGAGGCCGAGCAACGCCGCGGCCGCCACCGGCGGCCGGGCGAGCATCGCCACCGACGCGAGCGGCGACCGCGGCGCCTCGTCCACGGGAACCGCGGGCAGGCGGGCCCGCGCGATCCACACCGCCATCGCGAGCGTCACGGCGCCGACGGCGACGAAGGGGAGCCACAGCCCGACCAGCGCGGTGAGGCCGGCGCCCAACACGGGACCCGACAGGAAGCCCCCCACCTCTGCGCTGGCCAGCATCCCGAGGCGCCGCCCGCCCTGCCGCGGGTCGCCGGCGGTCGCGATCTTGCGCGCCGCGGGGAGGTACACGCCCGCTCCCAGGCCCTCGAGCGATCGGGCGGCCACGAACTGCCACAGTTCGGTGGCCCGGGCGAACCAGAACAGGGCCGCGGCCGCGGCCACCAGACCCGCCACCATCAGCGCCCGGGCGTGGCCGCGGTCGGCGAGCCGGGCGAGCCCGAGGCCCGCCACCAGCGCGGTCAGGAACGACGCCCCGCTGATGAGGCCGAGGCCGAGTGCCGAGAACCCGTAGCGGTCCTGGAACTCGGCCAGCAGTGGGAACACGAGGCCCACCCCGGCCCCGAGGGCTCCGGCGGCCACGAGGATCGGGGTCATCGACACCCGGGCGGGCGCTGGCGCGCCGGACGCGGGAGCCGTGGGGTGCATGTCCGCATGGTCGCACCCGTCACGGCTCCGGGCCCGACCCATTTCCGCCAGACTTGGCCCCGATGGACCCCGCAGCCGCCGCGGCCACCCCGCTGCGCATGCCCGCCGAGTGGGAACCCCACGAGCGGACCCTCATCTGCTGGCCCACCCGCGACCCGATCTGGGGCCCGCTGCGGGCCCGGGCCTGCGAGGACCACGCCACCATCGCCCGCACCATCGCCGAGTTCGAACCGGTGACCGTGATCGCCCCGCCGTCGAGGGCGGAGGAGGCCGCCGCCGCGTGCGGGCCGGCGGTGGAGGTGGAGGAACTGCCGATCGACGACAGCTGGGCCCGCGACTCCGGCCCGTTGTCGGTGCTGGACGACCACCGCCGCCGCGTGGTGCTCGACGTGACGTTCAACGCCTGGGGCCGGAAGTTCGAGCCCTTCGCCGACGACGCCGCCCTCGCCCGCCGGTGGGCCGAACGCCACGGCGAGCCGGTGGTCGACGAGCCCATGGTCCTGGAGGGTGGCGCCCTCACCGTCGACGGCGCCGGCACGCTCGTGACCACCGAGCAGTGCCTGCTGCACCCGAACCGCAACCCGACGATGACGAGGGCCGCGATCGAGGACGTGCTGCGACGCCGGCTCGGCGCCGAACGGACCGTGTGGGTGCCCCACGGCCTGGTGGACGACCACGACACCGACGGCCATGTCGACAACGTCGCCGCCTTCGCCCGGGCGGGGCTGGTGCTGGCCCAGTGCTGCGACGACCCCGCCGAGGCCGACCACGAGCGGCTCGCGGTCAACGTGCGGTGCCTGCGCGGCGCCCCCGACGCCCGGGGCGAGCCGATCGAGGTCCTGGAGGTGCCGGTGCTGCCCTTCGCCCGCATCGACGGCCGCCGGGTACCGGTGCCGTACCTGAACCTGTACGTGTGCAACGGCGGCGTGGTGGTGCCGGTGTGCGGGCACGCCGCCGACGACGAGGTCCTCGACCTGGTCGGCTCGGTGTTCCCCGGCCGGCGGGTGGTGGGCGTGCCCGGCGAGGTGCTGGCCTACGGCGGCGGCGGGCCCCACTGCATCACCCAGCAGGTGCCGGCGGCCCCGGGCGGCGGAGCCGCGGCGTGATCCCGGTCCTGGTTGCCGACGGCCCGGCGGCGTCACCGGCGCGCACCCGGCCACCCGAGCGGACCCCCTGGCGGGTGGGTGCCGTGCAACACCGGTGGCACCCCGACCCCGACGAGCACGCCGCGGCGCTCGCCGACGGGGTGGCCGCCGCCGCCGGCGAGGGTGCCCGCCTCGTGTGCCTGCAGGAGCTGACGCTGTCGCCCTACTTCGCCGCGGTGGAGGGCGGGCCCCCGGCCGTGGGGGCCGAGCCGGAACCTCTCGAGGACGGCCCGACGGTCGCGCTGGTCTCGGAACTGTCGCGCCGCCACGGGGTGTTCGTCTCCGCGTCGCTGTGGGAGGCGGACCCGGCCGTGGCGCCGCGGGGGTGGAACACGGCCGTCTGCACCGCACCCGACGGCTCACTCGTGGCCCGCACCCGCAAGCTGCACATCCCCGTCACCGCCGGCTACCGGGAGGACCGCTACTTCCCCCCGGGCGACGGCGGCTTCCCGGTGGTGCCCGTGGAGTCCACCCGGGTGGGGTTCCCCACGTGCTGGGACCAGTGGTTCCCCGAACTGGCCCGGGTCTACGCGCTCGCCGGCGCCGAGGTGCTCGTGTACCCCACCGCCATCGGTTCCGAGCCCGACCATCCCGGCTTCGACACCGAGCCGCTGTGGGAACGGGTCATCACCGCGAACGGGATCGCGAACGGCACGTTCATGGTGGCGGTCAACCGGGTGGGCACCGAGCGGGTGGACCCCGAGGCGCCGGAGCTCGCCTTCTACGGCTCGTCGTTCATCAGCGACCCGTACGGGCGGGTGCTCGTGCAGGCACCCCGGGACGAACCGGCGGTGATCGTCGCCGATCTCGACCTCGACGCCCGCCGCGACTGGCTGGAACTGTTCCCGTTCCTGTCGACCCGGCGGCCCGACGCCTACGGTGGCCTCGTGGAGGAAAGGCCCCCGGGATGGGGTTGAGCTCGCGCTATGCGGAGGTGCGCGGCCGTACCGAGGACCTCGCCGCGCCGCTCGGCCCGGAGGACCAGGTGGTCCAGTCGATGACCGACGCCAGCCCCACGAAGTGGCACCGGGCCCACACCACCTGGTTCTTCGAGGAGTTCGTCCTCGACACGGTGCCCGGGTACCGCCCGGTGGACACGTCCTACCGGTTCCTGTTCAACAGCTACTACGAGGCGGTGGGGCCCCGGCAGCCCCGACCCCGGCGGGGGATGATCACACGGCCCACCGTGGCCGAGGTGGGCGAGTACCGCCGGCTGGTCGACCACCACGTGTGCGGCCTGCTCCACGCCGGCGTCGACGACGCCACCGAGGCGCTCGTGACGCTCGGCCTGCACCACGAGGAGCAGCACCAGGAGCTGCTCCTCATGGACGCGAAGCACCTGCTGTGGCAGAACCCGCTCCGGCCCGCCTACCGCGACCGGCCCGCGCCCGGTCCCGACCGAGCGGCTGCGCCCGCGGGATGGATCGGGCACCCGGGCGGCGTGGTCGCCGTCGGCCACGACCCGGACGCGGGGCGCACGCCGGGGAGCCCGCCCGCCTTCGCCTTCGACAACGAGTGCCCCCGCCACGACACGCTGCTGCACCCGTTCGCGGTGGCCGACCGTCTGGTCACCGCGGGCGAGTGGAGGGCGTTCCAGGACGACGGCGGCTACCGGCGGCCCGAACTGTGGCTCTCCGACGGCTGGGCCACGGTGAACGCCCACGGCTGGGACGCACCGCTCTACTGGGACCGTGTCGACGGGGAGTGGCACGTGTTCACCCTCGACGGTCTCCGCCCGGTGCACGACGCCGAGCCGGTGGTGCACGTGAGCTACTACGAGGCCGACGCCTACGCCCGCTGGGCCGGGCACCGCCTGCCGACGGAGTTCGAGTGGGAGGCGGTGGCCGCGGCCGCCCCCGTGACGACGGCGCCGGCGCTGTCGCCCCCCGACGGCCCGCTGCACCCCACCCCGGCCGGCACCCCGGACGCGGACCCGCGCCAGTTCACCGGCGAGGTGTGGCAGTGGACGGCGAGCGCCTACCTGCCCTACCCGGGCTTCCGGCCCGAGGCCGGCGCGGTGGGCGAGTACAACGGCAAGTTCATGGTCAACCAGCACGTGCTGCGCGGCGGCTGCTGCGCCACCCCGGTGGGCCACTCACGATCCACCTACCGCAACTTCTTCCCACCCGGCGCGCGCTGGGCCTTCAGCGGCGTCCGCCTGGCCACCGATGACTGACCGCGACCACGCCGCCGCCGACATCACCGTCGACGTGCGCATCGACCGCGCGGACTGGGCCCGTCATCTGGCCGACGAGACCGCCCGCGGCCTCCGGGACACGCCGCCGTGGATCCCCCCGGTCTGGTTCTACGACGAGCTCGGCTCGAAGTTGTTCGACGAGATCACCCGGCTCCCGGAGTACTACCCCACGGAGGCCGAGCGATCGATCCTGCGGGCGCACGCCGACGAGATCGCCGCCGTCACCGGCGCCACCACGCTCGCCGAGCTCGGCTCCGGCACGTCGGACAAGACGACACTGCTCCTCGACGCGCTGCACCGCGCCGGCACGCTCGGGCGGATCGCCCCGCTCGACGTGAGCGAGGAGGTGCTCCGCGACGCGTCCCGGGCGTTGGCGGCACGGTTCCCCCGCACCGGCGTCCGCGCCGTGGTGGGCGACTTCCACCGCCACCTCGACGCGCTGGCGATGGACGGCACCGGACTGCTCGCCTTCCTCGGTTCCACGATCGGCAATTTCGAACCGGCCGACCGCGCCCGGTTCCTGGCCTCGGTCGGTCGGGTGCTCGGTGACGACGACTGGTTCCTCCTCGGCACCGACCTGGTGAAGGACCCCACTCGTCTCGTCGCGGCGTACGACGACCCGGCCGGGGTGACCGCCGCGTTCAACCTCAATGCGCTGTCGGTCATGAACGCGGAGCTCGGCGCCGACTTCGACCCCGACGCCTTCCGGCACCGGGCGGTGTGGGACGGAGCGGCCGGCCGGATCGAGATGCACCTCGTGGCCATCCGCAGCCAGGTGGTGCGCCTGTCCGTCCTCGACCTCGAGCTGCGGCTCGAACCGGGCGGGCACCTGCGCACCGAGATCAGCACGAAGTTCCGACCGGGCCAGGTGGCCGACGAGCTGGCCGCCGCCGGCCTCCGGGTCGAGCGGTCGTGGACCGACCCGGCGGGCGACTTCCTCCTCACCCTCGCCCGCCCCCGACCCCGTTCTGTTCGTCGTTGACCACCCCCTGAGGGGAGGAACGACGAACAGAACGGGGTCAGGGAGTGTGGTCAGGGAGTGGGGTCCCGGGGCACCAGCGCGAGCTGGCGGGACTGGGCCACCAACGTGCCGGTCGAGTCCCACACCTCGCCGTCGGCCTCGAGGAAGCCGCCGGTGACGAACCGGGTGGAGAACGCACACGCCAGCCAGCCGGGCGCCGGCCGGGCCCGGAGGTGCGCGGTGAGTTCCACCGTCGGCGTCCAGGCCACGGGGAACCGGGCGTTGAACACGGTCGGGGGGAAGGCGTCGACGGCCTGGAGCAGACCGATCGTGTCCACGGGCTCCCCGCCCGGAAGACGGAACCAGCCCCGCACCCGTGGCGTGCCGCTCGGGTCACCGGTGCGGAACCCGGCGTCGTCGGGATGCAGCCGCAGCTCCACCCGGTCCATGAAGGACGGGGCACCCGCCGCCGCCGACGCGCCCTCGTGCCACTCGCAGTCGTCCGGATCGGGCAGTTCCGGCGGCGCGCCCTCCACGTAGAGCCCGGCGCCGCCCGAGGGCTCGAGCTCGCCGAAGGTGCCGACGAGGGCCAGCAGCGGCCGGTCGGCGTCGAGCCGGGCCTGCACGGTGGCGAACCGTCGGCCCTGCTTCACCACCTCGGTGCGCGCCGTGACCGGTCCCGGGCGCCCCGGCGACAGGTAATGGGCGGTGACGGTGACCGGGTCCGGCCGGCCGGCGGCGCCGGCCATGGCCCGGGCCGCGATGGCGAGCAGGTACCCACCGTTGGCGTTGCCGAGGATGTCCCAGCCCTCGGCGACCGACGCCGACCACCCTCCGTCCCCGTCGGGACGGACACCGGTCGCGGTGGCGAAGGCGTCGGGCGGGTTCACCGGCCCCCGCGGCTCACGGCCAGGTCGTCGGGCACGTCGGGATGGTCGGGCGACACCGCCCGGGCCGGCAACCAGATGAGGGCGCCCACCGCACCGATCAGCGTCATCGCGGCCGCCACCCGCACCCCGAGGGCCATGCCCTGGAGGAACGCGTCCCTCGCCGCGTCCAGGATGAGCGGTCGCCCGGCCTCCGGCGCCCGTGCGGCCACCTCGACCGCGCCCTGCACGGAACTCCTGGCGATCTCCAGGGCCGGGGCCGGGATCGGGAGGCCGGACAGCTTCTCCACCAGCTCCGGACCGTAGACCGAACTGAACACCGAGCCGACCACCGCGACCCCGAGGGTCCCGCCGAGCTCGCGCGTGGTGTCGTTCACCGCCGAGCCGACGCCGGCCTTCTCCTTCGGCAGGGACCCGAGGATGGCCTCGGTGGCCGGGGCGGTGGTCATGGTGAGCCCGGCGCCGAGCAGCACCATCTGGGCGACCAGCGGCCCCCAGTAGGGGGTGTCGGCGGTGAGGGTGGAGGCCCACGCGAACCCGACCGACATCGACAGGAGCCCGGCGGCCACCACGGCCTTGGTGCCGAGGCGCAATGCGAGGCGGGCCGAGAGCGGTGCGGCCACGGCGGCCGCGGCGGCGAAGGGCAGCGTGTGCAGGCCCGCGGAGAGGGTCGAGTAGCCGCGCACCACCTGGAAGTAGGAGGTGATCAGGAAGATGAACCCGAACAGCCCGAAGAACGCCACGGCCACCGACACGCTGGCGGCGGAGAACCGGGCGTTGCGGAACACCCGCACGTCGAGCATCGGGTCGCGCCGCCGCAACTCCCAGAGCACGAAGCCCACGAGCAGGGCGATGGAGGCGGCGAACCCACCGAGGGTCGCGGGGGAGGTCCAGCCGTACTTCGGGGCCTCGATGACCGTGTGGACGAGCAGCACGATCCCGGCGATCGAGGCGAGCAGGCCGAGCGGGTCGAGGCGGCCGGCGTCCGGGTCCTTCGTGACGGGGATCATCCGGTGGCCCAGCACCAGGGCGACCGCCACCACGGGGAGGTTGACCAGGAAGATCGAGCCCCATGAGAAGTGCTCCAGCAGCCATCCGCCCGTGACCGGGCCGAGCGCCACGGCGAGGCCCGACACCGCCGACCACACACCGATGGCCTTGGCCCGCTCGGTGGGATCGGTGAACACGTTGGTGAGGATCGCGAGGGTGGCCGGGAAGACCAGCGCCGCCCCCACGCCCATGGCGGCCCGGGCGGCGATCAGCTGGGGGGCCGAGGTCGCCAATGAGGCCAGCACCGAAGTGCCGGCGAAGAGGACGAGTCCGATCTGCAGCGCGCCCTTGCGGCCGTACCGGTCGCCGAGGCTGCCGAAGGCGAGGAGCAGCCCGGCGAACACCAGCGAGTAGGCGTCGACGATCCACTGGAGCTCGCTGGTGGTGGCCCCCAGCTCCCGGCTCAGGGTGGGGAGGGCCACGTTGACGATCGTGTTGTCCACGACCACGAGGAACAGCGACAGGCACAGCGCCGGCAGCACCGCCCACCGCTGGGGGTGACCGGCTGCCACCGACGCGCCGGTGCCGGTGGACGCGGTGGGCGCCGACGACGCAGCGGGCGGAGCGGGTGGGTGCATGGCGGTCCTCCGGTGACGGAGCGGGCCCGGCCGGGTCGGCGACCCGGCTCGTGCGCCGCACGACGTAGTACGTTGTTCTGTTGTTATAGAACATCGTACTGCTCTCGTCCATGCCCCGAGGGGCGAAGGTGGGGCCCTGTGACACCACGCACCCGTACGCCGAGCAACGAGGTCGAGCGGGCCGTGGTGGACGGGGCGCGCCGGCTCCTCGAGACCGAGGGCCCGGGGGCCCTCACCGTGCGTGGGATCGCTGCGGAGGCGGGCGTGGCCCCGATGGGCATCTACAACCACTTCGGCGGCAAGGACGGCGTGGTCGACCGGCTGTTCGCGGAGGGGTTCGACGACCTGAGCGACGCGTTCACCGACGTCGACACCGATGACGCGGCCGCCGACCTGCTGGAGGCGGGCCGACGGTACCGCGCCCGGGCGCTGGCCCACCCCGCCATGTACGCGGTCATGTTCGAGCGCGCCGTGCCGGGCTACGAGCCGTCGGACGAGGCCAAGGCCCACGCCACGGCGTGCTTCCAGCAGCTCGTGGGGCTCGTCCGCCGGGCCCGGACGGCCGGCGCGGTGGAGGCGGAGGACCCCGTCGAGGTGGCCCAGCGCGTGTGGAGCCTCTGCCACGGCCAGGTCAGCCTCGAACTGCGCGGGATCGGCTTCGTGGGCGACCTCGACGCGCACCACGAGGCGCTGCTCGACACGATGCTGCGCGGCCTACGGCCGTCCGGGGACTGAGGCGACGAGCCGGCCCGGCGACACGGCGACCCGAGGGCCCCGACGACTCAGCCGAGCATGAGCAGCACGGCGGCGAAGTGGCAGCCGCCCGCCGCGATCGTCATGGTGTGCCAGACCTCGTGGTACCCGAACACGTGGGGCACCGGGTCGGGACGGCGCCGGCCCAGCACCACCGCACCCGCCGTGTAGAGCACGCCACCCACCGCCAGCAGGACGAGCTGGGTGGCGCTGAGGTGCGTCACCAGCAGCGGCGCGGTCAGCAGCCCGGCCCAGCCGAGCACGATGTAGAGCCAGGAGCCGCTCGAGCCGGAGCCGTTGCCGAGGCGGGCCATCTTGATGCCCACGCCCACGAGCGCCGTCACCCACACGATCGCGAGGGTGGTGATCCCCCACGACGGGGGCAGGGCGAGCAGGCAGATCGGCGTGTAGGTCCCGGCGATGAGCAGGAAGATCATCGAGTGGTCGGCCCGGCGGAACCACTTCACGGAGGTGGGCGTGCGGGCGAGCCGGTGGTACGAGGCACTCACCGCGAACAACCCGATCAGCGTGGCGCCGTAGATCGCGACGGCCGCCCGGGCGGTGGCCCCGCTCGACACGGCGAGGAGCACCAGCGTGGCCGGCACCGCCGCGACGGCGGCGAAGACGTGGAGTCGGCCCCGCAGGACCGGCCGCGGTCCGTAGGCGTCGGTCACCAGCATGCGACCCACCGTAACCGGGTAGGTCCCGTCCCAGTCCTGCAGCACCGGGTGTTCGGTGTCACCCGTGACACCCGCCGCTTCCCCCGACACGAGTGCCATTCCCGTGGTTGCCGTGGTCGCCGTGTCCGACATCGCCCGCCCCGTTTCGCCGCCCTGCCCCAGTGGTACCGGTCACAGATGGCCGTGTCACGGGGCGGGGATGACGATCGGGTGAATTGCCCAGCGCGGGCACTCAGCGGCGGGGGGCACTCAGCGGCGGCGGGCGCCCGGATCGGTCTGACGCAGCCCGCCGGAGCGCGCCACCGCCATCCGGGTGTCGTGCAGGCGCACGGCCAGGTCGTCCTCCACGGGTCCGAGGTCGCCCACCACCAGCGACAGGAGGTGGTCGGCGAGGGCGGGGTTCCGCACCAGCACCGGGCCGTGGAGGTACGTCCCGATCAGTCGGCCGCGGTGCACGCCGTCGGAACGGGGTTCGCCGGCGGGCAGGACCACCGGCCCGAACGGCTGCTCGCCGGCACCCAGCCGGGTGGACGCGCCGTGGTTCTCGAAGCCGCACACCTCGCCGACCCCGGGCAGGTCGGTGGCCACCACCGCCTCCCCCACCCAGCGGCTGCCGGTGGGCGCGGTGTGGCCCTCGTAGAGGCCGAGGCCGTCGACCGGCTCGGTGCGGCCCACGAGGCTGATCGAGCTCCCGAGCAGTTGGAACCCGGCGCACACGGAGAACACCGGGGCCCCGCGGTCGAGCGCGGCGCGCAGGTGACCGGCCTGCGGACGGAGCTCGTCGAGAGCCACCAGCTGGGCGGCGTCCTCCCCGCCACCGAGCACGTAGAGGTCCAACTGCTCGGGGAGCGGCTCGCGGACGTGCACCTCCACCAGTTCCGCCGGGATGCCCCGCCAGCGCAGCCGGTCCACCAGCACCACGGCGTTGCCGCGGTCGCCGTAGGTGCCGAGCAGTTCCGGGTACACCAGGCCGACGCTCACGGTCGACGGGCCCGGAGCGGCGCCGGTCACCGCAACGCCATCCCGTGGAAGATCGTGTAGCTCGCCGCCACCACCAGGTCGTCGCCCGGCAGGGCCCGCGCCGCCACCCGCGGGTCGTCCTCCACCGCCACCGGTCGGCACCCGGCGTGGGCCAGGCGCACCGCCACGTCGAGCGAGCGGCTGCCGGCGGTGGCGATCGTGAGGCCCTGCAGGCGTTCGAAGGGCACGTCCCACAACCACGACGGGTCGGTGCCGTCGGCCGCGTTGTCGTCCTGCGCGATCACCAGGGCGTGCGACGACCCCTCGAGCTCGTCGATCAGCAACGACCAGCTCGACGGGTTCTTCGCGAGCACCAGCTCCGCGCTGCGGCCGTCACCCACGTCCACCCGGCTGCGGCGGTTGCCCACCGACTCGAGCCGGCCCACCGCGACGGCGGCCTCGGCCGCATCGAGCCCGAGTGCGTCGGCGGCGGCGAGGGCCAGCGCCGCGTTGGCCCGCTGCCAGGACCACGTGAGGCGCAGCTCGAGCGGCACCCGACGACCGTCGAGACGGAGCTCGTCGCCCTCGAGCGACACGGCCGCCGCCGGGCGGGAGAACCCGCAGGCACACGTCCACGTGTCGGCCGACAGGTCGAGCAGCTCCCGACAGCTGGGGCAGATGGCGTTGTCGAGGCGCGACACCAGGCCGGTGTCGACCCACGTGACGTCCTCGACGTCCTCCACGGCCCACGCCACGTTGGGGTCGGAGTTGGAGGCGATCACCTTCGTGGGGAACCGGGCCAGCACGTCCTTCCACCGCTCGGCCAGCCGACGGACCTCGAGGTGCCGGTCGAGCTGGTCCCGCGACAGGTTGCCCAGCACCACCAGCTCCGGCGACATCAGCTCGAGCGCGAACGGCAGGTTGGCCTCGTCGCACTCCAGCACCGCGACGGGGGCCGTCGGGTCGGCGGCCAGCGCGGAGGTCATGCCGGCGAGCAGGTTCGCCCCGTCCGCGTTGGTGGTCACCGCGAGGTCGTCGGCGCGCAGGGCGGCGGCGAGCATCGACGCCGTGGCCGTCTTGCCGTTGGTGGCCGAGACCAGCACCACCCGCCGGCCGCGGGCGAGGGTTCGGGGCAGCTCCGGGTCCACCGCCAGGGCGACGCGGCCACGGATCTGGTTGCCGTTGCCCCGCCCGAGGGCACGGGAGAGGCCGCTGGCCAGGCCGCCCAGCCCGAGGGCCGCGGTCGACCGCAGGCGGCGACCCGACGGGGTCGCCGGCGGAGGGATCGTGGGACGGTCGGTTCCGGGGGGCACGGGCGTCGGTCGTCTCGCAGCGGCTCGCGGGAGTACCCGAATCTACCGGACGGCCCCGGGCCGCCCGGGCCGCGGCGCCGCGGAACGCCGCTCAGGCGTCGGTGACGCCCAGCGCCGGTGGGAGGAGGCGGGCCGCGAGGGCGGCGATCGGGGCGTCCACGCCCACCTCCTCGGCGAGCGCCGCGGCGAGTGCCAGGTCCTTGGCCCCGAGGACGGCGGTGTGGCCGAAGATCGGCCGGAGCCCGTCGTCCTCCGCGAGCGGCGCGGCGGTGTCGCGCAGCATGATCGAACCGGGCCCGCCGGTGACCCGGTCGGAGTGGCGGACGACGTCGCCGAGCGCCACCAGGTCGAGCCCGGCCGCCTCGGCGATCCGCGACGCCTCCCCCACCGCGGCGTACGACGCGAACGTGATGAGGTTGCGGGCGATCTTGGCGTTGGTCCCGGCTCCCACCGGCCCGAAGCGGGTGACCAGCGACGCCATGAGCGCGAACGGCGCCCGGCAGCGCTCCACCGCCGCCTCCTCGCCGCCGACCATGATCGCCAGCGTGCCGTCGTGGGCGCCCATCGCCCCGCCCGACACGGGCGCGTCCACCAGGTCCACACCGGCCTCCGCGGCGAGGGCGGCGAGGGCCACCGCCCCCTCGGCGCTGATGGTGGAGTGCACCGCCACCACGGTGCCGGGCCTGGCCCCGGCGAGGAGGCCGTCGGGTCCGGACAGGACGTCACGGACCTGGCCCTCGTCCTGGACCATCACGCTGACCACCCCGGCGGCCTCGGCCACCTCTCGGGGCGTGGCCGCCGCCGTGGCCCCCTTCCGTACGAACGGCTCGCAGGCCTCGGCCCGCACGTCGAGGACCACGAGGCCGTCGGGCCAGTCCAGGAGGCGCCTCGCCATGGGCGCACCGATGTTGCCCAACCCGATGAATCCGACCGCGCCCGCGCTCATCGCTCCGACCGCCCTTCGACGCACCGGTCGCCGGGCCCGCTCACCGGTGCTCCCAGATCCCCACGGGGGCGGCACCCGCCGGGTAGTAGCCGGGCAGCGGTCCGCGCATGGACCGGTGCATCCGCTCGGTCATGCCCTCGCTCAGCACGCCGGCCGACATCATCTCCAGGAACAGCGCGCCGGCGTTGCCGAAGTCGAACCAGTCGCGCTGCCACGACCACCGGAAGTCCCCGGCGTAGCGGAACCAGCTGCCGCCGATCCCGAGCACCTCGTACGGGCTGCCGTCCGGTCGGCGGGCGTCGGCCACCTGCTTCCAGAAGCCCACCACGAAGCCCTGGCGGTCGTCGATGAGGATCTCCTGGTACGGGTACTGCCACCCGTCGAGTCCGCCCATCTCGGCGCCCAGCGCCAGGTCGCGGATCTCGTCGCGGCCCACCGCCATGAAGTCGGTGTCGGGCCCGTAGTTCCAGCCGTAGGTGGCGTCCTCGGTGTACATCTCGGCGAGCGGCCGCCAGTCGCCGGCGACCTCGCAGTCCTTGTTGGCCTGCAACCAGCGCTGCACCATCTCCTCGAGTTCCTCGCGCGGGTACCCGCTCATGGCTCTCCCCCTCCGCCGGTGTCGGCCACCGGCTCGTCGACGATCCTCAGCGCGTGGGTCGGGCAGTACTTCACCGCCAGCTCCACCGCCCGGCGCTCCGAGGCCCCGGGTCGCCCGGCCAGCACGACCACCGTGCGCTCCGGGCCCACCTCGAACACCCCGGGCGCCTCCGACTCGCACACGCCGTGCCCCTGGCACAGGTCGCGGTCGACCTCGATGCGGAACCCGCCACCGCCGCCGGCCCCGTTCACTGCGCACCACCACCCGCGGCCCGGCGGCGGTACTCCACCAGGCAGGGCTGGGCGAGCTGCACGACCATCTTGGAGTGGTCGTTCCGGTAGCTCTCCGGCGGTTGGGCGGCGCGCAGTTCCCAGTCCCGCAGCAGCACACAGAAGATCGTCTTGAGCTGCATGAGGGCGAAGGCGGCGCCCACGCAACGGTGGCGGCCGGCCCCGAACGGGATCCAGTTCCACGGGTTGTCGAGGTCGTCCTGGCGCGGCTCGATGTAGCGCGAGGGGTCGAAGCGGTCGGCGTCGGCGAAGGCGCCCGGCAGTCGGTTCGACACCGCGGGGGACGCGCCCACGAGCTTGCCGGCGGGGATGTGGAACCCCTCCACGTCGAAGGGCTCCACCACGAGACGCAACAGCAGGATCAGCGGCGGGTGCAGGCGCAGCGTCTCCTTGATCGAGCCCTCCAGCCACGGCAGCTCGCGCAGGTCCTGGTAGGTGATCTCGCCGCCGCCCGCCTCGGCCAGCGCGTCGATCTCGGCGATCACCTCCGCCATCACCTCCGGATTGCGCAGCAGTTCGATGATCAGCCACGACGCCGTGGTGGAGGTCGTGTGGTGCCCGGCGAACATCATGGAGATGAACATGCCGGTGATCACGTCGGCCGAGAAGTGCTCCTCGCCGTCCTCGTCGCGGATCGACATGAGGACGTCCACGAGGTCGCGCTCCTCGCCGTCACCGGGCTGGCCGGCCTCGCGACGGCGCTGCATGATCCCCTCGATGATCTCCACCAGCTCGGCCCGGGCCGCGTCGCGGCGACGGAAGCTCTCGATGTCGGCGTAGGGATCCACGAACGCGATGGCGTCGGTGCCCCGCTCGAGGTCGTGGAACAGTTCGGCCACGTGGGCGTCGAGCTCCTCGCGGAACTTGGGGCCGATGAGGCACGAGGTGGACGTGTAGATGAAGAGCTCGGCGGTGACGTCGAGCAGGTCGATGCGACCCTCGTCGTCCCATCCCGCGAGCATGCGTTCGATCTCGGCGGTGATGGTGGCGGCGTGGCCGCGCATGAACTTGTCGCGCAGCGACTGGTTGTGCAGCGCCCGGCGCCGTTCCTCGGGCGACGCGTCGAACACCACCCCCTCGCCGAACACCGGGGTCATGAAGGGGTAGGCCGCGGCCTGGTCGAGTTCCTCGTCGGAGGCCCTGAAGAACACCTCGTTGGCCTCCGCGCCGGTGAGGAGCACCACGTCCTTGTCGGCGAGGCGGAACTCGCCCACGTCGCCGCACTCCTCGCGCACCCGCCACATGAGGCCGATCGGGTCGGACCGCAGCTCCTCGAGGTGCCCCGTGCCGCCGTCGTCGCCCGACACCTTCGGCGGGGTCGTCATCCCTGCTCCTCCGTCCGCACCGGCGCCTCCGGCTGCACCTCGAGCAGCGCCCAGCGCGTGCCGCGGGGCACCGACACCATCGCCACGACGGCGTCCGCGAGTTCGGCGGGACGCAGCCCCCCGGAGTGGCGCAGGAACCCCCAGCCGCTCCACGACGACACCACCTTGTTCACCGAGCCCTCGCTCCAGGTGGTGCCCTGCTCGGTGGTGGACGGCCCGGGGCGGACCATCCCCACCCGCACGCCGGTGCCCTCGCACTCCATGGCCATCGCCGCGGCGAACCCCTCGAGGCCGGCCTTCGACGCCGCGTACCCGGCCACGTGGGGTCGGGGGCGGACGGCCACCTCCGAGGTCACGAACACCACGTCGCCGCGGCACCGCGCCACCATCTGCGGCACCAGCGCATGCACCAGCGCCTGGGCCCCGAGGAGGTTGACCTGCATCTGGCGGGCGAACTCGGCGGGATCGGACCACGTGTCCACCGGCTGCACGTCGCCGGCGTTGGACACCAGCACCTCCACGGCGCCCACCGCGCCCTCGGCGGCGGCGCCGAACGCGGCCACCGAGCCGGCGTCGGTGAGGTCGAGCGGCAGCACCACGGCCTCGCCGCCGCCGTCACGGATCACGCCGGCGAGCTCGTCGAGGCGTTCCACCCGGCGGGCACCGAGCACCACCGGGTGGCCGGCCGCGGCGAGCGCCACCGCGGTGGCCGCGCCGATGCCCGACGAGGCGCCGGTGACGACCGCCGGTCGCCGTTCGGGATGCGGCTCGAAGCGGGGCATCAGGCGGCCCGGTCCCGGAAGCGCAGCGCGGTGGGCACCGCGGCGAAGCCCCGCACGTTGATCGAGTGGACACGCTCGACCCCGGCCGGGTCGACGTCGTAGTCCTCGACCGCGGCCACCAGTTCCTCCAGCGCCACCCGCGCCTCCAGCCGGGCCAGGCTGGCACCGAGGCAGAAGTGCCGGCCGAACCCGAAGCTGGCGAGCTGCGGGAGCGGTTCCGGCCGGTCGAGGTCGTAGCGGCCGGGGTCGGTGAACACGCGGGGGTCCCGGTTCGCCGAACCGGCGAGCAACGCCACCCGGGCGCCCGCGGGGATCACGCCGCCGTGGATCGGGATGTCCACCGTGGCCACACGGGCCAGCAGCTGCGACGACGTGTCGTAGCGCAGGGTCTCCTCCACCCAGGCGGGGATGCGCGACGGGTCCGAGAACGGCTTGGCCTTCTCGTCGGGGTTGCGCCACCCCCAGTACCAGGCGTTGCCGAGGAGCTTGGTGGTGGTCTCGTTGCCGGCCACCACCATCAGGAACAGGAAGCCGGTGATCTCGTCGTCGGTGAGGCGGTCGCCGTCGAGCTCGGCCCCGAGGAGCGCCGAGGTGAGGTCGTCGGTGGGGCGGGCCTTCCGCTGGGCCAGCATGTCGGCGTAGTACACCACCAGCTCCAGGGCGGCCGCCGCACCCTCCGGCGGCACGTCACGGTCGCCCTCCTCACGGTGCACGAGCAGGTCGGAGAGGCGGCGCAACTCCTGGCGGTCGGCGACGGGCACGCCCATCATCTCGGAGATCACGTCCATGGGGAGCCGGCCGGCGAAGTCGCCGATCAGGTCCACCTCGCCCTTCTCGCGCATCTCGGCGATGTAGTCGCGGGCGATCTGGCGGATCCGCGGCTCGAGCTCGGCGACCCGGCGCGGGGTGAAGCCCTTGGACACCAGCCCGCGCATCCGGCCGTGCATCGGGGGGTCCATGGCCAGGAACGACATCGTGCGCGACGCATGCGGCCCGCTCGCCGCGGGATCGAGCGACACACCGTGGGAGTTGGACAGCCGCTCGGTGTCGCGGAAGCCGTCGATGACGTCCGCGTGGCGGGAGAGCGCCCAGAAGTCCAGCTCCTCGTTGTGGTAGAGCGGGGCCTCCTCCCGCAGCCGCTCGTAGGTGGGGTACGGGTCCTCGTGGATCGCGTAGTCGTACGGGTCGTAGCTCACCGGGTCGACGGTGGGCGCTGCTGGGGTGCTCACGGGCGGTCTCCCATCACGAGTCGGGCGACCTCGGCCAGCCGGTCCGGGAGGTCGGTGTAGGCGAGGTGGCCCACCCCGGCGTGCACGAGCGCGCCGCTCAGGGCCATGTCGAGGGCCCGGACCGCGGCCGGGTCGGCCTCCGGCCCCATGGCTCCCACGACGCGCCGGTGCATCTCCACGCCGATCCGGTCGCGCAGCACGGCCACGTCGGGGGTGGTGGCGAGCATGGCGACCGTGCACGCCGCGGCGAGCTCGGGTTCGTCGGCCACCACGAGGGCGATGTCGGCCAGCGCCGCGCACACGCGGTCGAGCGGTGGGGCGTCGCGGTGGGCCGTGTCGGCGGTGGCGGCCAGCCGTCGCCAGAACAGCTCCACCACGAGGTGCTCGCGGGACGTGAAGTACGTGTAGGCGGTGGCGGGGGCGACGCCGGCGCGACGGGCGACGTTGCGCACGGTGAGGCCGTCGTAGCCGCGCTCACGGAGCTCCTCCATCGCCGCGTCGGCCAGGCGCTGCACCGTGGCGGCCTGCCGATCGCTCAGCTGGCGACGCGTGGACTCCACCGGCGGCGCGGCGACCTCCTGCGTCACGGAACTGGACATGTGTCCAGACAGTAGTCCGGTCGCGCCGGCCCCACAAGGGTCCGGCACGACCGGAGCCGTCCGGCCGGAGCCGGTCAGCCGGCGGCGGCCGCCTCGTTCAGCGCGTCGAGGTGCGCGGTCGCCTCGAGGTACTCGTTGACCCACCGCTCGATGACCGCAGCGGTCTTCTCCACCTTCTCGAACTGGCCCACGACCTGGCCGACCGGGTTGAACGCCACGTCGACGGTCTGGTCCGGCCACTTGTGGGTGGCGGCCACGGCCACACCGGAGACCATGTACTGCAGCGGCATGCCGAGCGGGTCGGGGCTGTCCGGCGCCTCCCAGGCCTCGGTCCAGTCGTTGCGCAGCATCCGGCAGGGCTTGCCGGTGAACGACCGCGACCGCACCGTGTCGCGCGACGAGGCGTCGATGTAGGCCTGCTGCTGGACGGGGGTGTTCTCCGCCTCCTCCACCATCAGCCACTGCGAGCCCGACCACGCACCCTGGCAGCCGAGCGCGAGGGCCGCCGCGATCTGCTCGCCGCTGCCGATGCCACCGGCGGCCAGCACCGGCCGCGGCGCCACGGCCCTGACCACCTGGGGCCACAGCACGATCGAGCCGACGTCGCCGCAGTGGCCGCCGCCCTCACCGCCCTGGGCGATGATGATGTCCACATCGGCCTCGGCGTGCTTGAGCGCCTGGTAGGGCGAGCCGCAGAGCGCCGCGACCTTGCGGCCCTCGGCGTGGATGCGGTCGATCATGTCCTTCGGCGGGGTGCCGAGAGCATTGGCGATCAGGGTCATCTTCGGGTGCCGGAGCGCGATCTCCACCTGCGGGGTGGCGGTGGCCTCGGTCCAGCCGAGCAGCTTGAGGGTGTTGTCGTCGTCGTCGGAGTCGATCGGCACCCCGTGGTCGACCATCAGCTTCCGGGCGAAGTCCAGGTGCTGCTGGGGGACCATGTCCTGGAGCATCTTGGTGAGCTCCTCGGTGGACATGTCCGCGTCCATGCCCTCGTACTTGTTGGGGATGACGATGTCGACGCCGTAGGGGTGGTCGCCGATGTGCTCGTCGATCCAGTTCAGCTCGATCTCGAGCTGCTCCGGCGAGAAGCCCACGGCGCCGAGCACGCCGAAGCCGCCCGCCTTCGACACGGCCACGACCACGTCACGGCAGTGGGTGAAGGCGAAGATGGGGAACTCGATCCCCAGGTCGTCACAGAGCTGCGTGCGCATCGGTGGTTCCTTTCAGGTCGGCGCCCGCTGGCGCCGTGGACGTTGCCGGACCGCTCCGGCGGGTTCCGCCGGCCACGACGCCCCGGAGGGCCCCGATCGCCAGCTCGTCGGTCAGGGCGTCGGGATCGACCCGCCGCATCATCTCGAGGCCGAATAGCAGCCCGATCACCGCCGGGCCCACCTCGGCGTCGCCGTCGGACCAGCCACCCACGGCCTCGTCCACCCCGCGCCAGGCGCCGCGGTAGCGGCGGGCGAGGTGCTCGCGTGCGGCGGGGTTGCGGTGGGCGTAGCTCCACAGCTCGTGCTCGAGGGCGATCCAGCGTCCGTCGCCCGCCACGGGCGACGACACGTTGCGCCACAGCACCCCGAGGCGCTCGTCGAGGGTGGTCGCGGTGGTGAGCTCCGCGCCGATCACGGTGGCCACGTCGTCGACCCAGCCGTCGAGCAGGGCGAACAACAGACCGTCCTTGCCGCCGAAGTGGTCGTACACCGCGCCCGAGGTGCGCTCGGCCCGCTCGGCGACCGCGTCGATCGAGGCGCCGTCGACGCCGCGCTCGGCGAACAGTTCCGCCGCAGCGGTGAGCAGCCGGCGGCGGGTCTCGGCCCGCCGCTCCCCCTGGGTCGCCACGTCGAAAACATAGGGCGCCCTATCTAACTTGGTCAACCGGCGTCCGGGGCGGCGGACGGCGTCGGCCCGGCGGACGGTGCCCGGGGAGGGACTCGAACCCTCACGCTCCGAAGAGCCGGGGGGTTTAAGCCCCCTGCGCCTGCCAGTTACGCCACCCGGGCCGCGCCTCCCATCGTGTCATCCCGACGGTGGCCCGGAGGGGTGGCCCTCACGCGACCGATGCATCGGAGTCGTCGTGCGACCCCGAGGACGGTGGATCGGAGCGACGGGCTTCGGGCGCGGGCGAGGGGTCCGGCGCCGGACGAACGGGCGGCGCGCCCTCCAGCGCCAACCAGGCGGCCCGGCGGAAGCGGTCGGCCGGGCGGCCCGAGAGGCCGTTGGTGGCGACCACCCCGTCGATCACGTCGGCCTGGAGGGCGGCCACCGGGCGGCCGGCCAGGCGCACCGCCACCACCTGCGTGCCGTCGGCCCGACGGCGGAGCGTGCGGTCCACCCCCGGCAGCGACGGCGGCGACCGGAAGACCGGCACGGCCAGACCACGCCGACGCGCCTCGGCGGTGACCACCCGGACCACCTCCGCGAAGCGCGCGGAGGGGGCCCGTTCGGGGACGGAACGCAGTGAGCGGGCGGTGCGGTGCGGAGCCACGGGAGGATCGTGGCGCACGGGTGTGACAGCCCGGGCGGGGCCGGCGGGCCGACCGCGACCTCAGCCCACGGACGGCACCCCGCCGGCCGACGCCGCCCGCTCGAGGGCGGCGGCCAGGTCCTCGCGGCGCACCGGCTTGCTCACGTAGTCGTCGAGGCCCGAGGCCAGGAACCGCTCACGGTCACCGTCGAGGGCGCGAGCCGTCATGGCCACGATCCGCGGCCGCTCACCGCCGCGCGCCTCCTCGCGGATCAGGCGGCTGGCCTCCACCCCGTCGAGGTCCGGCATGTGGATGTCCATGAGCACCACGTCGTAACGCCGTTCCCGCACCGCGGCGCAGGCCGCCATGCCGTCGTCGACCACGTCGGCGGTGATCCCGAGGGTCTCGAGCAGGTGGCGGGTCACGAGCTGGTTGACCGGGTCGTCCTCCGCCACCAGCACCGAGAGGGCGCGCCACGGCTCCTCACCCGAGTCGGCCACGTCGCCGGCGGCGGGTGCCGGGACCTCGGTCCCGGCCGGCGCCAGCACCACGACCACCTCGACCGAGGTGCCCCCGCCGGTGCGGCCGTGGAGGGCGATCGTGCCCCCCATGAGGCCCACGATCCGGTGACAGATGGCCAGGCCGAGGCCGGTGCCCCCGTGCCGCCGGGCGGGCGAGGCGTCGCCCTGGGAGAACGGGTCGAACACCGCCGCGGCCACTTCGTCGCTCACCCCGATGCCCGTGTCGTCCACCCGGAGACGGACGACCTCGCCCGCGGCGCGACCGTCGGCGGGCGGTTCGGCGTCGGCGGCCGGGCCGGGTTCCAGCACCACGTCCACGGATCCCTCGTCGGTGAACTTCACGGCGTTGCCCACCAGGTTCACCAGCATCTGGCGCAGCCGCACCTCGTCGGCGAGGCGTCGGGGGTCGAGGTCGGGATCCCGGTGGAACCGCAGCTCCACCCCCTTCGACGCGGCCTGACCCTCGAACATGGCCCGGGTGTCGGCGAGGAGCTCGTCGAGGTCGACCGGGTCCTCGGCCAGGCGCACCTCGCCGGCGTCGAGGGCCGAGAACGTGAGGATGTCGTTGATCAGCCCGAGCAGCAACGTGCCGCTGTTCTGCGCCGTCGTGAGCCACTCGCGCTGCTGGTCGGTGAGGTCGGTGCGCAGCACCAGCTCGTTCAGCCCGATCACGGCGTTGAGCGGCGTGCGGATCTCGTGGCTCATGCTGGCCAGGAAGTCGGCCTTGGCCTGGGCATTGCGGGTCGCCACCTCCGACACCTCGCGCAGCGCCTCGTTCACCTCCACCAGCTCCCGGGCGGTGGCGGCCCGCCGGCGGTTCGCCAGCACCAGGGACCACCACGCCAGCCCGGCAGCGATCGCGAATCCCGACAGGGTGAGCACCAGTGCGGCGAACAACCAGCGGGTGCGGTCCAGCAGGTCGGTGGCCGCCGCGTTGGCGACCCCGGCCTGCGCCTTGCGCTCGGCCTCGCTGCGGGTGGTGAGCTGCAGGAAGTCCCGGTCGAGCGCCTCGATGCGATCGACCGCCTCGGCCCGGGCGTCGGTCGATCCGGTCGGGTCGGCCACCACGCCGTTCACGAGCGGTTCCACCTCGCTGCGCCACCGGTCGGCGAGCGCGAGCGCCTGGTCACGGAGTTCGGCCGAGCCGAGGGTGTCGAGCTGGTAGGAGTTGGTCGCCTCCCGCATGCGCTGGGCCACGAAGGACCGTTGCAGCTCCAGCCGCTCGGGCGGGACCGTCGGGCGTTCGAGTGCCACGACCAGGCGCAGGAGCTCACGCTGCACCTGGCCCAGGGTGCGGATGTTGGCCTCGAGCAGGCGGTTGGTGGCGGCGACGCTCCGGTCGAGGGTCCGCGTCTGACCCACGAGCAGCACGCCCATCCAGACCGTGCCGGCCATCAGGACCGCCGCCACGAGCACCAGGACGGCCACGGCCCGACGCCCACCGGGGCGGTGCCCGGCGTCGGCCGGGGCCATGGTCATCGCACCTCGATGCTGCTCAACTGCCAGATCAGCTTCTCGTCGGCGACCGGTGGCTCCAGCCCGTACGCGCCGTACGGGTAGATCACCCGCACGGGCCCGTAGCGGTCCACCGGCATCCGCTGGCCGTCGACCGCCGTGGCCAGCATGACCGGGTACTTCGTGGCGTCGGCGACCGGGATGTCCACCGTGTAGTCGTTCAGCGCGGTGGTGGCCAGGGTGGTGGCGTCCGGGTCCACCTCCGCCACCTCGAGGACGTTCTCGAGGGGGACGCCGGTGAAGGTGGCCACGCGGCCCTCGGCCAGCTTGTCGTCGATGCGGTACTCGATCGTGCCGAGCCGCTCGAGGGTCGCCATGTCGAACTGGAGGGTGTCGCCCACGTTCGTGGCGCCGATCCGGCCCTTCACCGTGAGCACCACGGGGTCGGTGGGCGCGGGCACGGCGTCACCGGGCTCGATCGTGGCGGCCGAGACCTCGCGGAAGCCGAGGGGCTGGTCGGCGGAGGTGGTGGAGGTGCCGGCCTCGTCGGAGCCGCCGCACCCGGCGGCCGCGCCGCACAGGGCCAGCACCAGCAGGGCGGCGGCCACGGGAACGACGACCGGACGTGGGGTACGGAGCACGGGGTTCCTCCTCTCGGGGCCGGCCCGGCGCCGGTCCGGTGCACCGCCCCACGGGGACATCAAGACAGCCTTCAGGTTACCTGCCGGGACCTCGTGATCCCCTCAAGCCCTCGGGCCCGGCGGTCCCGACGACGGTACCCGTGGCGGGGTCAGCGGGTGGTGACGCTGGAACGGTCGCCGCGCACCGAGGTGAGCACCAGCAACAGCACGCTCACGATGAGCACGATGGTGGCCAGCACGTTCACCTGGGGCGGGAAGCTCACCCTGAACTGGTTGTTCACCTGGATCGGGAAGGTGGAGAACTCGCCCTTCGTGAAGTCGGTGATGATGTAGTCGTCCATCGACAGGGCGAAGCTCAGCAGCGCGGCGGCGAGGATGCCGGGCAGGATCAACGGGAAGGTGATCTTCCAGAACGTCCGGGTGGGCGACGCCCCGAGGTCCATCGCCGCGTCCTCCACGGTCCAGTCGAACCCGCGCACGCGGGCCTTCACCGTGAGGGCCACGAAGCTCACCAGGAACATGATGTGGGCGATCGTGACGGTGGAGAACCCGAGCACCACGTTCCGGCCGAGGAACAACTGGTAGAGCGACGCGCCCAGCACGATCTCCGGCGTGGTGAGCGGCAGGACGAGGAACACCTCGGTCACCTTGTTGCCCGTGAACCGGTAGCGGCTGAGGGCGATGGCGACCATCGAGCCCATGACGAGCGCCACGAGCACGGCGATCCCCGCCACCTGCAGGCTCCGCAGGAACGCCGAGGTGAGCTCGGCGTCCTTGAAGGGGTCGGCCCAGTTGGCGAGGGTGAAGCCGTCCCACGACAGGTTGTAGCGGCCCTTCGGGTCGTTGAACGTGTAGACGATGATGTTGAGGAGCGGCAGGAACAGGTAGATGTAGATGCACACCGCCACCACGGTGAGCAGGCGCCGACCCCACCCGGAGCCCACCCGGCGGGGGCGGTCGCTGCCGGTGAGCCCACCGCCCTGCACCTCCTCGAACGTCGGGGGCGCCACCCCTCCGGACATCGTCATCGCACGGACCCCGTCATACGGCGAGCCCCTCGGTGCCGAGGAACCGGGAGTACACGAGCACCATCGCGGTGATGATCACCATGAGCACGATCGACAGCGCCGCGGCCTGCGGGTAGTCGAACTGCACCAGGAACTTGTTCTGCACCACCGTGCCGATCATCGACGTCTGCGGTGAGCCGAGGTACCGGTTGTTGAGGTAGTCGCCGGCGGCAGGGATGAACACCAGCAGGCTGCCCGCGAACACCCCGGGCAGCGACAGCGGGAACACCACCTTGCGGAACGCCCCCCACGGGGTGCTGCCGAGGTCCGCGGCCGCCTCCGTGAGCCGGAAGTCGATCTTCTCGAGGCTCACGTAGATGGGCAGGATCATGAAGCTCATGAAGTTGTAGGTGAGCCCGCCGATCACCGCCATCGGTGTGGCGAGGATCCGGCCGTCGGCCCCCACCCACGGCAGCAGCCGGTACAGCGCCACCACCGGTCCGTCGTCCTGGAGGATGGACGTCCAGGCGATCGTGCGGATCAGGTAGCTCGTGAAGAACGGCACCACCACCAGCCCGATGAGGAAGTTCTTCCACCGGCCGCCGCGGGTGGCGATCCAGTACGCCAGCGGGTAGCCGATGAGGATGGCGAGCAGGGTGGCGATGCCGGCGAACACGAACGACCGCACGAATTCGGTGCCGTAGTCACCGAACGCGGTGGAGAAGTTGGAGAAGTTCCAGTCGAAGACGGGCTCCTCGAACCGGCTCGGCTTCGTGGACAGCGAGGCCTTGAGGAGGATGCCGACGGGCACGAGGAAGAACAGCACCAGCCAGATGATCCCGGGACTCAGGAACCCGTAGGGCGCCCACTTGCTCTTGCGCAGGCCGCGGTCGTCGGCCGTCGCCCGTCTCGCCACTCCGCTCCTCCCGTCCCTCGGCCGCCGCGCTCAGGTGCCCGAGATCTTGGCGAACTCCTCGTCGAAGAGCTGTTCCTGCTCCTTGTCGAGGTTGCCCCAGCTCTGCAGGTTGGCCAGCGTCGAGGCGTCGGGGAACAGCAGCTGGCTGTCGGCCAGCTCCGCGGCGTCGCCACCCATCTTGCGCAGTTCGTCCTGCACGCCCTGCACCGGCGAGATGTACTGCACCGAGGCGGTGATGCGGGCCGCGTTCACCGGGTCGTAGACGAAGTCCATCCACTTGGCCACGTCGTCGACGTTCGAGGCCTCGTTCGGGATCACCATGGTGTCGAACCACAGCGTGCCGCCCGACTCGGGGACCACGAACTTGATGTTCGGGTTCGACTTCGACAGCTGCACCACGTCGCCCGACCAGCCGATGCACGCCGCGTAGTTCCCCTGCTCGAGGTCGTCGACGTAGTCGTTGCCGGTGAACTGGCGGATCTGGCCGTTCTTGACCTCCTTGTCCAGCTTGTCGAACGCCGGCTGGAACTTGTCGAAGGTGGGCTTGTCGAGGTCGATCCCTTCCGACATGGCGATCAGGCCGATCGTGTCGCGCATCTCGGTGAGCATGCCGATCTTGCCCTTGAACGCCGGGTCCCACAGGTCCTGCACCGTGCGCAGCTCGCGACCGGTGATCTCCTGGTTGTAGGCGATGCCGGCGATCCCCGCCTGCCACGGCAACGAGTACTCCCCGGTGGGGTCCGACGGCGGCTTCTGGAGGCTCGTGATCAGGTTCTTCGCGTTGGGGACCTTGTCGAGGGGGAGCTTCTCCACCCAGCCGAGCGTGATCAGCCGGCCGGCCATCCAGAAGGTGGGGGCGATGATGTTCGGGCCGATCGGCTGACCCTTGCTGAGCAGCGGCTGGATCTTCGCGAACAACTCACCGTTGTCGTTGATGCCCTCGGTGTACTTGATCTTCAGCCCGGTGGCCTTCTGGAACTCGTCGAGGGTGCCACCCTTGCCGTAGAGCTCGTCGTCGGGCTTGTCGATGTAGAGGGTCCAGTTGTCGAACCAGACCTGGGCGTCGCCCTTGCCCTCGGACGAGCCGGAGCCGCTGCTCTTCGAGTCGCTGCCGCCGCAGGCGGCGAGCACCGAGGGTGCGACCACCAGCCCGCCGGCGGCGAGGCCGGCGCGGGTCATGAACTGCCTGCGGGTGACCGGTCCTGACATGTGATCCCTCCTTCAGCCCGCGGCCAGCGCCGCGGTCTCGTCGTCGTCCATGTGGGTGACACCGGCCTGGTCCGCCGAGATGGCCTCGGGGACGAGGTAGGCGCCGTCGTAGGCCCACGTCATCGTGATCGGCGACCCGACACTGAACTGCGCCGGGTCGTCCTCCGGCCCGAGGTGCGCCACCAGGTCGGCGCCGGCCGAGGTGCGCACACCGCAGCGCACCACCGGGCCCTGGAAGAGCAGCGACGTGACCGTGGCCTCGATCGTGCCCGCGGGCGCACCGCCGTGCAGCGGGGCGCCGGTCGGGACGAGCCGTTCCGGTCGCACCATGAGCGTGGCGTCCGACCCGGGCTGGTGCGTCCGACCGCCGGCCGGCACGCTGAACTGGCCCCCGGCCCGGGAGTCGACGGTGACCTCGTCGCCCTGCTGCGAGCGGACGGTCACGGGCAGGAGATTCGCGGTGCCGATGAACCCGGCCACGAACGCCGTGGCGGGCCGGTGGTAGATCTCGGTGGGCGTCCCGATCTGGTCCACCCGGCCCTGGGTCATGACCGCGATGCGGTCCGACATCGTGAGGGCCTCCTCCTGGTCGTGGGTGACGAAGATGAACGTGATGCCCACCTCGCGCTGGATGCGCTTCAGCTCGATCTGCATCACCTGCCGGAGCTTGAGGTCGAGTGCGCCGAGCGGCTCGTCGAGGAGGAGGGCCTTCGGGAGGTTCACCAGTGCGCGGGCGAGGGCGATCCGCTGCTGCTGGCCACCCGAGAGCTGGTTCGGTCGGCGCTCGGCCATGTCGGGCAGCCGGACCACCTCGAGGATCTCCATCACCCGGGTCCGGACGACGTCCTTCGGGGTCTTCCGGTTGCGCAACCCGAACGCCACGTTGTCGAAGATGTTCATGTGGGGGAACAAGGCGTAGTTCTGGAACACCGTGTTCACGTCGCGCTTGTGGGGCGGCGTGCGCGACACGTCCCGACCCTCGAGCACGATGCGCCCGCCGGTGGGCTGCTCGAAGCCGGCGATCATCCGCAGGGTGGTGGTCTTGCCGCAGCCGGACGGGCCGAGCATCGAGAAGAACTCGCCGGACGCGATGCCGAAATCGGCCTCCTCCACCGCGACGTAGTCGCCGAACCGCTTGGTCACCTGCTCGAGGCGCACCACCGGGTCGCCGGCCACGGGCGGGGCCTCAGACGAGTTGGCATCAGACATTCGTGGCGAACTCCCCCACTCACGATGGAATCCGTGTGATTTGCTACCTTAGGTCAACGATTCACCCAATGAAGCGACGCGGCCAGGACGGCTGCCGGACACCCATCAGGGAGAATCGAAGCACATCGACGACCCGCGGGGGATGACAAACGTGGCCGTGACCGACCTGCGTAACGAGAACTTCATCGGTGGGGCATGGACCCCTGCGGCCTCGGGAGCCACCGAGACGATCGTCGACCCGGCCACCGGGTCCGCCGTGTTCGAGGCCGCCGACTCCGGACCGGAGGACATCGACCGCGCCGTCCGGGCCGCCCACGAGGCCTTCGCCACGTGGGGCCGGACCACTCCGGCGGAGCGGTCCGCAGCGCTCCTCCGCCTCGCCGACGCGCTCGAGGCCGCGCAGGACGAACTGGTGAGCCTCGAGTCCACGAACGCCGGCAAGCCCGTGGGCGCCACCGGCATCGAGATCGAGGCCTCCGCCGACTGCCTGCGGTTCTTCGCCGGCGCCTGCCGCACGATGGAGACCCAGGGAGCGGGCGAGTACCTGGAGGGCTACACCTCCATGCTGCGCCGCGAGCCCGTGGGGGTGGTCGCGTCGATCGCCCCGTGGAACTACCCGCTGATGATGGCCGCCTGGAAGGTCGGTCCTGCGCTGGCGGCCGGGTGCACCGTGGTCCTGAAGCCGTCGGAGCTGACGCCGCTGAGCAGCCTGCGGCTGGCCGAGATCGCGGGCGGCATCCTGCCCCCCGGCGTGCTCAACGTGATCACCGGCGGCAAGCAGGCCGGCGCCACGCTGGTGGAGCACCCGCTCGTGGAGATGGTGTCGCTCACCGGGTCGGTCGGCACCGGCAAGGCGATCGCCCGCGCCGCGTCCGACTCGCTCAAGCGGGTCCACCTCGAACTCGGCGGCAAGGCGCCGGTCCTGGTCTTCGACGACGCCGACCTCGCGACCGTGGCCGAATCGGTGAAGGTCGGCGGGTTCTGGAACGCCGGGCAGGACTGCACCGCGGCCTGCCGGGTGATCACCGGGCCCGACGTGCACGACGCCGCGGTCGACGCCATCGCCGAGGCGGCGCGCAGCCTGGTGGTGGGCCCCACCACCGACGAGGCGACCGAACTCGGACCGGTGATCTCCGCCGACCAGCGCGCCCGGGTACAGGGCTTCGTGGAGCGGGCGGTCGCCGCCGGCGCACGCGCCGTGACCGGCGGTTCGGCCCGCGACGGCGACGGCTTCTACTTCGAGCCGTCGGTGGTGGTCGGTGTCGACCAGGCCGCGGAGATCGTGCAGCGCGAGGTGTTCGGCCCGGTGGTGACCGTGCAGCGGGCCGGCTCGGTGGAGGAGGCCGTCGCGATGGCCAACGACACCGACTACGGCCTCGCCGCCTCGGTCTTCACCAGCGACGTGGGCACGGCGATGGAGGCCTCCGCCCTCCTGCGGTTCGGCACCGTGTGGGTGAACGACCACATCCCGCTGGTGTCGGAGATGCCCCACGGCGGCTTCAAGCAGTCCGGCTACGGCAAGGACATGTCGCAGTACGCGGTGGAGCACTACACCGAGCTCAAGCACGTGATGGTCAAGTGGTGACGGACGGACGACAGGGAGCAGCCCGATGAACGAGCACAGCGAACGCGACCAGCAGCTGATCCGGCGCTCGGAGGAGATCGCGGCACGGGAGATGCCGCTCCTCCTCGAGCGGACCACCGGGTCCAAGGCCCTCTACGAGCGGGCCGTGCGCTCGATGCCCGGTGGCGTGGCATCGAGCTTCCAGCTCGGTGACCCGTACCCCGTGTACCTGAACCGGGGGGTCGGGCCGGAGGTGTGGGACGTCGACGGCAACCAGTACTTCGACTTCCACAACGGCTTCGGTTCCATGGCCGTGGGCCACGCCCACCCCGTGGTGGCCGAGGCGGTGGAGCAGTCGGCCCGGAACGGCATGCACTTCGCGGTGACGGTGGAGACCACCGTGGCCCTCGCGGAGGAGTTGTGCCGCCGGTTCAACTGCGACCAGGTGCGCTTCACGAACTCCGGCACCGAGTCGAACATGTCGGCCATCCGGGTGGCACGGGCCGCCACCGGACGCGACGTGATCGCGAAGGTCGAGGGCTCGTACCACGGCCACGTGGACCAGCTCATGTACTCGGTGCTGCCGGGCGCCGACGTGATGGGCGGGCGCGACGCGCCGGTCGCCACCCCCAAGTCCAAGGGCGTGCCGAAGGAGATGGCGGACTGGATCCGTGTGGTCCCGTTCAACGACCTGACCGCGGTGGAGCGGCTGTTCCAGGCCGAGGGCGACACCATCGCCGCGCTGATCATGGAACCGGTGATGATGAACATCGGGATCGTGATGCCGCAGCCCGGCTACCTCGAGGGCGTGCGGGAGCTGTGCACCCGGTACGGCGTCGTGCTCATCTTCGACGAGGTCAAGTGCGGTGCCACGATCGACGCGGGCGGGGCGCAGGGCCGTTTCGGGGTGCAGCCCGACCTCGCCTCGTGGGCCAAGGCGATCGGGGGTGGTGCTGCGATCGGCGCCTTCGGCGGCAAGGCGGAGATCATGGAGGAGATCAACCGCGGGGCGGCCCACCAGGGCACGTTCAACGGCAACCCGATGTCGGTGGCGGCGTCGCTGGCCACCCTCACGAAGGTGCTCACGCCGGAGGCCTACGACCGGTTCAAGGTGCTGGGCGCCCGGCTCGCCGGGGGGATGCAGTCGGTGATCGACGAGTACGACCTGCCGGCCCACACGGTGGACCTCGGCTGCAAGGGCTGCATCTCGTAC
>CAIPVR010000113.1 GCA_903868545.1 uncultured Actinomycetes bacterium
GGGATCTTCATCCTGAATCTGTTCGGTGTCGCCCAGGGGTTCTGGTCGAGCGGTTCACCCCTCGGCATCGTCATCAGCCTGGTCGTGGTCTGCGTCGCAGCGCTGAACCTGATCCTGGACTTCGACTTCATCGAGCAGGGATCCAAGGCCGGACTCCCCCGCTACATGGACTGGTACGGGGCGTTCGGACTCTTGGTCACGCTCATCTGGCTGTACCTGGAGATGCTCCGCCTGCTGGCACGCCTGCGACAGTGACGGGCGGTCCGCCGAGGGGCCGGTCGCTGATCGTTGCTCGTCGGCGCGAAGTCAGGATCCGTTGACGGACCAGTGCCAGGGTTCCGAGGGCAGGTTGAAGAAGCCGTAGCGCGACGCGTTCGCCGCCAACCACCGGAACGCCGGTGACGACCGCGTCGTGATCGCCCGACCACCGACGGTCAGGTCGACGGCCAGGCCCCGCTCGTGCATGGACCGACCAGGTCGCGCCGTCGGGGGCGAACACTGCGAGGCGGGCTTCTCGTAGACGTCGAAGGCGCTGGAACCACAGTGCGCCCGGCGGAGTTCGACCTGCCGCGTGCTGCTCCGGTAGCCGCTGCCCGAGATCCGGATCCCGTCCGCCTCGGCCGCAGCCAGCATGGCATCCAGGTTCGCGGCGATGCTCCGGTGGATCGGGATCCCGCGGACCACGGTGACCTGATCGGGGCCGACCGGCGGCCCGGCCGCGACCCCGTCCGCGACCCCGCCCGTCACCCGGCCCGGCGAGCTCGACGTTCCGGCACCCGGGGCGGCGGCCCGGGCCGCCGCCTCCGCCTGCGCGAGCTCGCGGGCGACCCGCTCGTCGAGTTCACGCAACGACTCGACCTCGGCGAGCTGCCGCTCCAGCCGTTCCTCCAACGCGGCCGCCAGGGTCGACTGCGCGTCGATGCCGGCCTGGAGCTCCGCAGCGGCCGACCGGGCGGCCGCGACCTCGCCTCGGGCGCGGGCCTCGGCACCGGCCGCCGCATCGCGGGCGGTGATAGCGGCCGACTGTTCGGCTGCGAAGCGCCGGGCGGTCGATCGACGCCGCTCGGCCACCGCCCGCACCATGCCGACCACGTGCGAGTTGTCCTGTTCGGTCGGCAGCGTGAGGAGCGCCAGCAGGTCCTGCGCCGGTGGCCGCATGAACGACTCGGTCACGTAGTCACGGAACTCACCGCGGTTCCGGTCCGCCACCCGGGCGGCGGCGTCCGCTCGCACCTGCGCAGCGGTGGCCTGCGCCGCGGCCTCATCCGCCCGACGCTGCGCCCGGTCGGCCTCGGCCCGGCGCACGGCGACCTGGTCGTTCAGCCGCGCGATCTCGGCGAGGACCTCGGCCTGACTGGCCCGGAGGACGTCCAGCTCGGCCTCGGCCCGCCGGCGTTGCCCGGGCACCGTGTCCGGCACCTGGACCGGAACGGACCCCAGCGCATCGGCCTGCGGCACGGGCACGAGCAGGCCCACGACGAGCGCGCCCGCGACGACGGGAATCCGTCTGATCGATCCGCCCCGGTTCCGCACGCGTGCCATCCTGCACCTGATTCCCGCCGCCGTCCCATCGGGCGCCCCGCAGACCGCGGGGACCGCTGCCCATCGAGCGCCCCGCAGACCGCGGGGACCGCTGCCCATCGGGCGCCCCGCAGACCGCGGGGACCGCTGCCCATCGAGCGCCCCGCAGACCGCGGGGACCGCTGCCCA
>CAIPVR010000114.1 GCA_903868545.1 uncultured Actinomycetes bacterium
CCACCACCCCGCCGAGCACCGCCACGGCCAGAAGACCGGTCGCCACTGCGGCGCCCGCTCGGCCCGCGGTCCGACCCGAACCCACCGGACGACCGGCCGTTCCCTCGATCCTCGGTGGCGACCACACCAGGCGGCTGACGCCCACCGTGGCCGCAGCGGCGAGGAACAGCACGGGCCACGCGGTGTAGGGCAGCGATCCGGTCGGCGCGAACAGCGAGGCCACCACCGCCAACAGGACCGCCGGACCGACCGGGGTGAGCTCGCGGGCGGTCCGCCGGCCCAGCACCAGCGCCCACACCGAGGCCCACCACGTGAGGACGAACGGGACGGTGACCGTCCCCATGGTCACCAGGGCCGGGGCGGCGGTGGAGAGGATGCCGCTCCACCCGTCCACGATCGAGCGGGCCGAGGCGACCGCGCCCGACGGGCGGTCCAGCGTGAGCACCACGGCCGCCCAACCCACCGCGAAGGCAGCGGCCTGCGCCCCCAACCACTGTCGGCGCGTCGCCGCCGCGGCGAGACCATCCACCACCACCGGGCCGAACGCGGCCACCAGGAGCGCCAGCGCGATCCGCTCCAGCCGGAACGTGGCACCGAACACCGAGGCCGCCACCGCGACCGTGGTGGCCACGGAGAGGCCGACCACGGCGCGTCCTGCGGTCCAGCCCGCCGACCGACGGCGGGGGTCGGAGGTCCTGGTGGCCGTCCTCACGGCCCCGCCTCCTCGGCGAACTGCTCGAGCGACGCCACCCGCAACACCTCCACCGAGGAACTGGTCGGTGCATACGTTCGGGCGAACGGGTCGATCACCTCCACGAGGACGACCCACGGCACCTTCCCCGCCAGCACCGCCATCGCCTCGTGGTCGGACGGGGCGGCCCGGCCGGTGACCACCACCACCGTCGCGTCGCGCACCGCGGACACGTCGAGCGCCGGGGCGTTCGGCACGGGGTGGACACCGGCGAGCACGTCGAGCGCCCGGGTCAGGTCACCGACGGACCTCCCGGTTCCGGGGAACCGCTCCCGTCCCACCAGCAGGCCCCACGGGATACCGGCCGCGTCCGCTGACTCCAACAGCGACGCGGCGATCGACACCCCGTGCTCGAACCGGGCGGGGTCCCACCGGTCGGGCTGGGCCTCGAGGTACACGTCGAGGCGCATGGGCGACACGTCGAGCGTGCGGCGCACCACCAGGTCGCCGGTGCGCGCCACGGTGGGCCAGTGCACGAGGCGGACGTCGTCGCCCACGACGTACGGCCGGAGCCCGGCGAAGGACAGCGGGTCGCTCTGCAACCCGCCCGACACGGTGCCCTCCAGTGGACGGGGCAGCCCGCGCTCGCTCCAGCGCACCGGCAGCCTCCGGGGCCAGACGTGGAAGTCGTGCGACTCGCCGAGCGCCACCGAGTGCGACGACAACCGGAACGGGTCACCGGTGCTCACCCGCACCGGACCCACCGATCCCGCGGCCCGGCGTCGGGTGGGCAGGGGCAGTTCGATGACCTGTTCCGCCCCCGGCGCCAGCGCAGGCACGGCCAGGGGGACCACCTCGTCGAGCGCCTCGAGCCGACCCCACGACGGCGGCGACGGTCGGCGGCCGGTGTTGCGGACCACGAGCCGGGCCGTCGCCGGATCTCCGACCGTGGCGTGACGCCCGTCGAGTTCGAGCCGTCCGGCGATCCTCACCGGCAGACGCGACATCGTCCACGACACCGCCACCAGGAACAGGGCGGCGGCGCCGACGACGAGGGGCACCGCCAGCCCGCCGGCGACACCGATCGCCACCAGCACCGCGCCGAGCAGCGCGAGCGTCCAGCCCGTCCTGGTCACCGGTCGGACCGCTCGGTCAGTCCCGCCGGCGGGGAGGTCGAACCCGCACGAGCACCGCGGCGACGACCGACTCCTGGTCGGCGCCGCCCACCTCCGCCGCCGGCGTCAACGCCAACCGGTGGGCCAGCACGGGCGGCGCCAGACGCCGGACGTCGTCGGGGCTCACGTACCGGCGGGCCTCCGCCGCCGCCACCACGCGGGCGGCCCGGACGAGGGCCAGGGTGGCTCGGGGGCTCGCCCCGAGACGCACCTCCGGAGCGTCTCGGGTGCCGCGGCAGATCTCGGCGGCGTAGCCGATGACCTCGTCGGCCACGTGGACGCGGCCCGCCACCGAGATGAGTTCGGCCACCTCGGTGGTGGTGGTCACCGGCTGGATCCTGGCCAGACCCGTGTTGCCACCGGCCCGCACCATCGCCACCTCCGCCTCGAGCGTCGGCGACCCCATCGAGATGCGGAGCAGGAATCGATCGAGCTGTGCCTCGGGCAGGCGGTAGGTGCCCTCCATCTCGAACGGGTTCTGGGTGGCGATCACCATGAACGGCCGTGGCACGGCGTGCGGTGCGGCATCGGCGGTCACCTGCCGTTCCTCCATCACCTCGAGCAGCGCCGACTGCACCTTCGGCGACGCCCGGTTGATCTCGTCCGCGAGGACCACGTTCGCGAACACCGGGCCCTCCCGGAACTCGAACACCCGCGTGGAGGGGTCGAACACCGTCACGCCCGTCACGTCGGACGGGAGCAGGTCCGGGGTGAACTGCACCCGGGCCGTCCGCCCGTGGATCGAGGCGGACACCGCCCGGGCCAGGGTGGTCTTGCCCACCCCGGGAAGGTCCTCGATGAGGAGGTGGCCCTCGGCGAGGAGACAGGTGATGGCCAGTCGCACCGGCATCGGGTCGCCCTGGACGACCGACCGGACCGATGCCTCGATGCGCTCGAAGGTCGCCGCGAGACGATCCACCTCGTGCTGTCCGGCAACGTCGTGCGACTCCGCCACGGTTCTTCCCTCCCGCAACCGCCGACCGTCGCCCGCCACGGCGGACGACCGGTACGGCGCTGTAGCGTACCGGGGGCGGGTCGGAGGAACCGCACCCGGTCGGGGTGGATGGCGGGCGGCGCGGTGGTACTGGGTCGACGGACGGGATCGCAACGGCGTTACGAACTGCTCGACCAGATCGGGGCCGGGTCGCACGGCACCGTATGGGCGGCGTGGGACCGCGACCACCAGCGCGGGGTGGTGGTGAAGCTCGCCCCGGAACGCTCGAGTCCCGAGATCGAGCACCGGTTCCTGCAGGAACGGCGCCTCCGGGTGGACCACCCCAACGTGATCGGAGCCATCGACGACCTCGACCACCGGGGCCGGCTCGGTTTCGTCATGGAGCTCGCCGACGCCGGCGACCTCCATGCCGTGGTGGAACGGAACGGGCCCCTCGACCCCGAGCAGGTGGCACTGCTCGCGCGGGAGCTACTCGCAGGACTCGACCACCTGCACCGACGAGGGATCCTGCACCGCGACATCAAGCCGACCAACGTGTTGTTCCGCACCGTGCACGGTGACGTCACCGCCGCGATCGGCGACCTCGGCACCGCCCTCGATCTCGACGGTCCCCGCCTGACGACATTCAGCGAACGCATCGGCACCGTCGGGTTCATGGCGCCGGAGGTGGAACGGGGTGAGGAGGCCTCCGAGCGCAGCGACCTGTACTCCCTCGGACGGACCCTCGAGTTCGCGCTGACCGGCTCCGCCCGGACGGCCCCCCGGCCGGAGGACGTTCCCGACTCGCTGGGCCATGTCCTCGCCCTGCTGGTGGCACCGGATCCGGCGCTCCGTGCCCGCAGCGCCCGCGAGGCCCTGGGCCTGCTGCCCGTCCCGGATCCGGCCACACGCCTTCCCGGTGCCGACACCGCGACGGCCGGGGGCCGTGCCCGGCCACCGGGGGCCACCATCGACGACGCATCGCCCCCGACGGCCCTGGTCACGGGAGTCGGTCGGCTCGCCCGCCGGTTCGCCCCGCTGGTGGCGGTGGCCATCGTGTCGTCGGCGGTGACCTTCGCCCTCGTGCGCGGCGGGAGCGACGGCGCCGACGGTGGGACCACCAGGGGCACGGACGGTGCTGTGTCGGCGCCGGGCCCCGTCGACGGCACCTTGGCGCTGGGCTCACGGTTCTCCTGCGTGCTGCGTCCGGGGGGCACCACGCGCTGCCTCGGGTCGCCCGGTGGGTCGACCGACTCCGCTCCGCTGGCCGCATCGATCTGGGCAGGGCCCACGGCCGACGGCCCGTGCCTGGTGTCCGATCAGGCGGAACTCGTCGGCTGCCTGACGGCCGAGCAGGCACCCGGACCGCCCGGCGGTGAGCGGACCGTGGCGGTCAGCGTGGACGCTCGTGGCGCCTGCGCCGTGAGGAGTGGTTCCGCTGCCGGTCGGCTCCGCTGTTGGGGGGACGCGTCACCCGTCGCTGACTGGCTCGCCGACCGTGACGTGACGGCCGTGGCACTCGCCGGCACCAGGGGCTGCGCCCTGGTCGACCCGGGCGGGCTCTGGTGTTGGGAAGGGAGCTCGCCTCCTGCGCCCCAGCTCCGCAGCGCTGGGAGCGCAACCGATGTGGCGGTCGGGACCCACGGCGCCTGTGCAGTCGTGTCCGGTCGGGTCTGGTGCTGGGGCGACG
>CAIPVR010000115.1 GCA_903868545.1 uncultured Actinomycetes bacterium
GTAGAACCCGGTGTCGAACCCCTCGGGGCGGCCGCCGCCGACGGCCACCTCGGCACCCTCGGCCACACCCGCCGCGATGTAGCCCTCGATGCGGCCGCGGTGCACGTCGGTGATCACCGGGCCCACCACGGTGTCCTTCTCCGTGGGCGGGCCCACCTTCATGAACGCCGCCGCGCCCTTCAGGCCCTCCACGAGCTGGTCGTGCACCGAGCGGTGGACGATCACGCGGGTGGGCGCCGTGCAGATCTGGCCGGAGTGGAAGCCCCACACCGACGCGATCCCGCCGATGGCGGCCTTCAGGTCGGCGTCGTCGAACACGATGCAGGCGCCCTTGCCGCCGAGCTCGAGGAGGAGGCGCTTCATCTGGCCGCCGGCCACCTCGCCGATGCGCCGGCCCACGGCGGTGGAGCCCGTGAAGGAGATCATGTCCGTCGCGGGGTGGGCGACGATCGCCTCCGACGCAGGGATGCCGGTGCCACCCACCACGTTCACCACGCCGGGCGGGAAGCCCGCCTCGTTGAGCAGCTCGACCATCCGGAACACCGCGAGCGGGTCCTGCGGGGCGGGCTTGACCACCACGGTGTTGCCCATGGCGAGCGCCGGGCCGATCTTCCCGCTCATGTTCACCATCGGGAAGTTGTAGGAGGTGATGCAGCTCACCACGCCCACCGGCACCCGGTTGGCCGCGGCGTTGATCACGCCGCCGGGGGCCAGCACCGTCGACGGCATCACGGCCGGCGGCAGCGGGTCGAGGGTGGACTCGAGCGCGCCCTGCGCGTAGCGACGGAGGCGTGCCGCCGACTGCGGCACCTGGATGGTCTTCGTCGTCCGGTAGGTGGCGCCGGTCTCGGCCTGCACGAGCGGCACGAGCTCGTCGGCCGCGGCGTCGATCAGGTCCGCCGCGCGGTCGAGCAGGGCGGCGCGCTCCTCGGGGGAGGTGCGTGACCACGCGGGGAGGGCGTCGGCCGCGGCCTGTACGGCCGCCTCGGCCTGGGCGACGGAGGCCTCGGGTGCCTCCCCCACCACCTCCTCGGTGGCGGGGTTGATCACCGCGTAGCGGCCCTCGGGTTCGACGGTCTCGCCGCCGATGATCAGCGAGTAGGTGCGTTCCGGCATGGATCGGGACGCTAACGAAGAAGCTGACGCCCCGTCAGGTCCGGGATGCTCAGGGACAGGTCGGCGGGCAGGTGGGCAGGTCCGGCGGCACCCCGGTGTCGGGCGGTGGGCCCGGGTCCTCGAGCACGCGACCCTCGACCGAGGGGTACACCAGCTCGATCGTGGTGGAGGGTGGGGTCGGCGCGGGTGGGGTCGGCGCGGGTGGGGTCGGCGCGGGCGGGGTCGGCGCGGGCTGGGTCGGCGCGGGCTGGGTGGTCGATGTGGCCACGGTGACGGACGGCGGCGAGGACGCGGGCGGTGTGCGGCCGTTGCCGGCCGGGTCGTCCGCCGTCACACCGTCGGAGCCGCACGAGGCCGTGAGCACCAGGGCGGCCGCCATCAGGCCCCACGCAACCGGTCGTCGGCCCATCGCACGGTTCCGTCCCCGGCGAGACCCAACGTCACGATCCCCCATCCGACACCTCACTTGACGAGGACCGACGCACTGTAGGTCGACGCGATCACCGAGACCGGGGTGCCGCAGGTCCTCGAACCAATGGTGCCCCACAGGACGCCGCGGACGTTCGCCTCGCCCGCGGCCGTGGCTTGGTACATCGCCGAACCGCTGTCGCCGCCCAACGCGCCCTGCCGGGTTCCGAAGTCGATGCAGAACGCCCGGAACGTCCGACCGCCGGAGGCCACCAGGAGGTTCACGTCGGAGACACCGGCACACTTCTCGGAGGCACTCGTGGCGCCCCGGAAGCACACGTTCTGCTCGAGCCACTGGGGGTCCCGGGCGCCCTTGACCGAACGGTTCGCGCCGTAGACGAACCCGACGGCCGGCGAGTAGTAGAAGGCGGCGAAGTCCCCCGGCACCGTGCCCTGGCCCTGCCATCCGACGATCGTCGAGACCTGGGCACCCAGGCCGGCGGCTCCGTCGCCGACCGCACCGTGCACGGGCCGGCCATCGCCGTTCGAGCAGTGCGCGGCGGTCGTCATGAAGTTCCCGAGGGCGTTCCGCATGGCCACACCGGTCGTGCAGGCGTTGAACTGGGACGGCTGACCCGTCGGGATGAAGATGCGCTGACCCGACCACTCGGGGTTCGGGTAGTTCCGCCGGTCCATGGCCACGGACTGCACGGCCACATCGGCGCGCGCCGCCAGGTCGAAAACCCAGGCAGCGCCCTCCGGCGCCAGGACGGCCTCCTCGTCGAGGTACACCACCAGACTGTTGGCGGGGAGGCTCACCCCGATCGCACGGTCTCCCGGGTCCATCTGGTCGAGGGTCGCCACGACCTGCGCCTCGAGCGACCGAAGCTCGGCGAGCGACCGACGGGCGGCCACAACCTCGGTCGAGGGTCCGGTGACCGCGCTCGCGATCCGACGGTCGGCCTCGGTCGGGTCCACCACGGCGACGACGGGCACGGGTCCTGACGCGGCCGGGCGATCCCATGCGCCGGCGTACCGGTCGCCGAAGCGCTGCTCGAACACGGCGGATGCCGTGGCGGCCGGGCCCTGGCCGCTCACCGCCGCGACCGACCCACGCCCACCCAGCGGTGCCGGTAGCTGCTCGGCCAGCGCGGCGACCCGTGCGCGGAGCTCGGCGGCCGAGGCGGTGCCCGCGGAGGCGGTCCCCTGGCCCCATGTGGCCAGGACGAGCGCGGCGGCGAAAGCCAGGCCCCGTGACGCACCCCGATGGCGACGGTTCCTTCTCCTCAGCCGGACCACCGCTCCCCCTCCGGTCCGACGTCGGGTGACGCCGTGGAACCTAGCAGGGGCGTATCGATCCGACCATGGGTACGCGTCCCCGTCGGCCGGCGCCGAGGATCAGGGCTCGAGGTAGTCCAGGCCGAGGAGTCGGATGGCGTTGCCGCGCACCAGTTTCCGCTGCACGTCGGCCGGCAGGTCGCCCATCTGCTTGAGGGCCACCTCCTTGGAGTGCGGCCAGGTGGAGTCGGAGTGCGGGTAGTCCGTCTCGAAGCAGACGTTGTCGACGCCCACGGCCTCGATGTTCGCGAGCCCGTAGTTGTCGTCGAAGAAGCAGCCGTAGATCTGGCGGAAGTAGTAGGTGCTCGGCGGCTCGGGCACCTTGTCGCCGATGCCGCCCCACCCGCGGTTCTCCTCCCACACCTTGTCGGCCCGCTCGATGATGTAGGGGATCCAACCGATCTGGCCCTCCGAGTACGACAGCTTCAGCTCGGGGAACCGGTGCAGCACGCCGGAGAAGAGGAAGTCGGTCATGGAGGCCATCGCGTTGTTGAACGTGAGGGTGGAGCCCACCGCGGCGGGGGCGTCGGCCGAGGTGGAGGGCATCTTCGAGCTGGACCCGATGTGCATGTTCACCACCGTGCCCGTCTCCGCGCAGGCGGCGAAGAGCGGGTCCCAGTGGCCACCGGCGTCGTGCACCGAGGGCAGGCCGAGGTACGGGGGGATCTCCGAGAAGGTGATGGCCCGGCCGCCGCGCTCGGCGTTGCGCCGCACCTCGGCCGCAGCGAGCTGCGGGTCCCACAGCTGCACGATGGCGAGGGGGATGAGCCGTCCGTCGGAGCCGGCGCACCACTCGTCGAACTGCCAGTCGTTGTAGGCCTTGACGCAGAGGTCGGCGAGTTCCTTGTCCTGGGCCTCGAGGAACCGCTGCCCGCAGAAGCGGACGAAGCTCGACGGGAACGACATCGACGCCTCGGTCCAGTTGGCGTCCATGTCGGCGAGGCGGGCGGCCGGGTCCCAGCAGCCCTGGCGCATGTCGTCGTAGGTGATCGGGACGACCTGCACCTCCTCGCGCTCGAAACCCACGGCGGCCTCGAGGCGGGTGAGCGGGAACATGTTCCCCTCGAAGGTCCACCAGTCGCCGACGGTGCCCTCGGGGTCCTCCCGGAAGGAGAACACGCCGCCGACGAAGCTCATGCTGCTCTTCCCGCGTGCCGAGCGCGGGCCCACCTCCTTGAACTTCTCGGGGAGGCGGTCCTGCCACACGTTCGGCGGCTCGATGACGTGGTCGTCGACCGAGACGATCTTCGGCAGGTCGGTCTGAGCGAGAGCGGGCTCCGGCGACATGCCGCGATGCTACCGCGCCGAACTGGAACGCGTTCTAGTCACCCCGGCCGGAACGGCGGGCGCACGAACCCGCGGCAACCGGATCCGTCTCCGGCCGGGCCGGGGCGCGGCCGCGCTCAGGACGACAGGTCGAGCAACGGCCCCAGCACCGGGTCCATCTGCGCCGACGGCAGGAGCGTGCCGCCGTCGAGCACGAGGTTCTGCCCCGTCAGGTAGCCGGCCGCGTCCGACAGCAGGAACGCGATGAGCCCGGCGGTCTCCTCCGCCGTGCCCACCCGGCCCATCGGCGTGCGCCCCTCGATCCCGGCGCGGGCCACCGGGTCCTGCACCAGCAGGTCGTTGAGCGGCGTGTGGACGAACCCGGGCGAGACGCAGTTCACCCTCACCTCCGGGGCCCACTCGAGCGCGGCGGACTTCGTCAGGGCGATCACCGCCGCCTTGGCCGCCGAATAGGGCGCCTCGCCCCGAGTGGGCCGCACGCCCGACACGCTGGCGACGTTGACCACCGCCGCGGACCGGCCGGCGGCCACCGACTCCCGCAGGAGCGGCGCCGCGGACCGCAACGCGGCGTAGACGCCGGTGACGTTGACCCGCCAGATCAGGTCGAGCTCCTTGTCGGTGTAGGCCTCGAGGCGCTTCAGGTTCCCCACGCCCGCGTTGTTCACGAGCCCGGTCAGCCCGCCGAGCTCCTCGTGGGCCCGCCGCAGCGCGACGTCGAGCGCGTCGACGTCGGCCACGTCGGCCACCAGCGCGATCCCGCCGACCTCGTCCGCCACCGCGGCGGCACCTGCCGCGGTGCGGTCGAGCACACCGACCCTGGCGCCGGCGTCGGCGAGCACCCGACAGGTGGCGGCCCCGATGCCGGAGGCGCCGCCGGTGACGACCACCGCCCCGGCCCCGGCGCCCGACCCGGCGGGCGGCCCGGCGTCCGAACCTGCCGCACTCATGCCGCACCCGTGCCGGCCGGGCCACCCTCGGCGTCGCCACGCGGGCCGTCGATCACCACGGTGGGTTCCTCGGTGATGATGAACTCGATGCGGTCCATGTCGATGAACCGCAGCTCGTCGGGAGCGACCAGCTCCGGGTAGAGCGGGTCGGAGATGAAGGCCGCGAAGTCGTCGATGGTGCGGAACCACTGCACCGCCACGCCATCGAGGTCGTCGTTGCCCGACAGCCCGTCGGGACGGTGCCGCACGTGCTGCTCGTAGCGGACGATGTGACGGGCCAGGGCGGAGTCGCGGATGAGCGGGCCGTGCACGTCACGCCAGTGCGTGACGAACTCCTCGTGGGTGAGCCCCGGCTTGCGACGCAGGACGGCGAACATCTTGACCACGGTGTTCCTCCTCCGGCCGCACCGTCCCGCACGGAGGTCCCGTCGGGCCGTCGGGCCGTGACGGGCCGAGGTTAGGCTCGCCCCCGTGACCTCGCGCCCCGACTCGCACGCACATTTCCGCCACCTGCCGATCTTCGCCGGCTGCACGGAGGAGGACCTCGCCGAGATCGACAGCGTGGCCGACGAGGTGCACGTGGAGGCGGGCCGCACGATCATCCGCCAGGGCGACCTGGGCCAGGAGTTCGCCGTCATCGTCGACGGCGAGGCCGACGTAGTGAAGGACGGCGCGGTGGTGGCCACCCTCGGTCCCGGCGCCTACTTCGGCGAGGTGGCCCTCCTCGACGCCGTGGCCCGCACCGCCTCGGTGGTCGCCCGCACCGACATGACCCTCGAGGTGATCGACCGGCGCGGCTTCAACACCCTGCTGGACGACCTGCCGAGACTGGCCCGCTCGATGCTGCGGGGCACCGCCCGTCGCCTCGCCCAGCTCGAGGACGAGAACCAGGAGCTGCGCGGCCGGCTCGAGGGCGACGGCACCTGACGGTCGCCGGTCCCCGCACGGGGTCTCGGCGCGTCAGGACATGACCTCGGGCCACACCTCCGCACCGAAGCGTTCGATCTGGTCGCAGAGCTCGCCGGCCGAGCGGGCCAGGAACCGGAGCTGGAGCTGGTTCACCCCGAGCGCCGGGTACTTGCGGAGCCCCTCGGCCACCCGGCCCGGCTCTCCGCTGAGGGTCCAGCGGGACACGTCGAAGGCGGGCTCACCCACGTGGATGGGCTCGCAGTTCACACCCATGTCGAACCGCTCCGGCAGACCGGCCGCCTGACGCTCGGTGCGGATCATGTCGATGGCGGCGGCCGTGCCCATCTTCGGCGGGCCCTGGGGCAGCCAGCCGTCGCCGAACCGGGCGGCCCGACGGATCGCCGCCACCGACGAGCCCCCCACCCAGATGGGCGGGCCGCCGGGACGTTCCGGTCGCGGCTGCATCCCCACGCCCACCTCGGCACCCGGGCCACCGATGGTCGGGTACTCCTCCTCGAACGCCACCCGGATCACCCGGATCGCCTCCTCCACCGCCGGGCCGCGGCCCTCGTAGTCGGCGCCCAGCAGCCGGAACTCGCTCTCGAGGTGGCCGGCACCCACCCCGAGGATCGCCCGCCCGCCCGACAGCGCGTCGAGGGTGGCGAACGCCTTGGCCGTCATCAGCGGGTGCCGGTAGGGCAGCACGTACACGTGACTCAGCAGGTGCACCTGACCCGTGAGACCCCCGAGCCAGCCGAGCGTGGCCACGGTGTCGTACCAGACCGTCGACATCGCCTCGTCGGACGGGCGGGGGATCGCCACGTGGTCGCACACCGCCACGTAGAAGGCACCGGCGCGGTCGGCGGCCCGGGCGATGGCGGCGAGCTCGGTGGGGCCGCTCGCGGCCTCCCACGGCTGGGCGTAGATCGTCGACTGCGACTGGATGGGCAGCTGCATGCCCCACGCCAGGTTGCCGTTCGGGATGATGGCGGCCACGGGACCTCCTGGCGGCGATCGATGGTGATCGACCGCGGTCGGGCGACGGACGCCGAACCCTAGGACCCGTCCCTCGGCCCGGGCGAAACCCCGGGGGTGGCGGATCGCGGACCGGTGACGGGGTGGCGGCGGTGCCGCCGGACCGTCAGGCCGCGGCCACGGTGAACGTGCCCGCCATGCCCTTCATGTCGTGCTGCACGCCGTCGGCCGGGTCCTTCAGGATGCAGCGGAACGTGTACTCACCCGGTTCGGTGAACGTGATCGTGGCTCCGCCCGTGGCACCCGGCTCCAGTTCGGCCACCTCGCCCACGGCCTCGCCGTCGGGGCCGAGCACCTCGAACTCGTGGCCCTGGGTGCCCGAGTTGGTCATCTCGAAGCGCACGGTCCGGCCCGTCGTGATGCCCGACAGGTCGAGGTCCCGGTAGGTGAAGTCGGCGGCGTCGAACGCGACGGTCCGGTCGGGTGCTTGCTGGGCCCGGCCGCCCTCCCCGCTCACCGTGACCGTCGACTCGATGCCGTCACCCTCCTGGCCCGGTTTGCAGCGCAGCGTGTAGTCCCCCGCCGACAGGTCGGCGGTGAGGGTGCGGCTGGTCCCGGTGGTGACGTTCTCCACCTCGGCCACCACGTCGCCGTTCTCCCGCACCACGTACAACTCGTTCACCCGGCCGGCCTCGTTCGCGAAGTCGAAGGCGATCGGGCCGGCGGGCAGGTCGGTGCGCGCCGCGGTGCACGAATCATCGGTCCCGGTGACCGCCACCGTGGTGGCGGCCTCGTCGGAGGAACAGGCGGGCACCCCGAGGACCACGAGCGCGGCGAGCGGGACGGCACCGAGGACACGGCGGGCGGAGGGACGGACGGGCATGGGGGCTCCTTCCACGGGTGGGTGGGCGCCGGGGCCGGAGGGCGCCCGGCCCGGCGCCACCGGCGGATCAGACGACGACGGCGGACCGGTCGGCGTCGCCCGCCGGCGCGAGCGCCGGCCGGGGCCGGGCCGGCCGGAGGAACAGCACCAACGTGGGCACCAGGTAGGCGAGGTACACCGCCACCTGCAGCACCGTCATCTGCGGCGAGATGTTGAACACGCCCTTGAGCAGGGTGCCGAGGATGCTGTCCACGGAGTAGGGCAGGCTCCACGCCAGGTTCTCCATTCCCGGCAGGATGCCGGCCTCCTGGAGGTCGTGGACGCCGTAGGCCAGCACCCCCGCCGCGATCACGATGAGCGCGATGCCGGTGACCTTGAAGAAGTTGCCGAGGTGCAGGCGCACCGCGCCCCGGTACAGGAGCCAGCCGAGGAACGCCGCCGTACCGAGGCCGAGCAGCGCACCGACGGCCGGACCGGCGCCGGCGCCCTGGGCCTGGAACGTGGGGTAGATGAACAGGGCGGTCTCGAGGCCCTCGCGGCCCACGGCCAGCAGCGCGGCGAGGCCCACGGCGAAGGCGCCGAGTTCGACGGCCTCCTGCATCTTGCCGTGCAGGTCGTCCTTGATCGTGTGCGAGGCCCGCTTCATCCAGAAGACCATCCAGGTGACGAAACCCACGGCGACGATCGACAGGATCCCCCCGAAGGCCTCCTGCGCCTCGAAGCTCATGTTGGCCGAGGTGAAGTGCAGCACGGCCCCGAAACCGAACGACAGCAGCACCGCCACACCCACACCGGCCCACAGCGCGGGGATGCGGTCGCGGTGGCCTCCCCGGACGAGGAACGTCATGAGGATGCTCACCACGAGCGCCGCTTCGAGGCCCTCTCGCAGTCCGGTCAGGAAGGTCTGCAGCACGTCGTCCTCCGTCGCACCCGGTGCGCCCACCGGTGCCACCGGCAGCCTTCAGGCCTGGCTGCCACTACGTGATAGGTAAGCCTTACACGCTCGTCGGTGTCAACCCCGGCGAGGCGGACTCACCCCAGACGACGGCGGAGGTCCATCTCCGCCCGCTCCACCAGTGCCTCGGCCGACTCCGGCGGCGAGGCGTCCGGGCGGGCCAGGCCCACTCCCACGGCCACGCGGAGCGACAGCACCTGCCCGGCCACGTCCACCGGCAGCGCGGTGGCACCCTCGACCCGTTCCAGCAGGGACCCGGCCACGTCCGGCACCACCTCGGCGCCCACCAGCACGAACCGGCCCGGACCGTCGGAGGCGAGCAGGTCGCTCGAGCGCAGGATCCGGTCGAGGCGCTGCGCGATGTCCTCCATCGCCTCGAGTGCGCCGTCGGGGTCCGACGCGTGGAGGTCGTCGAAGCGGTCGACCTCGACCAGGTACACCGCCGGGGCGCGGCCCCCGGCCAGCAGCTCGGCCACCCGGGCCACGGCCTCGGCGCGGCCGGGTCGGGCGGACTCGACCTGTTCCTCCACCCGACGCTCCCTTCTGCGGCAGCCGGCCGACGACCCACCCGGCCGTCGCACTCCGGTGAGCGGCGAGACTACTCCCGGCCGGTCCCCCAGATGCCCACGAAGCTCACCATCTCGCCCGGGTAGCCACCCAGGTTGTGGGTGAGGGCCAGACCCCTGGCCGCGGTGTCGATCCGACGGTCCTCGGGGGCCTCGCCCCGCAGCTGCAGCCAGCACTCGAAGAGCATCCGCAGGCCCGAGGCACCCACCGGGTGCCCGAAGGACTTGAGGCCACCGTCGGTGTTCACCGGCAGGTCGCCGTGGAGGTCGAACACCCCGGCCTCGCAGTCCTCCCAGGCGTGGCCCCGCTCGGAGAACCCGAGGTCCTCCATCAGCACGAGCTCGGTGGGCGTGAAGCAGTCGTGCACCTCCGCCATGGCGAGCTCGCGGCGCGGATCGGTGATGCCGGCCTGCGCGTACGCGTCGCGCGCCGCCCACTCGCACTCGGGGAAGTGCGTGTAGTCGTAGTCGGGGTCGAGGAGACCGGAACCGTTGCCGGCCACGAAGCTCAGGGCCTTCACGTACAGCGGCGAGTCGGTGTAGCGGTGGGCGTCCTCGGCGCGCACCACGATCGCGGCCGCACCGCCGTCGGCCACGCCCGCGCAGTCGAACACCGACAGCATCCCGGCCACCTCGGGCATGCGGCAGATGGCGTCCACGTCCATCTCCCGACGGAACTGGGCACGGGGGTTGTGGGCGCCGTTGGCGTGGTTCTTCGAGGCGATGCGGGCGAGGGTTCGGCGGAGCTCCGTCGGGTCCACGCCGTACTTCTCCGCGTACGCGGGGGCCACCAGCGAGAACATGGCGGCCGCGGTGAGGGTGCGGTTGGTGCCGTCGTTCGGGATGGGGAAGGCGTTGAGGCCCTGGTAGCCGGAGTCCTTCACCTTCTCCACGCCCACCGCCGCGGCCACGTCGTAGGCACCGGAGGCCACCGCGTAGCAGGCCTGGCGGAGCGCCTCGGAGCCGGTGGCGCAGTAGTTCTCCACACGGGTCACCGGCTTGCCCTCGAGCTTGAGCGGCGCGGCCAGCGTGATGCCGCTCATGCCCGACTGGGCGGTGCCGAGCCACCAGGCGTCGATGTCGGGCACGCTCACGCCGGCCGACGCCGTGGCCTCCGCCACCGCGTCGATGGCGAGGTCGTCGGTGCTGCGGTCCCAGTGCTCACGGAACGGGGTGCACCCCATGCCGATGATGGCCACCCGGTCCTTGATCCCGTGACTCCCCATCACTGACCTCCCTCGGCGGTGGTGGTGGCCGCACCGGCGGCCGGGCCGGACCGCACGGGTCGGGCCTTCCAGAAGTAGTTGGCGATACCGTCGGCGGAGTTCAGACGCCGGAACGTCATCTCCACCGGCATGCCGATCGACACCTCGGCGGCCGTGGTGTCGGTGAGCTCCATCGGGAGGCGGCCACCGCCCTCGAAGTCGCACACCGCGAACACCACCGGCGGCGACGGCGAGTAGGCCAGCGAGTCCACCGTGAAGGTGGCCACGGTGGCGGGCACGTCGGCCATGGGGGCCGGGTCCATGTCGTCGGCGTTGCCGCCCACGAAGCTCACCCGCGCGGGCGGGAGGTGCAGCGCCCCCGACTCACGGTCGGCGGAGCCCACGAAGCCGTACTTCCAGTCGAGGCGGCGCTCGGCGGCCGAGGCCGACATGCGGGCCGGCTCGGGTCGGTTCGGCGGCTGCACCGGCAGGATCCCCCGCCAGGAGAGGTACTTGGCGTAGGCGAGCGAGTCGTCGCCGCCGTCGAGCTGATCGGCCACCGTGGTCGCGGCGGCCGGGGCGCCGGTCCGCCGGAACAGGAACACGTCGGCCCCGTCGGCGAGGGCGACGAGCGCCACCACCTGGCCCTCCGCGGCGTCCTCGAGGAGCCGGGCGAGCAGCAGCAGCGGGTGCGCGGCGCCGCTGAAGCCCACCGTGGCACCGAGGGCGTCCGCCACCTCCGCGCCCGCGGCACCCAGACGCTTGGCCAGCGCCGCGCCGGCCCGGGCGTGCGGCGCGGAGATCGCCACCCGGGCCACGCCGTCGGCGTCGATCCCGGCGTCCTCGAGCGCCGAGTCGAACGCCCGTCCCGCGAGCTCGTCGTAGCGCTGCTGGCCGAACCGTTCCTCCCAGGCCCGGGTGCGCACCTCGCCGGGCACCCGCCAGCGGTCGAGGAACTCACGGGTGGCGGACCCGGCTCCGAGGAACTCGGCGACCAGCGAGGCGGCGTCGCCGTCGCCCACCAGGACCGCCGCGCCGGCGTCACCCCCGTCGCGCTCGTCGGTCGATCCGGCGGGACCGGTGCGCACGTCCCCGGCGGCCACCAGGACACCCGGCTCGGTGGATCGCAGCGCGGCGCGGAGGGCGGCGTTCGTGCCGCGCAGCGCGCCCGCCGCGTCGGCGGCCATCACCGTGGCGGGGAGCCGGAGCACCGCGTGCAGGACCGTGGCGTTGGTCTTCTCCATGTACGTGGGGCTGGTGGTGGCGAACCACACCGCGCTCACCTCGTGGTCGACGGCGGCACGGAGGGCCCGGCGCGACGCCTCGACCGCCATGGTGGTGGCGTCCTCGTCGTAGGACGCCACCGTCCGCGTGCCCTTCCCGGCCGACCCCCCGAGCACGGCGGCGATGGCCGGGCGCTGCAGCCGCCAGTGGGGCAGGTACCCCGCGGTGCTGATGATCCCTCGCATGGTTCCTCCGGGCCTCGGCCTCGCTCACCCGACCGGGACGGGACGGGCGAGGGCCGAGTGTACGGCGACCTGACGGGTCGTCAGAAACCCTGCGGTCCCCCCACGGCGCAGGCGGGCTGACATCAAGACCCGGGAAAGATACGGTCATCCGGATGACAAGAGCTCACCCGAGCGGCAAGTCTGGTCGACGGGTGAGGTCGGGGTCCGCAGGGCGGGTCCCGCCGACGGAGACGGATCGGGGTTCGCGATGAGCACACCAGCGCTGGGACGACGGGCCCGCAACCGGGCGGCCCGCCACGACCAGCTGGTCGCGGCCGCCACGGAACTGGTCACCGAGCACGGCCTCGACGGGCTGACCATGCAGGCCGTCGCCGACCGCGTGGACTGCGCCGTCGGCACGATCTACACGTACTTCGCCTCCAAGTCGGCCCTGATGGCGTCGCTCATGTCGAGCGCGGTCACCACGGTGCTCGGCACCTACCACCGAACGGCGGAGGACTGGGACGCCTTCCTGGTGGAGCGGTCCGTCGACGAGCCCACGGCGTCGCTGGTGCGGATCCTCGCCTACGAGCGCCTGTTCGTGAACCTGCCCGCCCTGCACCCGCGCGAGTTCGAGTTCATGCAGCTGCTGATCTCCACGCCGGAGCAGTACATCTCCGCCGACGACGTGAGCGGGGTCATGCCACAGGCCCTCACGCTGCTCACCGAGACCTACCAACTGCTGGACCAGGCCGTCGCCAGCGGCGCGCTCGCCCCGGCCGACGACCGGCCCGGCGACGACGCCCTGCGCCGCACCCTGCGGTGGGCCGGGGCCATGAACGGCACGCTGATGGTGTCGAACGTCGGCGGCCGCAACGCCCTACCCGACGAGGACGCCTTCGACGGTCGGCAGCTGAGCGAGCTGCTCACCTGCGACCTCCTGCTTGCGTGGGGCGCCCCGAAGGGCACGCTGCACGACGCGGTGGGCGTGGTCGACGACATGGCCGCCGCCGGCCTGCTCCTGCCCTCGCCGGGCGCCTGACCGCAGCACCCCCCACTCCACTCCCCCGCTTTGTGTCGCGCTGACGCACTCATCGCGACGCCGACGCGACACAGAGCCGGGGTTCGAGGTGGTCAGGCCGGAGCGGGTTCCCCGTCGAGGACGGCCACGGCCACGAGTTCCTCGCAGCGACGTGTGTCGTTCCACGACAGCTGCAGCTGCTTGGCCCGCCGGAAGTAGAGCTGGATCTCGTACTCGAGGGTGAACCCCACGCCGCCGAAGATCTGCTGCGCCGTGGCGGTGAGGTCGCGGTACGAGTTGCAGGAGAAGAGCTTCGCCATCGGGGCCAGCTTCTGGAGCGACCGGCCCGCGCCATGGGCCCACGCCGCCTCGTAGGTGAGGAGCTTGGCGCCGTCGTGCACCGTGCTGGCGTCCGCGAGGTAGTGCGACAGCGCCTGGAACGCACCGAGGGGCTTGCCGAACTGTTCCCGGTCCTTCGCGTACTGGTTGGTGACCTCGAGCGCGTGCTCCGCGCCGCCGTTGGCCAGCGCGGCGGCGATCACCATGCCCTCCTCCATCGCCTTCGACCACGTGGACCAGCCGGTGCCGGCGTCGCCGACACGGTCGGCCGCGGCGACCTTCACGCCGTCGAGGTCCACGCGGTACTGGGTGTCGGAGGAGATCGTCATCTGCTGCGTGAGGGTCACGCCGTCCGCGGTGGGGTCCACCAGGAAGAGGTCGACGTCGGTGTCGCCGGCGCCGGTGCGGGCCAGCACCACCAGCCGCGACGCCACCCTGGCGAAGCGCACGTGGGCCTTGCTGCCCGAGAGGACGAACCCCTCACCGTCGGCGGTGGCGGTGGCCTGCACACCCTTCGGCGAGTAGCCGTTGCCCGGCTCCAGCCACGCCGGCACCACGATGGCGCTGCCGTCGACGATCCCGGGCAGCCATGCGGCTCGCTGCTCGTCGGACCCGGCGGCCGCCAGCACACCGGCGGCGAGCACGCAGCTCTCGAGGTACGGCACCGGCGCCAGCGCCGCGCCGAGCTCCTCGGCCAGCACCACACCGTCGAGCAGCGACGACCCGGCCCCGCCGTACTCCTCGGGGAGCATCAGGCCGAGCAGGCCGAGCTCCGCGAGCTGGCCCCAGAGCTCCGGCGGGTAGCCGTCGGGGTCGTCCTCGTAGCGACGCACCACCTCGTTCGGGCTGTACTGGGCGCACACGCCGCGCACCATCTCGCGGAGCATGTCCTGCTCCTCGGTGAAGTCCAGATCCAGCATCGGGTTCTCCGTGTTCTCCGTGTGTGTCGTTCTCATGGCCGCCGGGCCGTCACCGGCTCATGGCCGCCGGGCCGTCACCGGCTCATGGCCGCCGGGCCGTCACCGGCTCATGGCCGCCAGGCCGTCACCGGCTCATGGCCGCCAGGCCGTCACCGGCTCATGGCCGCCAGGCCGGGCCCGTGCGGGCCCAGGGGTTGTCGTCGGGGTCCACCGGCAGCGCCACCCGGGCGGTGCAGGTGGTGCAGGTGCGCTCGGCGCGGCCGTCGCCCGCCGCGGTGAGCGTGATGTCGAGCTCGGCCCAGGCGCAGCCGCTGTCGTCGGTGGAGGTGGCGGTCACCGTCGCGGCGAAGACCATCCGGTCGCCGGGGAACACCGAGTCGCGCATGCGGAACGTCATGCGGCCGACGCGGCCCCGGGGCCCGGTCCAGTCGGTGACGAACCGCTCGAACCACGCGGCCTGGTTCGGGGTGTTGAGGAAGATGTCGGCCACGCCGTTGCGCTCGGTGGCGAACTTGTAGTCGTGGTGCATGGGCCGCCAGTCGCGGCTGGCCAGCGCACCGAGCACGACCGTGGTGGGGGTCACCTCCACCGCGAGTTCGGGGAGCGCGAGGCCCGCCTGCACGTCGCCGGCGAGGACCGGGGCCGGCGCGCTCACGACGCCCTCCGGTAGCCGAAGCCGGTGTAGGACTCCACGCCGACGACCTCGTCGCGCTGGTTGCGGAACTCCACGTCGATCACCCAGAAGCGGCCGGCGCCCAGCTTCGTCGTCTTGGGCCCGGAGACCGACCGGAGGATCTGCGAGTTGGAGATCCGGTCGCCCACCCGGACCGGCTCGAGGAAGGTGATCGTGTTGTCGGTCATCACCGCCTCCGGCAGGTCGAAGGTGGCCTTCATGTCGAAGTGCACCTTCAGCGCCACCTGCTCGCCGTCCGCGCCCGGCTCCCAGAAGTGGGGGCGCATCCACAGCGACAGCGTGGTGGGCGGCAGGATCCGCCCACCGGTGAGCTCGTCGGCCACCGCCTCGTCCCAGTAGAGCGGGTTGCCGTTCTGCGTGGCGGCGAGGGTGTTGTAGGCGTAGCTGTACTCCACGTCGAACGTGGCCGTCTCCGGGTACTGCGACACGCCGATGAGCGCGGCCACCGCGGCGGGCACGCCCTCGCCCACCGCTGATTCGCCCGCGCCGGCGGCCGGGCTCACGCCACCGCCCCTTCCGCGATGAGTCCCGCCACCCGGGACGGGTCCATACCTGCCTGCACGAGGACCTCCTCGGTGTCGGTCGCGGCACCGTCGGGCACCTCGTACGTGCCGTCCACCGGCACCGTCCCGGCCCAGATGGGGGCGAGCTGGCGGAAGTCGCCCGCGGTGGCGTGGTGGGCGTCGGCCACGGCACCCCGGGCGAGGTACTGCTCGTCGGCCACCGCCTCGGCCACGGAGTTGACCGGCGCCACGCACGTGTCGGCCGGACCGAGCTCGGCGACCCAGTCGTCGCGGGTGCGGGTGGCGAAGGCCGCAGCGAGGGCGGCACGGATCTCGTCCTGCACGGCGTCGTCGGTCTGCGCTGCCGCGTACTGCTCGAGGCCGAGCAGTCGGCAGAGGTTGGCCCAGAACTGGGGCTCGATCGCACCGACGCTCACGAAACGGCCGTCGGCGCACTCGTAGACGTCGTAACAGGCGTACCGGCCGGTGAGGATGTAGTGGCCCGGCCCCGGCTCGGTGCCGGTGGCGAGGTACTCGTCCGCGTAGAGGCTCATCATGGCGAGCACTCCGTCCGCGATCGACACGTCGAGGTGGCGGCCGGCACCGGTGCGCTCGCGCTCGAGCAGCGCCGCCATCACCGACATCGCCGCCTGCATGCCGCCGGCGGCGATGTCGGCCACCGTGGCGCCGGGCAGGGCCGGCCGGCCGTCGGCGCGCCGCCCGGTGCAGTCGAGGAAGCCGCCCACGCCGAGGTAGTTCACGTCGTGGCCGGCCCACGCCGACCGCGGCCCGGTCTGACCGAAGCCCGAGGTGGAGCAGTACACCAGCCGCGGGTTGCGCGCCGAGGTGGCCTCCCAGCCGATACCGAGGCGGTCGGCGACACCGGGCCGGAACGACTCGATGAGCACGTCCGCACCGTCGGCCAGGGCGAGGAACGCATCGCGGCCGCCGTCGGACTTGAGGTCGAACAGGGCACGGCGCATCCCGCGGTTGCCGGAGTAGGCGTAGTGGGGCGGGGTGATCTGCACCGCGCCGGCGCGGGGCACCGCGCCGACCTTGACCACGTCGGCGCCGTAGTCGGCGAGGATCCGCGACGCCCGCGCCGCGGGCCCGACCGTGGCCAGGTCCAGGACGCGCACTCCCGTCAGCGCAGCTGCCACGCCCATGGCTCAGGCAGCCGGGCCCGCGCTGCGGAATGGCGCCCCTGGGCGCCGTTCCGCCTCACGGAGCGGAGTCGGGAGGACGGAGGCGGGCACGTCAGAAGTTCTTGGGGAGGCCCAGCCCGCGGCGGGCGATGATGTTCTTCTGGATCTCCGAGGAACCGCCGCCGATCGTGTCGATCACGGTGTAGCGGTAGGTCGACTCGGCCCGGCCCTCCATGGGGGCGTCCTCGGTGCCCACCCGCAGCTGGGCGCCGGCACCGCCGATGTCCATGGAGGCGTTCGCCAGACGCTTGGAGAACTCCGTGGCGAAGAGCTTGTACTCCGAGGCCACCACGGTGGGCGGCTGGAACGGCTCGCCGGCCTTCGCCTTGTGCTCCACCTTCACGGCCTCGGTCACGAACTTCAGGCCCATGACGCGGGCCACCTCGGCCTCGGTGTGCAGGTTCGCCATCTTCGATCGCACGACCGGGTCGTCCTTCACCGGTTCGCCGTCGCGCTCGGCGGTGCGGACCCAGTCGGTGAGCACGTCGAGGCGCTGCTTGATCGGGCTGTACGTGAACATGGTGAAGCGCTCGAGGTCGAGCGCCTGGGAGATGTAGACGAAGCCCTTGTTCACCTCCCCGACCACGTACTCGTCGGGGACGAACACGTTGTCGATGAACACCTCGTTGGTGCGCTCGTCGTTGCCGATCGTCCAGAGGCCGTTGATCGTGATGCCCTCCTGGTCGAGCGGGACCAGCATGAGGGTGATGCCCATGTGCTTGTTGTCGGGATCGGTGCGGGTGCCGAGCCAGTACCACTCCGCGAAGTGCGCCGAGGTGGTCCAGGTCTTCTGGCCGTTGAGCAGCCAGCCGGTGCGGCCGTCGGAGGTGGTGTGGCGCTCCGCCTTGAGGCGCATCGACGCGGCGTCGGAGCCGGCGTTGGGCTCGGAGTAGCCGACGGCGAACTCGACGTCGTTCTCGAGGATCTTCGGCAGGAACTCCTCCTTGAGGAAGTCCGAGCCGTGGGCGATCAGCGTCTTGCCGATGATGCCCACGCCCTTGCCGATCTGCGGGCCGCCGCGGCCGGCGAGCTGCTCGTTGAGGATGTACTCGTACACGCCCTCGCCGTCCTGGCCGCCGTACTCCTCGGGCCAGGTGATGCCGAGCCAGCCCTTGTGGCCGAGCTCCTTCATGAACGCCCGCCGCTTCGGGGTGTCGACGATCTGGGCCATGTTCTCCCGGGTGACGTCGAAGATCTCCGGGTCGTCGTGGTCGTCGAGGAAGGCCTCCACCTCCTTGGCGAACGCCTGCTGCTCCGGGGAGAACTCGAAGTCCATGGTGGCTCCCGACTCGAAATCTGACGGACCGTCAGATTCTAGACGCCGGGGGCCCTCCGGCGCCCAGCCGCCCTCATCCGGGCGGCTTGCGGCCGGTCACCCCCGAGTAGAGCAGCCGGGCGAGCGCCCGGCGGATCTCCCGGGTGGTGGTGCCGTAGCGCTCGATGCCGTAGTGGTGGCCCGACACCTGCGCCAGCATCGCCACGAGCACCGACGCCGAGGCGAACGGGTCCAGGTCGGCCGGCACACGCCCGGCGGCCTTCTGGTCCTCGATCACGTCAGCGATCGCCTCGGTGAACGAGTTGAGCAGGCGGACCCGGATCTCGCGGAACCGGTGGTCGCCCTCGGTGGCGGCGAGATCGATCACGGCGAGCAGGGCCCGGTGCTCGTCCCAGAAGTCGAGGAACGCGGAGGCGATCCGCTCGCAGGTGTCGTAGGCCGCCCGACCCGCCCACGGCCCCTCCTTCACCGGCGAGATCAGCCGCGCCCGGCCCTCCCCCACCAGCTCGTCGGCCAGCGCCTGCAGCGCCGACTCGGCATCGGGGAAGTACTGGTAGAAGGTCGCCGGCGAGGTACCCGCGGCGCGGGCGATGTCGACCACCTTCAGGTCGCGGTACGAGGTGGTGCCGAGCAGCTCGCGGGTCTGGTCGAGCAGGCGGGCCCGGGTGGCGAGGCCACGGCGGCCCGGCACGCGGCCGTCCACGGCCCGCAGGTCGGCGGGGTCGGCAGGAGGGTCCGTGGCGGCCCTGCCGGGGGCGGGATCGGCGGCTCGCGGCATGGGCGCCGAGGCTAACCGCCCGTCCGTCCGGCGGGCCGATCGACCCGGGCGGTCCGGTCAGGCCGGGCGGTCCGGTCAGGCCGGGCGGTCCGGTGAGGCCGGGCGGTCCGGTCAGGCCGGGCGGTCCGGTCAGGCCAGGCGGCCCGCCGCCCAGTAGAGGAACCAGACGAACAGCGCGATGCCCGCGACGAACGCGAACATCGCCATCAACGCACCGACCACCAGGGTGAGCACCACCAGCCCCAGCACCGCGAGGCTCGAGCGGCGGGTGCCCCGCCGGTCGGCGAGGTCGCGCTCGATGAGGCGGACGTTGCGGTTGTTGGCCTTGTACGCCAGGTCGAACACGGCGCCGCCGAACGGGACGAGACCCACCAACCCCTCGAGACCCACGTTGAGCAGCATGCGCAGCGTGGTCGGCAGCGACACGCCGGCGCCCACCCCGGCGAACACCACCACCATCGACAGCACCACCCCGGCCGCGTCGCCGATGCCGGGCACGAAGGTCAGGATGCCGTCGAGACCCACCCGGCGGCCGTTGGTGGCGGGCACGGGGATCGAGTCGTCGAGCACCCAGGCCAGCCGCTTCACCCACTGGGGCAGTGGGCGTTCGTTGGGTTTGGGGCCGCGGCGGTGGGCGTCGCGTATGTCGCGCAGGGCCTGGGCGGCCTCGGCCTTCGCAGCCGCCATCGGCGGGAGCGACGGCACCGGCGACGCACCGGGCGACCGCACCGGCGTCCCCGACGGCGGCGCCCAGTTGGGGGGTGGCCCGTCGGGTGCGGCCGCATCCGGGGGCGTGGACAGCTGATCCGACGGAGCGGCCGGGAGGGCCGGTGCCGCACCGGACGGCGTGCCGCTCCCACGCGGCCGCCAGTTGGGCGGCACCTCGTGGCCCTCGATCGGGCCCAGGTCGCGGACGTCGGACATCCGCACCATCCTGCCCGCTGCCCACCCCCTGTGGACGTCGCTCACCCCCAGCTCTGTGTCGCGGACAGGCACTCATGGGTGTCGAATCGCGACACAGAGCTGGGGAGGGGCGGGGCGGGAGGGGGGCGTCCTCAGCGGATGAAGCGCTCCCCGTAGGACGCGATGAGTTCCTCGGCACGATCCACGTCGGGAGCGTTCAGCCCTGCGGCCATCCACGCCGAGGTGAGGATCGTGGTGACCCCCGCCGCCTCCAGCTCCTCCACGAGGTCGCTACTCGGCGCGGCCAGGGGCGAGGCGATGATCTCGAACGGACGGTCCGCCGTGCCCGCGTCCTCCCGGGCCTGCTGCAACGTGGCGCAGTGGGCGAGGAGCTCCGCGGGCGGGTAGTGCACGCCGAGCCAGCCGTCGCCGAGACGGGCGGCCCGGCGGAACGCCACGTCGGAGTGGCCGCCCACGTAGATCGGCACCGGGGCGGGCGGCGCCGGACGCATCTCCACCGGGTCGAAGTCGTAGAACTCGCCGTGGTGCTCCACCATGCCGCCGGCCCAGAGCGCCCGGCACACCTCCACCATCTCGTCCATCCGCTTGCCGCGGCGACGGAACGGCTGCTCCAGCAGACCGAACTCCTCCTCCATCCACCCGGCGCCGATGCCGAGGCCGACCCGGCCACCGGACAGGTAGGCGGCCGTCCCGACCGCCTTGGCCACCACGAACGGGTTGCGCAGCGGCAGCACGTAGACGTTGGTGATGAACCGCAGCGACGTGGTCACCGACGACATCGCACCGATGGCCACCCACGGGTCCGGCCAGTCCTCGTCGGGGCTGAACAGCGGCGTGCCGTCCGGGGTGTAGGGGTACTTCGAGGACAGGTAGCTCGGGTAGACGACGTGGTCCGACACGGCGACCGAGTCGAACCCGGCGGCCTCGCAGGCCCGCGCCAGGCGCGGCCAGTCGAGCGGCCGGGCCCCGATCATGGCCTGGCCGAACTTCATGCCCCCGTCCCGTCGGCTGCCGCGCCGAGCGCACCGGCGGCCCGCAGCGCAGCCACCTTGTCGGCGTCGTAGCCGAGCACGTCGGAGAGGATCTCGTCGGTGTGCTGGCCCGCCGTGGGCGCCGGCGTGGGGTCGGGCACCGAGCCGTCCACGAACTTCACCGGGTGGGGGATCATGTCGGCGCCGTGCGTCTCGTGGTCCATGAACCCGAGCCGGTCCTGGAACTGCGGGTCGTCCGCCAGCGTCTTCGGGGTGTTGACCGGGGCGATCGTGGTGTTCACCTTCCCTGACCACTCCACCCACTCGGCGGTGGTGCGGGTGCGGAAGATCTCGACGAGCTCGCGGCGCATCTCGGTGTTGCCGCGGGCGTGGTCGCCGTACTTGGAGCCGGGCCACTTCTCGAACATGTCCATGCGGCCCACGCCCTCACAGAAGTTCCTCCAGAACTCCTGCTCGGACGCCATGAAGAGCACGTGGCCGTCGGCGGACTCGTACACCTGGTAGCGGACACCGCCCTGCATTCCGGCGGTGCCGGGGGCCCGGCGCTCGTAGTCGTCGGCCTTGTTGCCGGTGACCTCGCTCTCGGGTCGCTCGTAGGCCTTCCAGGTCTCCGAGCGGAGCCAGTCCATGGCGGCCGACGCGTCGGACTGGGCGATCTCGAGGAAGCTGCCCCGGCCGGTCTCCCGGGCCCGGAACACCCCGGCGAGCACCCCGAAGGCGCCGAACAGCGGACCGGCGTGGATCCCCACCGACGCGTGCTCGGGGATGTACGGGAAGCCCTCCTCGTCGTGGGCCACGTTCACGAGGCCCGCCCACATGTCGTAGGCGATGCCGTGACTGGGGAGGTTGGCGTAGGGCCCGGTCATGCCGTAGCCGGAGATGGTGCAGAACACGATCCGGGGGTTGATCTCCACCAGGTCCTCGAAGCCGAGGCCGCGGCGGGCGAGCGCGCCGGGCCGCATCGCCTCGATCACCGCGTCGGCGTCACGGACGAGGTCCCGGAAGATCTCCTGGGCCTCCTCGGTGCGCAGGTCGAGGGTGATCGACCGCTTGCCGCGGTGGATGTGCCAGTGGAGCAACGACGAGCCCTCGATGATCGGCCACGTCATCTGGCGGATGTAGTCACCCGACGGCGGCTCCACCTTGATGACGTCCGCGCCCATGTCGGCCAGGTGGGTGCCCACGGCTCCGGGACCCAGGAGCGACACCTCGATGACGCGCAGGCCGGCGAGCGGCGCCCCCGGCGTGGATGGATCGGTCATCGGCCCTCCCGGACGCGAGTCGGCCCCCGGTGACGGGGCGCACTATCTGACGGGTCGTCAGATACTACGCACCGTTCCCGGGGGCCTCCACGCCGGTCAGCAGGGCCCCGGGAGGGAGGAGCGGGGCCCTGCGTCGGCGGCGTGCGCCGCTCCGCTCAGCGGATCTGGTGGGACGCGGGGTCCACGATCATGGCGCTCGGGTCCACGACCTCGAAGCTGGTCAGGTTGAACCGCCGCAGCCCGGAGAGGTCGAGGTCGTTCCACCGGTCGTCCGGCTCGCCGACGATCGTGGCGCCGTTGTGGCCGGTGTCGGTGAGGACGGCGCCGTGCTGCTGGAGCGCCCGGGCCACCACGAGCGCCTGGGGGCCGAGTCCGGAGAGGTCGGCGTCCGCCCGCAGCCGGAACCACGTGCCCATCGGCGCGTTCGCCGGGTTGGGGTCGCGGCCGTCGGTCCGCATCGCGGGCCACACCGGCGGCGCCGAGGAGATGGTGGGCAGCGACATGTGCAGGACGTGGTCGATGTCGCCGGCGGCCACCTCGTCGTAGCGCACCAGGCCGTGGAGCATCGAGGTGCCGGCGGCCATCGTGGTACCGAGGCGACGGGGCTGGTTGGTGGCGAGGTCGAGGCGCACCAGCGTCTCCGCCGTCCAGGTGCCACCCCAGTTGTACTGGGAGTAGGGCGGCGAGGTGAACCAGGCCTCGTAGGACGAACAGGTCGCCGAGTCCACGACGAGGAGGTGCCGGTCCCATGCGAGGCCCGGCGCACCCTCCACCAGTGGGTTGGCCGGCATCGGCACGGCCACGTTGTCGGACAGGTAGCCGTAGGTACCGAGCAGGAAGCCGGCCCGCGGGGCGGTGCGGGAGTCCACCACGTTCACCGGGTACCCACCCCGCGACCCCATCCAGATGCCGGAGGAGAAGCCCGGGTTGAGGGTCATGGCGGCGCCGCCGGCGGCGGCGATGGTGCTGGCCGAGTTCGGCTTCACCGGGAGCGAGGCGACGCTGGCGTGGAACACGTTGTCACGGGGGAACAACGGGCACCCGGCCACCCGGGCCCGCTCGCCGGGGGTGATGAAGCTCCCGGCGGGCGGCGTGTCGCCCTGCACGGCGGTCGGGGGCTGGCTCGGCGGAGCGGCCACCGGCGCCGTGGTCGTGGTGGGTGGCACCGTGGTCGTCGTCGTCGACGTGGTCGTGGTGGTGATGGTCGTGGTGGTGGTCGTGGTCCGCCACGGGAACCACGACCGTCGGGCCGCGGCCACCTCGATGCCCAGCTCACTGCTGCTCTGGGTGGAGGTGTCGGTGCTCGACGGCGTGCACGCGGCGGGAACCGCCACGGCGGTGGCCACCGCACCTGCCAGCAACCAGCGGGCAGGACGGCGACGCGGTGAACGAGGAACTGCGGTGTTCCGAGACATGCGATCAACCCCAGCGTCTGTTGGTCGGGACCTTGCTGGTCCGACGTGGACGCTCGTGGTATCGACGCGGTCCCGCGGGGCCTTGAGCGAACGTCGACCCCCGTCGGCACACCGCCCCACGGCGGGCGACGACGACCGTGGCCGGGCGCGGAACGGGGCCCGGACCGGCCGGCCCGGGCCCCGTCGTACGGAGTGTCGGTGGGCGGCGGCGCCGCCCCGGGATCAGCTGACGGTGATCGCGGTGACCATGCCGATCATCGCGTCGGCGGACTCGACGTGGTTGAGGATGTGGCAGTGCCACACCCAGACGCCGGGCTTGTTGGCCTGGAACAGCACCGTGTAGCGCTCGCCCGGGGCGATCGTGACCGTGTCGGCCCAGTACGGCTCGTCCAGCGGGATCCCGTCACGGGCGATCACCAGCTGCGGGAACTGGTGCAGGTGCATCGGGTGGGCCATCAGACCCTCCGAGTAGTAGTTGAAGATCGCCCAATCGCCGACCTTCATCGAGTACGGCTCGGTGGCCGGGAAGCCCTTGCCGTTCAGCGACAGGCCGATCACCCCGGCGTCGTTGAGCACCATGTTCTTCTCCAATGCCGGCTTCACGTCGGCCGGCACGGTCAGGCCACCGATGGTGCGGCCCTTCGGGATCATCCAGTCCTGCCGGCCGCCACCGCCCGCGGGCGAGAAGATCATCGAACCCCACAGGCCGTTGGGGATGCCCTCCTGGGCGATGATGTGCGGGTGGTACATCGCCACGGCGGGTTCGGTGACCGTGTACTCGTAGGTGTAGGTCTGGCCCGGCTTGATCGGCGGCTGCGTGAGCGGAGACACACCGTCCTGGTCGTTCGGGAGCACCATCCCGTGCATGTGCAGGTCGGTGTAGACGGGCAGCTTGTTGGTGAGGTTGATGCGGATCCTGTCGCCCACCTCGCCGCGGATGGTCGGGCCGGGCACGGTGCCGTTGTAGGTCCACGCCTTCACCGTCTCGCCCGGCGTGATCTCCCAGTCGGTGATCTCGGCGGTGATGTCGAACTGCTTGGTGCCGTTGGGCAGGACCGTGGGCGCCAGGTCCTGGCCACCGAGACCCTTCGTGTTCAGCTTGCCGGAGGTCACCTGGTCCACGAACGGCTGGAACGACTTGATCATCTTCTGCGAGTTCTGCTCCGACTCGCTCGGCGTGGCCCCGGCATGACTGCCGGAGTCGGCCTTGGCCGTGGTGGAGGAGGCCTCGCCGCCGGCCGCCGCGGCCGACCCGCCGCCGGCGGCGGCACCCACGGTGAGGTCGGCCTCCATGCCGGCCGCCTGATGACCGGCGATCGAGCAGAAGACCTTGTACGTGCCGGGCTTCAGGTCGGCGAGCGAGAGTTCCTCGGAACCGCCCGGCTGGATGTCCTTGGTGCCGCCGTCGCCCTCGATCCGGAGGTTGTGCACCTGGGTGCCGGCGTTGCTGACGTTCAGGGAGGAGCCCGCCGGCACGTTCAGGTTGCCGTTGATCTGGAACTCCGACAGGGAGATCTCGCTCGGACCGCCGCCCGATCCACCGCCACCGCCGTCGTCCTTGACGACGAACCCGATGGCGAAGATCACCAGGGCGACGGCGACGCCGCCGCCGATGATGGTGAGCAACGTGGAGTAGGGGTTCTCGCCCTTGCCTCGCTCGGGGGCCTCCGGGGCCTCGCTCATGTTCTCCCCTTTCTGATGGCCGTTCAGGCGGAGAGTCTGCACGGTGAACGGTTGCTGTGTCGACTATCTGCACTGTCGATTTCGTCACAGCAACCATCACCGGGTCTGATTTCCGGTCGCCGATGACCGGAACGGCGGGCCGACGGCGGCGCGCAGGGGTCGGTACGATCCCGCCATGTCCCTCCCCACCGGCGACACCGGGGCGGCGACCGGCCACGAGCCGGAGCCACACCCGTGGGCGGCGGGGTTCCTGTGGACCCCGACGACCGGCCCGTTCCGTCGGCTCACCGCGGTGCAGGCGGAGGCCTTCGACCGCGACGGCTTCCTCGTGTTCCCCGACGTGTTCACCGCCGAGGAGATGGCCCGCCTCGACACCGCGCTCGAGCCCGGCAACCGACTCGTGCTCGAACTGCTCGAACAGCTCCCGGGCCGACGGCTGTCGGTGGCCGGGGCGGACACACAGGTCGTCACCCCCAACCAGGTGGCCACGAACGAGGAGTTGCGACGTTTCTGCCACCACCCCGCCCTGGTCGACCTGTGCCACGACCTGATCGGCCCCGACGTCCGCCTCTACTGGGAGCAGGCCGTCTACAAGCAGCCGCACTCGGCGGCGCCGGTGCTCTGGCACCAGGACAACGGCTACGCGTGGGTGGAGCCCCAGGCGTACCTCACCCTGTGGGTGGCGGTCACCGACGCCACGGTGCTCAACGGGTGCATCTCCGCGGTGCCGGGTGCGCACCTCGGCGGCACCCTGCGCCACCGCCACACCGACCTCGGCGAGGAGTGCGGTGCCGACCCCGACGCATCGGTCGACCTGCCGGTGTCGGCCGGCTCGGTGGTGGCGTTCAGCTCGCTCACGCCGCACGCCACCGGGGTGAACACCACCGACGAGGTCCGCAAGGCGTACATCGTGCAGTACGTCCCCGACGGCGCAGTGGTCGTGGAGGCGGCGCCCGACGGCGGCCCCGGCGGACGACGGACCCTCGACGACGAGGCCCTCCACCCGCTGGTGCTGAGCGACGGCGAGCCGGTGGCGGCCCGCTGACGTGCTCGGCGCCAACCTCCGCGGCGCGGCGCAGCGGTTCGGCGGCCGCGCCGCGATGGTCCACGGCGACGACGTCCTGACCTACGGCGACTGGGACCGGCACGCCGACGAACTCGCGGCCGGACTCCGCTCCCGCGGTCTCGGACCGGGCGACCGTGTGGCCGCGGTCCTGCCGTCCGGACCGGAGTGGGCCGTGCTCGCCGCGGCGGCCGACCGCGCCGGGCTGGTGCTGGCCACCGCGAGCCCGGCGCTGGCCCCGCCCGAACGCGCCGCACTGGTGGAGCTCGCCCGTCCTGCGCTCGTGCTCGCCGGTCCCGACCTGGTGGAGGGACTGCCGCTCCGGCGGGCCGTGGAGGTGCTGGCGGCCGGCGGGCGGGGCCGTGAGCTGGCCCGGGCGGGTGCAACGGCGCCCGCCGATGCCGTGGAGGACCCCGAGGACACGTCGGCCGACGCGCGACCGTCGGTGATCTGCTTCACCTCCGGCACCACCGGCCGGCCGAAGGCGGCGTTGTTCCGCGTCCGACAGGTCAGGGCGGTGCAGTCCCTCGACCTCGGTGCCGCCGCCGCCGGATGGGGCGGTGGTGGGCCGATGCTGGCCTCCACCCAGTTCGCCCACGTGGGCATGGCGCTCAAGCTGCCCTGGTACGTACGCACCGGCGCCACCCTGCACGTGCTGGCGCGGTGGCGGGCCGACGACGCACTCGAGCTGGTGGCCCGGGAACGGATGGCCACCCTCGGCGTGGTGGCCCCGCAGCTGGCCCTGATGCTGCGGTCGCCGTTGATGAACACGCTCGACCTGAGCTGCGTGCGGCTGATCATCGCCGGCGGCGCCGCGTCGCCGCCCGCGCTGGTGGAGGAGGCCCGCCGACGCTTCGGCGCCGGGTACAGCATCCGCTACTCGTCCACCGAGTCCGGCGGCGTGGGCCTCGCCACGGCGCCCGACGCGCCCGACGAGGAGGCGCTCCACACCGTCGGCCGGCCCCGGCCCGGCGTGGAGGCCCGGGTGGCCGACGAGCACGACGAACCCGTGCCCACCGGCGGGACCGGTGAACTGCAGCTGCGCAGCCCGGCCGTGATGGACGGCTACTGGGACGACCCCGACGCCACCGCGGCCGCCCTCACCCCGGACGGATGGCTGCGCACGGGCGACCTCGCCCGGGCCGACGACGCGGGCCGGCTCGTCCTGTGCGGCCGACGCACCGAGATGTACATCCGGGGCGGGTACAACGTGTTCCCCTCGGAGGTGGAGGCGGTGCTGGGCACGCATCCGGACGTGGCCTCGGTGGCGGTGGTGCCGCGCGCCGACCCGGTGCTCGGCCAGGTGGGCGTGGCCGTGGTGGTCCCCCGCGGCGACCGTGCCCCCGACCTGGCGGCGCTGCGCGACCACGCGGCCGACCGGCTGGCCCGCCACAAGCTGCCGGAGGGCCTGGTGATCACCGACGCCCTGCCCCTCACGTCGGTGGCCAAGGTGGACCGCGCCGCGCTGGCCCGGATGGCGGAGCAGGATGGCGACCCCAGCCACACGGAGGCCCCACGGTGACCGACGACGTGTTCCCCGACCGCGACATGGACCACGCGGACAAGATCGACTGGCTCCTCGAGGAGCACGGCTGGGTGGCCGAGCCGGTGGCTCCGGTCGAGGGCCCCGAGCCGCGCCCCGGTTACACCTACACCGTGGGCTTCGCGAGTCACTTCGGCCGGCCCGAGGTGGTGATCTTCGGGCTCACCCCGGTGGCGGCCCGCGGCCTGCTCGGCATGGTGGCCGACCAGCACGCCGGTGGGGTCGAGTTGCCGGTGGGCACGTTCGTCGGGCTCCTGGAGAACGACCTGCCCTGCGCGCTGCTGCCCGTGGCGCTCGAGGAGTGGGCGGGGCTGTTCCCCGACGACGAGCGGGTCCACGGCACGGGCGCCTACGAGATGCTGCAGTTCGTGTGGCCGGACCGTGGGGGGCGCCTGCCCTGGGACGAGGGTTACGAGGAGCGGCTCCGCCTCGCCCAACCCGTGATCGGCGCCCTCCCCACCCCCTGACCCACCCTCCCTCTCGGGAATAGGGGTCCTCCGGTACCTCTCCGGTACCCCGACAGCCGAGAACGTCGGGGCCGAGCGGGCCGAGCGGCCCGAACGCCGCCGAGCGCGGACCCTTCAGCACGGGACGCCGGCGGCCGATGGGAACCGGTGAGTTCGACCGTCCTGCTCAGCGCCACCGCCGTGCTCGGCGTCCTGGCGGGCTGGGCCCTGACCGTGCCCGTCCACCGCTACAAGGAACTCCGCCCGATGACGCCCCGCGACGTGGGCGCCGAGGTGGGCTCCACGGACGCACCCCCGCCGTTGATCCGGGCCGAGTACCGGGAGGCACGCTGCCCGGAGTGCCACCACGTGTACCGGGCCGCGGACGTGGTGCCGGTGGTGAGCTGGTGGCGGGGATGCCCGGGCTGCAGCACCCGTCCGCCCGCCACGGTGGTGCTCCTCCAGGTGTGGGTGCCGGTGGCACTGGTGCTCACCGTGGCGCTGCTCAACGGCTCGTGGGTGGCGCTCCCCTACGTGTGGATGGTGGTCGTGGTCTCGGCGATCGCGGTCATCGACCTCCGCATCTGGCTGATCCCGTGGTGGATGCCGTGGGTGGGCGCCGCGGTCGGCGTGGTGCTGATCGCCGCGGTGTCGCTGGCCATCGGGGCACCCCAGGCGGTGGTCTGGGCGCTGGCCGGCGCCGCCGGGTCCTTTCTCCTGTTCTTCGTCCTCTGGCTGGTCGCCCCCGGGAAGCTCGGCTTCGGCGACGTGCGGCTCGTGCTGCTGCTCGGCCTCTTCCTGGGCTGGCTGCACCCGCTCTACTGGGTCTACGGCCTGCTGTTCGGCGCCCTCATCGGCATCGCGATGGGGGTGGGCTCGCTGCTCGTGCACCGGGAGAGCCGCTTCCCGTTCGGCCCGGCCCTGGTGCTCGGGGCACTGGTGGCCGTGTGGCTCCACGGACCGATCCTCGCCAGTCTCGGCGCCGGCTGAACGAGCCCCCGCGACTGCCCCGCCACTACCCCGCCACTACCCCGCGACTCCCCTCGCTGCCCCCCACCGGCCGACGCTCACCGCACCGGCGGGGACGGGTAAGGTCGTGAGCGGACCCGGTCTGCGGGGGGCAGGGCGGCCACGGCCGTCGTCGGGTCCGGGGGGACCAGACGCATGGTGGGTCGGGGTGGCCGACTCGTGGCGATCCGCACGACGCTCGCCGTGGCCGGCGCGGCCCTGCTGCTGGCGTCACTCGCCGGCCCGAGCGCCGCCGCCGGCTTCAACGCCGGCGACGCGCAGGCCAGCGCCGACACGTTCGCCCTGAACATCAAGGCGGCCAACGCCACCATCGGTTTCACCTACGGGCGCTCGATCGCCCAGTACCGCGACCGGACCGGCTCCGCCGAGGGCCGCGCCCTGGACCTGGGGGCGCTGCCCACCCTGTTCGGCGGCGAACAGTGCGACGGCTCACCCCCACTGCTCAACCCCGCCACCCTCCCGCCGCTCACCCGGGCCGACTCGGCCGTGGCCGGCTCCGAGGCCTCCCGCCGGACGCAGGTGTTCCAGCCCGGGATCGACGGGGGCCCGGCCGGTGACCCGGCCGGGTTCCAGGACGCCACCGCCACCGGGTTGCCCTCCTCCCGGGCGATCACCGAGTCGGTGCCCACCGACATCTTCCTGCTGGCGCTCGACGGTGGGCGCACCGAGGTGACCACCCGACTCGAGAACCAGGTGCGCGAGGCGCGCGCCGTGGTCACCGCCGACCAGTTGCGCATCCTCGGCGGGCTGTTCACCATCAACCGTCCGCGGTGGGAGGCGGTGGCACGCAGCGGCGCGACGACCGCCACCACCGGTTCGTTCACCTTCGACTCGGCCACGCTGTTCGGCATCCCCCGCACCAACGCCGAGGTGCTGGCCGACCTCGCAGGTTTCAAGGACGGCATCGAGCAGCTGCTCGCACCGCTCGGCGTCCGGTTCGAGATGCCACAGGTGCAGGCGCGCGACGGCGGCGTGCGGGTCACCCCGATGGCGTTCCGGGTGGAGAACCCGCCGTTCGGCACGCAGGTGCTGATCCCGTTCCTGGGCCGGATCGACCCACTGGTGCAGGCGCTGCGGCAGGCCGCAGTGCGCGACGACTGCAAGAACCAGACGGCGCTGACCGTGCTCGACGTGCTGCTCGGCGTCCTCGGCGGGTCGGGTTCGATCGAGATCCTGGCCGGCGGCGCCGACGCCGCGACCAACGATGTGGACTACACGGTGGCCCCCGTGCCCGAGGTGGCGGTCGCGGCCCCGGCACCGGCGGCCGAGGTGGCCGAGGGGTCGGTGGGGGTGGATCCGCTCCCCCCGACGGAGCTCCCGCTCGGTGACCTGCCGGCGCTCGAGCCGCTCGACACACCGCTCGCCCCGCTCGACGGGTTGGGGACCGCCCCGGCGGCGCTCACCAGTGGGCGGCGGGCCACGCGTGCGCCGGCCGCGGGGGTGGCGACGCTGCCCGCGTCGGGCACCACGTTCGAGGACGGCGCCGCGGGGCGGGCGGGGGTGGCCGTGGGTGCCGCCGCGCTCGCGGGCGCGCTGGCGATGTCGGCGGGCGACCGTCTGCTCGGTCGCCGCCGGAGGAGGTCGATCCCCTGATGCTGCCCAAGGACCGACTGTTCCGCGGCTACGGCCCGCTGATCGGGTTCGCCGCGATCTTCCTGGCGGTGGCCGTGCTCGTGCCGAGCCAGCAACGCGAGGTCCGCACCGTCGAGGGGGCGGGGGCCGCCTCCCGGCGCGCGGCGACGGCCGGGCCGGAGGCCGAGGTGGCCGGGGCGGAGGAGGAGGCGGTGGCCACCGACCCGGTCGCCGGCGACCCAGCCGCCGCGGGCATCGACCCCGCCGCCGGTGGGGCGGGAGGCTCCACCGGACCCGGTGGAGCCGGCGCCGCCGCGGGCGGCGGCGGGGGCGGGGGAACGAAGGGTCCGCCCGCACTGGCCGGCTGCGGCCCCGCGCAGGTGCCCGGCGATCCGTACGCCCCGCCGTGCATCACCTTCAGCGGCAACAACGGCGGCGCCACGGGCCGGGGGGTCACCGGCGACACGATCACCGTGGCCGTTCGCATCCAGGGCTTCTCGAACGGCATCCTCGACGCCGTCTCGAAGGTGGCCGGCGCCACGATCCCGGACGAGAACGCCGACGTGATCGTCCGCACGGTGAACGGCCTCACCGAGTACTTCAACAAGCGGTTCCAGTTCTACGGACGCAAGCTGAAGCTCGTCGTCTACAACGGCAAGGGCGACGTGCTGAAGGAGACGACCGGCGGCGGCCAGGAGGGCGCGCAGGCCGACGCGCTCAAGGTGGCCCAGGAGATCCAGGCGTTCGCGGACGTCTCGGCGGTCACCCCGGTGTACGCGGACGCGCTGGCCTCCAAGCAGGTGGTCAACGTGGGCGCCCCGTTCGTGAGCAGGGAGTGGCTCTCCCAGCGCCGGCCGTTCTCGTGGAGCCCGTTCCCCGACTGCTCGACGGTGGTGGAGAGCGTGGCCAGCTACTACGCGACGAAGCTCTACGGCTCACCGGCCGCGCTTGCCGGCGGCGACCTGCGGGGCCGGCCCCGCCAGGCCGCGATCATCGCCCCGGAGAACTCCTGGTACCAGGAGTGCGTGAACGCCGGCATCGGGATCCTGCAGAAGGCGGGCCGGGCCGGTGAGCTGGCGCTCACCACCAAGTACCAGCTCGACATCCCGCGCATGAGCTCCCAGGCCGACACGACGCTGCGCCAGCTCAAGGACCGCGGCATCACCACGGTGGTCTGCGGCTGCGACCCGCTGTTCCTCACGTTCCTGACCGCCAAGGCCAAGGAGCAGGGCTACTTCCCCGAGTGGGTGATCACCGGTGTGGCGTTCGTGGACAACGACCTGATCGGCCAGATCCTCCAGCGCGACGCCTGGTCCCGTGCGTTCGGCGTGTCCTTCGCCGGGCCCACCCAGCCCGCGGGCACCGGCCTCGGCTACCGCGCCTACAAGTCGGTGCGGACCGACGAGCCGTCGATCGGCGTGGAACTGCTGTACAACCAGCTCGACCTGCTCGCGATCGGCATCCAGATGGCGGGCCCCGCGCTCACCCCGCAGTCGTTCGAGAAGGGGATGTTCGACTACCCGAGGCGCACCGGCCCGTCGGGCACCTGGGGCTTCGGGCCCGGCGACTACGCCACGGCCGAGGACGCACGGGAGGTGTTCTGGAACCCCGCGGCGGGCTCCGCACTGAACCGCCAGCCCGGCGCCTACCAGGACCCGAACGCCGGGGCCCGCTTCCCCATCGGCCGCTGGCCGGCCGCACCGCCGCGCTCGGCGGCCGGTTGACGTGGAGCGCATCACCGCCAGCCCTGCGGGCCGCTGGGGCCTCGCCACCGTGGCGCTGCTGGCGGCGTGGGCGGTGGCCGCAGCGGTGCTGCCGAACGGCGCACCACCGGGCGAGGTGCTCGCCGGCGCGATCCTGGGCTCGGCCACGGGGCTCACCGCGGTGGGGCTCATCCTGATCTGGCGGGCCAGCCGCGTGATCAACTTCGCCAACGGGGCCATGGCCGGGCTCGCCGGGTTGGTGGCCGTGCACCTGTTCCTGAGCTGGGGATGGCCGTACCCGGTCACCTTGGTGGTGGCACCGCTGCTCGGCCTCGGCGTGGGCGCGCTCGTGGAGTTCACCGTGGTCCGCCGCTTCGCCGACGCACCGCGCCTGGTGCTCACCGTCGCCACCATCGGCGTGGCCCAGGTCCTCGGCGGTGTCGAGCTGCTGATCCCCGAACGGGTCTTCGGGGCGCGGGGCCTGGTGCTCGGCGCGTACGACACCCCGCTGAGCTCCCTGAGCTTCGAGGTGGGACCGGCCCTCATCACCGGCAACCACCTGTTGTGCGTGGCGGTGGTCCCGGTGGTGGTGGCGGTGCTGGGGTGGTTCCTCCGCCGGTCGCTCGCCGGCACCGCGGTGCGGGCCGCGGCGGAGAACACCGAACGGGCGCGGTTGCTCGGCATCCCGGTTCGTCGCCTCACCACGACGGTGTGGGCGATCGCCGGGGCGCTCGCGGCCCTCACCTTCGTGCTCCAGGCACCCTTCCTCGGTGCGTCCCCCTCGGCGGCGGCCGGCCCGGCCGTGCTGCTGCCGGCGCTCGCCGCGGCGATCGTGGCCCGCATGGAGAAGCTCACCGTGGCGTTCGCGGCAGCGGTGGTGCTCGGCGTGGTGCAGGAACTCGTCCGCTGGAACGCCGACACCCCGGCGCTGGTCGACGTGGTGGTCCTCGTGGTGATCCTGGTGGCGCTCCTCACCGACCGCGCCGCGAAGTCCCGTGCCCACGACGCCGACGGCGGCTGGCGCGACGCGGACCTGGTGCGGGCCCTGGACCCGGCGGTCGCAGCGCTGCGCAGCGTCCGGGCGGCCCGCGCGGCGGGCCTCGTCGTCCTGGTGGCCGCCGCCGTGCTCGTGCCGCTGTGGCTCGCACCCGGCGACGCGTTCTCCGTGTCGGTCGTGGCGGTCTGGGCCATGGTCGCGGTGAGCCTCGTGGTGCTCACCGGGTGGGCGGGCCAGATCAGCCTCGGACAGTTCGCCATCGTGGGCGTGGGAGCGATCGTCGCCGGCAACCTGCTCACCCGCTGGAACGTCGACCTCTTCGTCACGCTGTTCGTGGCGACCGCGGCGGGCGCGCTCGTGGCGGTGCTGCTGGGCGTGCCGGCCCTGCGCATCCGGGGACCGTTCCTCGCGGTGGTCACCCTCGCGTTCGCCGTGGTGCTCGACGGCTACGTGCTCAACCCCAACGTGTTCCCCGAGTTGATCCCCGAGTCCCTCACGAGACCGCTGCTGTGGGGACGGGTGGACCTCGCCGACGAGCGGGCGATGCTGTGGTGCTGCCTGGCCGCGCTCGCACTCGTGATCGCGCTGGCGCGCGGCGTGCGGCGGTCGCGGTCGGGCCGGCTCCTGATCGCGGCACGCGACAACCGCAAGGCCGCGGAGGCCGCTGCCGTGCCCACCCGCTGGGCCACCCTCTCCGGGTTCGTCTTCTCGGGCGCGATCGCCGGCCTCGCGGGCGGACTCCACGTGCTCCTGCTGCAGGGGGTCCGGGCCGGCTCGTACCAGCCGGTGATGTCGGTGGAGGTGTTCTCCGGTGCCACGATCGGCGGCCTCGGCTCACTCGGTGGCGCATCGGTCGGTGCCGCGCTGCTGCGCGGCGGCCAGGACCTCGACGCCACCATCCGGCTCGTCGGTGCCGGAGTGGGCGTGCTGGTGGTCCTCTGGGTGCTGCCGGCGGGCCTCGCCGGTCTCGCGGCCCGCGCCCGCGACGCCGTGGCCCGCCGTCTCGCCACCCGAGCCGGACCCGCCACCGCGGCTCCCGGCGACGACACACCGGCCATCCCCTCCCCGGAGGTGGGCCCCGTGCCCACGGGACCGCCGGCGTTCGTCGGTGAGGTGCCGGCAGGCGACTGGCGGCCCCCGGTCCCGGCACTGGCGGCTCGGGGCGTGGACGTGAGCTACGGGCAACTCCAGGTGCTCTTCGGGGTGGACCTCGAGGTGGGCGACGGCGAGGTGGTGGCGCTGCTGGGCACCAACGGCGCCGGCAAGTCCACGCTCCTGCGGGCGGTGGCGGGCCTGTCGCCGTGCCGCGGCGAGGTGTCGCTGCGGGGCGAGCGCATCGACGACCTGTCGCCGGAGCGGATCGTGCGCTCCGGTGTGGCCCTCATGCCGGGCGGCCGCGCACTGTTCCCCACCCTCACGGTGGCCGACCACCTGCGGCTCGCCACGTGGACGTTCCGCACCGATACCTCCCGGATCCGCGACGACCTCGAGGACGTGGACCGGCTGTTCCCGGTACTACGCGAGCGCCGGAACCAGCTGGCCGGCGACCTGTCGGGCGGGGAGCAGCAGCAGCTGGCGCTCGCGTGCACGCTCCTGTTGCGACCCTCCGTACTGCTGATCGACGAGCTGTCGCTGGGGCTCTCGCCCCTGGTGGTGGCCGCGCTGTGCGACGTGGTCCGCCGGCTGAACGAGACCGGCATGACGATCGTGGTGGTGGAGCAGTCGGTCAACGTGGCCCTCACCCTGGCCGGGCGCGCGGTGTTCATGGAGAAGGGGCAGGTGCGGTTCGAGGGGCCGACGCAGGACCTGCTCGAACGGCCGGACCTGCTGCGGTCGGTGTTCCTCGCCGGTGACACCGCCGGGAACGGCGACCACACCGCCGGGAACGGCGACGGCCGCGCCGACACCGCGGACCCGGACCGGCCGGTGGTCCCCATCGACCTGCGCGAGCTCCCGCCCTCGGCACCGGCGGGCGGCGACGGCCCGGTGCTCGTGGTCGAGGACCTCACGAAGCGTTTCGGGGGTGTGGAGGCGCTGAGCCACGTGGACCTCCGGGTGGAGCCCGGCGAGATCGTCGGCCTGATCGGGCAGAACGGGGCGGGCAAGACGACGCTGCTGGACTGCATCTCCGGGTTCCACCGCTCCGACCACGGCCGGATCCTGCTGCGCGGCACCGACGTGACGGAGTGGGCGCCGTTCGAACGGGCCCGTGGCCGGCTGGGCCGGACCTTCCAGGAGGCCCGCCTGTTCCCGTCGCTCACCGTGCTGGAGACCCTGGCCGTGGCCTGCGAGCGCACCGTGGAGAACCGGTCGCTGGTCGCGGACGCCACGCGCCAACCCGCCTCGTACCTCGCCGAGGCCGTGACGCTGCGCCGGGCGGCCGAACTGGTGCGGTTGCTGGGGCTCGGCCGCTACGAGCACACGCCCACCTCCGCCCTCTCCACCGGCACCCGCCGCATCGTGGAGCTGGGCTGCCTGCTCGCGGAGGACCCGGTGGTCATGCTGCTCGACGAGCCGTCGGCCGGCGTGGCGCAGAAGGAGACCGAGGCGCTCGGGCCGCTCCTGCGGCGCATACGGGACCACACCGGTGCCGCGCTCGTGGTCATCGAGCACGACATGCCGCTCCTGGCCGGGCTCTGCGGCCGGCTGGTGGCGATGGAGCTCGGCCAGGTGCTGGTGGAGGGTCCGCCGGCGGACGTGCTCGCCCACCCCGCCGTGGTGGCCGCCTACCTGGGGACCGACGCGGCGGCGATCCACCGCTCGGGCACGGCGTTCAGCACCTGAGGCCCCGCGCGGAACGGTCCGACCCCGGGAGGCCGGACCGTTCACCGTGTGCGGTGCCGGGACCACGCCGTCCCGGCACCGCCCGGATCAGGCGACGTTGCGGCGGCGGGTGGCGCCACCGAGCAGGGCCATGCCCACCAGGAGGAGGCCGCCGCCGAACACCAGCAGGAGGCTCGAGGAGTTGCCCGTGTAGGCGAGGCTCGCCCCGCCGGAGCGGGTGACCGTCGCACCCGCCACCTGCAGCGGCACGGTGGTCTCGGCGGCCACGGCCGTCGCCGCTTGGGCGGTCGACGCCTCGGTGGTCGACGGCCGGATCGTGGTCGCCGGCGCCACCGTCGGCGACGGCACCGTGGTCGACGTCGTCGGCGCCACCGTGGTCGACGTCGTCGGCGCCACCGTGGTCGAGGTCGTGGAGGACGTGGTCGAGGTCGTCGAGGTCGTCGTGGTCGAGGTCGTGCTCGGCACCGTGGTCGACGTCGTGGTCGACGTGGTCGAGGTCGTGCTCGGCACCGTGGTCGACGTCGTGGTCGACGTGGTCGAGGTCGTGCTCGGCACCGTGGTCGACGTCGTGGTCGAC
>CAIPVR010000116.1 GCA_903868545.1 uncultured Actinomycetes bacterium
AACCCGGGCTCCGTGAGCGGCACGCCGCCGGGGTCCATCGGGATGAAGGCACGGAAGAAGGCCCGGCGGATGGGGGCACCCGTGGGCAGGCCGAGGTCCTCCTTGTAGCAGAGCACCTGCACCTGGCCGGACTGCACGGCCTGGCCGGGGACCGCCTCGTACATGAACGGGCCGATGCCGTCGTAGTTGCTCACGATGTTGTTCGGGGTGTGGATGGTGATCCGCGCCCTGAGGTTGGTCTGGATCTCCATCCACGGGATCAGGCCGAGCACGTCCATGTCGCCGAGGTGGCCCTCCACGATGAAGTGGCGCTTCCCGCCGATCATCGTGGTCTGGAGCTGGCCCAGATGTGTCGGGGTGCCGGAGGAGCCGGCGAACGTGTTCTGGTAGGGGGTGTAGATCGTGCCGGGCCGCAACGTGTTCGGGGTGGGCGCCGCGCGGTTGCTGTCGCGGTTGATGCAGGCGCCGGTGGCCGGCCCACGGTCCTTCAGCTCGGCCCAGATGGCCGCGTACTGCGGGTCGCCCTGGCCCTGCGGCGGGACGTAGCCCGGGATGGCGTCGAGTTCCTCGAGCCGACCGTCGGCGGCGAGCTGGTCCCGGAGCTCCTGCACCTTGGCCTTGGTCGCCGCGTAGGTGGACTGCATCGTGTCGACGGCCTCGGCGGAGCCTTCGGTGGCCGCCCACGCCTCCGGCGTGGCCGAGTAGTCGAAGGCGTCCGAACCGTCGGTCTGTGCCGCCTCGAGCTCCTCGAGGGACGGGGCCGCGAGTTCGGCGTCGAGACGCTTCTTCTCCTCGGCGGCCTGACGGACCTTCTCGGCGGCCTCTGCGGCCTCGGCCTCCTTGCGCGCCGTCTCCACCGCCTTCTTGTCGGTGTCGTTCTGGGCGATCTGGTCGGGGTCGACCGGCCACTCGGCGTCCTTGGAGAGGATGTCCCGGACGTCGGCCACGATCCGGGCCCGCTCCTCCTCGGTGTCACCGAACTGGGCGACGAACTCGGGGTCGTCGAGCAGCCGGGCGATCTCCGGGTCGATGGTGCCGGGCACCGTGGTGGTCGTGGTGGTGCCGGGCGTGGGCGCCGGGGCGCAGGCCGCGCCCAGCACGGCGAGCCCCAGCACCGCGGCCAGGAGCACCGTCCAGCGCCGTCGGCGCGTCGTAGCGCGCCCGGGCGCGCGTCGTCGGGTCGTCGTCATCTTTCCCCCTCTGCCACCGCAGCGCGGCCGCATCGTTCACCCTTCCGGGGATCGCCGCCCCGGGCCGGGTGCTCCACCCGGCCCACACATCACACCCAACGGAACTGGAACGGTCAATCCCGACTCGGCGACTCCTTCGCCGCGGCCCTGAGATAGGGCGTGAGCATGGCGGTCAGTTCGTCGAGGAGCTGCTGGTCGTCGAAGCCCATCCGCTCCCCGAAGTGGGTGGGGAGTCCGATGGCCCGCTGGATGCTGGCCGCCGCCACCCGGGCCGCGAATTCGGCCTTCACCGGGAAGTCGGGCGTCTCGGCACCGAACAGCGCGGTGAGGAGGTCGCCGAGGTCGTCGGAGATCTCGGACCCGAGTGCCCAGTAGCGGTCGGTCAGTCCACGGTCGCCGAAGATCGAGACCATCACCGGGCCGTTGCGCCGCACGAAGCGCAGGTAGGCGCCGAGCAGGGCCCGCACCACCTCCTCCACCGAGCCCGAGCGGTCCACGACCTCCTTGATGACGGCCGTCGCGTCCTCGCGTGCCTCCCTCGAGTGCAGGTCGAAGACCGCGAGGAGCACGTCCTCCTTCGCCGGGAACCGAGCGTAGAAGGACGACGGCGAGACGTCGGCCTCGATGCAGAGGTCCTGCACGGTGATGTCGCGGAACGGCCGTTCGGCCACCAGGGTCTCCGCGGCGCGCAGGATCTTCTCCACCGTCTCGCGGCTGCGCCGTTGCTTCGGCGGGACCACCCCCCGCACCTCGTCCATGTCGCCCCCGCGGAACGTGCACCCGTCCCGCTCCCTCGAGGGTACCGAGCAGGGTGACTGCGGTCGAACGGGCTCCGGTCCGTCGCGTCAGGCGTCGGCGGGTTCCCTGCCGAACCAGGTGGCCGCGTTGCGCTCCCGGATCCCGGCCCAGTCCGCCGGCACGCGCTGGAGGTCCAGGTACCCGGTGGGGAAGTCCGGCATCCGGCCCACGCCGGTCCGGCCGTCGAACGGTGCCGGGGGCCGGAGGAACGAGCCCAGCAGCTGGTCCCACACCGAGGTGATCGCCCCGAAGTTGTTGTCGCCCTCCTCGTAGACCACCGAGTGGTGCCAGCGGTGCAGGTCCGGTGTGCTGAACACCCGGTCCAGCGGTCCGCTCTCGAGGTCGATGTTGCAGTGCTGCAACTGGCCGTACAGGGCGCGCACGGCGAGGTGGCCGATCTGCTGGTCGCGGCTGAGACCCAGCACGCCGAGCAGGAAGGACTCGATCACGCCGTCCCACAACGCCTCGAGCGCGTGGAAGCGGGTGGCGTTCAGCCAGTAGAGGCGCTCCGGGCTGTGGTGGACCGAGTGCACCCGCCATGCCGGCCCCCACTCGTGGGCGAGGCGGTGGTGGAGGGTGTGGGTCAGGTCGTAGAGCGCCACGGAGGCCACCACCGCCACCGGCGTCGGCAGGCGTCGGAGCCGGAGGTCGAACCCGGTGCGGCGTGCGGCTGCCCGGCCCAGCGGCTCGCTCACCAGGGCGGTGCCGAACGTGGTGGCCATGAACGCCAGGTCCGCGGTGGTGTCGTCGTCACGGGGGTCGTTCCACCCGGTCCGGTACGGGTGACGACGTTCGAGCGCTGCGATCACGGCGTACCAGCCGGCGGCAACGACCCCCACGGCCAACGGTGTCTCCCCGGGCACCGAGCGCCGGACCCGGCGGTCGACGGCCACGCTCAGGGCGGCCCCGGCCGCCACGCCGGCGTGCAACACCCAGGAGCGGGCCCGGCGCGCCCGCCGGTCGGGTCTCGGCATGGCGGGAGGTTACGACCCGGTCCTCCGTGGAGGCCCACCGGTGGCGGGCACCCGGTGGCGGGGCGCCGATTCCGGGCCGGTGGGACGCGGTGCGTAGCGTGTCGTGACCCGAGATCCGCCGGCCGAGGAGCTGACCCATGATCACCGCCAACCCTGGCAACTTCTTCGAGGACTTCCGCGTGGGCCAGGTGATCGAGCACGCCACGCCGCGCACCATCACCGAGGGCGACCGCGCGGTGTACGGCTCGCTCTACCCCACGAGGTTCGCGATCCCGTCGTCGGCGCCCTTCGCGGCGGCCTGCGGCCTGCCCGGTGCGCCGGTGGAGGAGCTCATCGGCTTCCACATCGCCTTCGGCAAGACGGTGCCGGACGTGTCGCTCAACGCGGTGGCCAACCTCGGCTACGCCGACTGCCGCTTCCACCGGCCGCTGCACGTCGGCGACACGCTGCGCACCTCCTCGGAGGTGATCGGCCTGAAGGAGAACTCCAACGGGAAGACCGGCGTGGTCTACGTGCGCTCCAC